>JANODO010000124.1:0-5360 GCA_031412735.1 Rariglobus sp. | reverse complement strand
TCCGGTCCTGCTCCAGCGTGGTCTCTGGATCAAAGGCCTCCACGCTTTTTTGCGCCAAGATCGGATCGAAACGCGAAGGCAACGGGCTGTCGTAAAACCACACCGGATCGAAGTAGCGACCCGACTCCAACACGTAGACTTGGTGTCCCTCGAACGCCGATTTACCCGTCACCAGCGAGGGAAGATACCCGGTGAAGCGGAGGCGTTGTTGATTCAGGCCGACGAGAAAAATCTTATCCTTCGGGTAACCCCGACGCTCCAACGCCGCGATCACCGCCTTGGTCAGGCCGAGCGGGGTTGCGAGACCCGGACCGGAATCGGCATAAATTTTCAGTCCAACTTTGCCCTTTTCGCCCGGCGAGAGAGTCCGGCCCGCCGAGACCTCAAACGTTTTGATCAACTGCTCGACCTGCCTGGCATAAGTGGAGTCGGAAAAGTCAGCCAGCGTGGCGTCCCAAATCACGGGGGAGACCGCCGGCAGGGCTTCCGCAGCGAACGCGCGGGGAAAAACCGCGAGCACGAGCACACCAAGGAACACGGAACGGAGATTAAACATAGGAGGAAGAAGCGCCCGGCGATCAGGTCGTTGCGGACGTTCAAACCGCAGTTCTTGACAGACCCGACGCGAGGGTAAAAGTGCAAACTTCGTCGCGGCCCTTTTGCGACGGCCATCGTTCCATGCCCGTCATCAAACCCACCTGTCTCCGCGATCTCAAACTTCGCGTGAACATCGTCGACGTGGTGGGACGGGTGGCCACCTTGCGCAAGGCCGGCTCTCGGTTCAAAGGCCTTTGTCCCTTCCACAACGAAAAATCGCCGTCCTTCCACGTCGATCCGGACAAGGGTTTCTACAAGTGTTTCGGTTGCGGGAAAGCCGGCGACGTCATCACGTTCGTGCGCGAAACCGAGCAGCTTAACTTTACCGAGGCCATGGAAACCCTCGGCAAGCGCTTCGGCATAGCCATCGAATACGAGGACGGCTCCGGCGGCCCCACTCGCGAGGAGCGGTCGCTACGCCAGGAGATTTTCGATATCCACGAGACCGCCGCCGAGCACTTCCATCAGGTTTTCAAAGCAGCCACGCCCACCGGTGATTGGATGCGAGCTTACTGGACGGACAAACGCCGCTTCACCCACGAACTCGCCGACGAGTTCAAGATCGGCGCCGCCGAACCGGCCGATGCCTCGCTGGCCGCCGCGTTGCTCAAGAAAAAACACTCCGAGGACGCCCTCCGCCAATGCGGTCTATTCTTCGTGCGCGAGGGCGGCGTCCTCGGCCTCGGTTCCTTCAAGCCGCGCTTCCGTGGACGCCTGATGATACCCATTCGCGACCACCAAGGCCGCGTGGTCGCGTTCACCGCGCGCCAGACCGATCTCACGCCGAAGGACGATCCCTCTCACGAAGCCAAATACGTCAACTCGCCCGAGACGCCGATTTTCACCAAGGGCAACTTGCTCTTCAACCTCGACCGCGCCCGCAGCAACGTCGGTGAAGGCAAACCCTTCGTCCTCGTCGAAGGCCAGCTCGACGCGTTGCGCAGCTGGAGCGTGGGCCTCAAAACCGCCATCGCCCCGCAGGGGACCTCAATCACTGAGGGCCAGCTTGTTTTGCTTCGCCGCTACCACACGCAGGTTGAGTGTTTCTTTGACGGCGACAGCGCCGGCCAGAAAGCCGCCCTTCGCTTTCTGCCCATGGCGCTGAAAGCCGGTCTCGAAGTGCGGTTTCTGGGTGGTGCGACCGACACTAAAATTGACCCCGACCTGCTCTTCATGGACAAGGGCCTCGCCGGTTACGAGGAGGTGCGTAAAGGCGCTCTCTCCGCTATGGCGTTTGCCTGTCGCGCCCTCCTGCCCGCGCCAGAAACGGCCACGCCTGAGCAGAAGGCCCGGATCGCAACCGAGCTCCACTCTCTCATCCTCAACGCCGAATCCGAGGTGGCCCGCTCCCAATTCCTCGCCGAGGCCGCCTCTTTGCTCCGACTGCCGCTCTCGGCGTTGCAACGCGACTTTGAGGGCCAGCGTGTCCGCCATGACCGGCAGCAAGCCACGCGCCCGGCAATCCCCGCCGGCATCGAGGAGGTTGTCGCCCCGCCAACCAAGACCGCCACCAAGGACACGCCCGAACACCACCTGCTATTCACCATGCTGCACTTTGAGAAGATGGGGAAGCCGCTGGATCATACCTTGCCGCACGAGTGGATCGACCGCAGCCACCCGGCCGGCGTTTTGCTGGACCGTTTTCTCGGCCTGATGGGCCAGGACGACTTTCCGGGCCGCGATCACCTGGACGATTTGCTAGAAAGCGCCGAGGAGCGCACCTTGGTCGCATCCCTGCTTTTCGAAACCCCTCAAATCGATGATCCGGTCAAGGTTATCAACGAAGCCCTCCGCCTCATCCAGACCCGATTCTGGGAGCCGCGCGTCCGCCAAATAGAACTTGCTCTAGCCAACACCGCTGCGGACAGTAACGTTGACGCAAATTCTCTTTTTAAAGAACTCCTAGATATTAAACGCCAGCTGCGCGCGCCATTGAGGCTGCCCGCAGCTTGATTCATTTCCCCTGATTCCTGTCTCTCCCTATGCCGCGCAAAGCCAAGTCTGCCGATACCGATACCCATTCAGAAGCCGTGGAGGCTGCCATTGAACGCGCACGCCCCTCCTCGGGCGATGCCGTTGCACCCGGAGTCGACCTGCCCGCCGGCGGTATCAACGACAAGATCCGCAACCTCATTCGTCTCTCCAAGGAACAGGGTTACCTTACCTTCGACGACATCAACGAGGCTCTCCCTGACTCCGTCGAAAACCAAGAGGAGATCGATAACGTCCTCTCCATTCTCCAGAATCTGGAAATCGAGATCCTCGAGCCCGACCAGGTCGAAGATTACAAACAGCGCCAGGAAGAGGCCGAAGAGGAAGAGTCCCGTTCGTCACAGCACGACATCCTCGACGACCCGGTTCGCATGTATCTCAAGCAGATGGGCCAGGTCCCCCTGCTCACCCGCGAACAAGAGGTCGAAATCTCCAAGCGCATCGAAAACGCCGAGCTGAAGGCCCAGACCGCCCTCTTCGAGACCGCCATCATCGGCAAATATATCGCCACCCTGGGTGCCAAGCTGATCAACCGCGAGGAGCGCTTTGATCGCATCGTCATCGACAAGAAAATCGAGAGCCGCGACGCCTATTTCAAGGGCCTCCCCAAGCTCGTCGAGCTCACCCAGAAGAACGAAGAGGGCGTGGCCGATTCCTGGGATGAATATCTCAAGGCTCGCACCGAAGCGGACCGCAAAAAGATCCTCGCCAAACACACCAAGCGCGAGGCGACCCTGCGCGCCAATTTCTCCAAGTTCTATTTCAAGCTGAAGGTTTACGAGGAGTGGCTTGAGCAGCTCCAGCCCGTGCTCAGCGAGATCGAACAGCTCAATCACCAGCTCGACCGCGCCAAGCACCCGAAGACCAAGAAGGACGCCGCCATCGACACGAAGGCGATCAACGCCCGCCTCAAGCAGATCGAGGCCGATCAACGCATCACGCCGGTCGATCTCCTGCGGGTCGTTCATCAGACCAACGTCCACGTCCGCGAGGCCCACAAGGCCAAGACCGAGATGGTCGAGGCCAACCTTCGCCTCGTGATCTCGATCGCGAAGAAATACACGAACCGCGGTCTCTCGTTCCTCGACCTCATCCAGGAGGGCAACATGGGCCTCATGAAGGCGGTCGAGAAATTCGAATACCGCCGCGGCTACAAGTTCTCCACCTACGCCACGTGGTGGATCCGCCAGGCCATCACCCGCTCCATCGCCGACCAGGCCCGCACCATCCGCATCCCGGTCCACATGATCGAGACCTTGAACAAGGTCATGCAGGTGCAGAAGCAGCTCCTCCAAGAATTCGGCCATGAACCGACACCCGACGAGGTGGCCGACGAGATGAACCTGCCCGTTGAGCGCGTGCAGCAGATCATGAAGATGGCGCAGCAGCCCATCTCGTTGCAGTCACCCGTCGGCGACGGCGACGACACGTCCTTCGGCGATTTCATCGAGGACAAGTCCGCCGAGAATCCCTACGATATGACCGCCTACTCGCTCCTTCGCGAGAAGATCATCGACGTGCTCGACTCACTCACCGATCGCGAACGCCGCGTGCTCTCGTTGCGCTTCGGCTTGGTCGACGGCTACAGCCGCACCCTCGAAGAGGTCGGCAAGCAGTTCAAGGTCACCCGCGAACGTATCCGCCAGATCGAGGCCAAAGCGCTCCGCAAGATGCGCCACCCGACACGCATTCGTCAGCTGCACGGCTTCTTCGATGCCGAGCAGATCGACAACGCCCAGAACCTCCTCAAACAGGTTCAGGCCAACAAGCCCGTCATCCCGCAGGTTCCGTAATTCGTGCCATGCGACGCGCGTTGATTCCCGCGCTTTGCTGCCTACTCCTCGCCGGTTGCGCCACCCGAGCGTCCAAGCCAGCCAGCGACTCGGCTGGCCTCGGCACGCCTGAACAATCCGGCCAGCCGGCTCGCACGGTTCCCGGACCGGTGCAAGTGGTCGGCCGGGTGATCGCCGTCGATTTCCGAACATTGACGGTGATCATTGAAACCGCTCGTTACGCGATCGTTCCGCCAGACTTCAGCGGACGCGTCCTCATTGCACGCAAGGATGATTTACGGCCGACCGCCCGACTTCAGGCGTCGCCCTACTTGCGCGGCCGCACGTTGGGGACACGTTTACTCGCCGGTCAGCCACAAATCGGCGACGAAGTGGTCTTCGCCCCGACGGTGCCGTGAGACGATCCTCTGCGGGCGCTTTCCCCCTTGCTTCACCTGACGCACACGCATAACCCTCACCTTAAATTCTATGAACATGCTCTCCAACCTGACGCTCGCCGTCTTCGGCTTGGGCACGACTGAAATGCTGCTGATTCTGGCAGTTGTCATTCTGCTCTTCGGTGCAAAAAAACTTCCCGAACTCGCCAAGGGCATGGGGAAATCGATCAAGGAGTTCAAAAAAGCCTCCAACGAAACGGACGAAGAGACTGAAGCGTCGGAGAAAAAGCCGGTGCCTCCCAAACCCGAGGCCACCAAGACCCACGGCTCCAACTGAGCCCGCCGAAAAACCGGTTCACCCTCTTCATAAACGCGCTCATCCGAGCGCGTTTTTTTGTGCCTGCGGTAGTTCTACTTTGTTAAACTCGACCGAACCGCCCGTTCTCCTAAAGTAGGCAGCCTGCTTGCAGGCGCGGGTTCAAAGCGCGAGCAAGCTCGCGGCCTACGGGGCATTGCGACACACGCCCTAACCCCGCACCACGCTGTCGGGAATCGGTGACTCCTCGTTCAGCCACTCTTTGAACGCCCGGATATGGTCTGG
>JANODO010000123.1:0-25537 GCA_031412735.1 Rariglobus sp. | reverse complement strand
GCCCGCGTCGAAAGAGTGATGCCCGCCTCCGCCCGCGACGACCTGCGTCGCCTGCACTTCATCAACGCACTCTTCGCGCAGGCTTTTTGTCGAGCGCGTTGATCTCGTGCATGAACTAGGAGACGTCGCGAAACTCCTTATACACGCTGGCGAAGCGCACGTAGGCGACCTCGTCGATCTTGCGCAGGCGCTGCATGACGGCGTCGCCGATGGCGCGCGAAGGGATGTCGCTGTCGTAGTGGGCTTCGAGGGCGTCGATCACGTCTTCGATTAACATGCCGAGTTGCTCTGCGTCCACGGGGCGTTTTTGGCAGGCGGCGCGGGCGGAGCGGAGGAGTTTCTCGCGGTCGAAATCTTCGCGGCGGCCGTCGCGTTTGATGACGACGAGACCTTCCCTCACGATGAACTCGGTGGTGCTGTAGCGATGGCTGCACTCCAAGCATTCGCGACGACGGCGGATGGAGCTGCCTTCTTTGCTGATACGGGAGTCGATGACTTTGTCCTCGATGGACGTGCACTTGGGGCAACGCATGGTTAATTCAGTTTCAGGAAGTTTTCCAAGATGCGCATGCCGCCTTCGGTGGCGATGGACTCGGGGTGGAATTGGACGCCCCAGATGGGAAGCGTTTTGTGGCGCAGGCCCATGATCTCGCCTTCTTTGGTCTCGGCGGTGATGGCGAGGCAATCGGGCAACGTGGCCCGCTCGACGAGCAGAGAATGATAACGCGTGGCGGCGAAGCCCTGAGGCATGCCTTTGAACACGTCGGTGTCCTGGTGCAAGATGGGCGAAGTCTTGCCGTGCATGAGGCGGTCGGCGCGGATGACGCGTCCGCCGAAAAAATGGCCGATGGACTGGTGGCCGAGGCACACGCCGAAGATCGGCTTTTTTCCGGCGAAGGCACCGATCATGTCCAGCGACACGCCGGCTTCGGCGGGCGAACAGGGGCCGGGCGAGATGAGCACGCGGTCGGGATTGAGCGCGAGGGCCTCGGCGGGCGTGATCTCGTTGTTGCGAAAAACGCGCTGCTCCACGCCCAATTGGCCGAAGTATTGGACGAGGTTGAAAGTAAACGAGTCGTAGTTGTCGATGACGAGCAGCACGGTGTTATAGGGGTCCACTATCCTAGCGGGTTGACACGTGGGTCAAGCATGGCGGTAGGTGGGGGGAGATGGCCGATCATTTCCAATTGCTCAAAACCGACACCCTCACGGCCGCCCGTCGCGGTCGGTTGCGCACGCGGCACGGGATCATCGAGACGCCCATCTTCATGCCGGTGGGCACGCAGGGCACCGTCAAATCCCTCACGCCCGCCCACCTGCGCGAGATCGGTTCGCAGATCATCCTGGGCAACACTTACCATCTCAACTTGCGCCCCACCAGCGAGCTCATCCGCGACCTCGGCGGGCTGCATAAATTCATGGGCTGGGACGGCCCCATCCTGACCGACAGCGGCGGCTTCCAGGTGTTTTCCTTGGCGAAGCTCCGCAAGATGCACGACGACGGCGTGGAGTTTCAGTCCCACCTTGATGGGAAGAAACTTTTTCTCGGCCCGCGCGAGGTCATGTCTATTCAGCAAAATCTCGGCAGCGACATCGCGATGGTCATCGACGAGTGTCCGCCCTGGCCCTGCGAACGCGACGCCACGGCCGAGGCCTGCGCGCGTTCGCTGCGTTGGGCCAAACGGTGCAAAGAGATCGCCACCGACAACGGCTTCCTTGCGGCGGGTCATCACGTCTTCGCTATCGTGCAAGGCTCCACCTACGACGACCTGCGCCGCGAGGCCGCCGAGTCGCTGGCGGCGCTCGATTTTCCCGGCTACGCGGTCGGCGGCGTGAGCGTCGGCGAGCCCGAGCCGGAGATGCTCAAACAAGTCGGCGCGACCACGCCGTTCATGCCGGCGGACAAGCCGCGCTACACCATGGGCCTCGGCACGCCGCCGCAGTTGCTCAAGATGGTTGCGCTCGGCGTGGACATGTTTGACTGCGTGCTGCCTTCGCGTGTCGCCCGCAACGGCCTCGTCTTCACGCCCGATGGCCCGATGAACCTGCGCAACGAAAAATACCGCACCGATCCGCGCCCGATCAGCGACGAAGTGGTCAACTACACGACGCAATTTTCACGCGCTTACCTGCGCCACCTCACCGTGGCCGGGGAGATCCTCGCCTGCACGCTCTGCACGTTGCACAACCTCCATTTCTACCTCGACCTGATGGCGCAGGCGCGCGCCCACATTGAGGCGGGCGATTATGCGACTTGGCACCGCGCTTGGGTGGAGCGCTACGAAACGGGCGCGGCTGCGCGCGTGGGCTAGGTAAACGCAAACACTTGATTAACCGCGGCCGACTTCCCTCAATCAGCCGCACTCGCATGTCCTCCGAACCAGTCGAATTTTTCATCGCCCGCTGGTCCGACACCGAGCGCGCCGAACGCGCCAACAAGGATCTTTTTCTCACCGAGCTTTGCGACTTGCTCGGCGTTCCGCGTCCCGACCCCGCCGGCCCCGATAGCGCGGGCAATGCTTATGTCTTCGAGCGCGCCGTCCCCCTCCGCCACGCCGATGGCCGTGTGACCACCGGCCACATCGATCTCTACAAACGCGCCTGTTTCGCCTTGGAGGCCAAGCAGGAGGCCGCCGATTCCCGCCCCGTCGTCGCCCCCGACGCCCCCGACGCATTGCCCGAGTTGGCGCTGGCTCCGGCCGACGCACTCGCCTCCCGCCGCGCCGATCCTTACGGCCGCGCCATGCTCGCCGCCAAGGCCCAAGCCGAGCGTTACGTGCGCCACCTGCCCGCGACCGAGCCGACTCCGCTCTTCTTGGTCGTGTGCGATGTCGGCCACTCCTTCGAGCTGTTTGCCGACTTCACTCAGAAGGGCCGCGCCTACCTCCCGTTTCCCGACGCCCGAGCGCATCGCATCCTCCTCACCGGTCTGCGCCACGAAAAAACCCGCGCGCGCCTCCGCTCCATCTGGCTCGATCCCCTCTCGCTTGATCCAGCCAAAACGTCCGCCGAGGTCACCCGTCAAGCCGCCCGCCACCTCGCCGAATTGGCCAATTCCTTCGAGGCCGACCGGCACGAACTCCGCCTCGTCGCCGCGTTCCTTACCCGTTGTCTCTTCTGCATGTTTGCCGAGGACGTGGGCCTGCTACCCAAGGACGGCTTCCGCTCCCTTCTCGAAGGCCTCCGCCCGACCCCGCACGGTGTTGCCGCCACGCTGGAAAACCTCTTCCGCGAGCTCAACACCGGCACGCCCTTCTCGACCGTCTTGCGGGTAAAACTCCTCCACTTCAACGGCGGTCTCTTCTCCGATTCCTCCGCCCTCGCGGTCAACGCCGTCCAGCTCGAGCTACTCCTCAAAGCCGCCTCCCTCCAGTGGCGCGACGTCGAGCCCGCCATCTTCGGCACGCTCCTCGAACGCGCCCTCGATCCCGCCGAACGTCACAAACTCGGCGCCCACTACACGCCCCGCGCCTACGTTGAGCGCCTCGTCCTGCCCGCCGTCATCGACCCGCTCCGCGCCGAATGGAGCAACGTGCTCGCCTCCGCCATCTCGCAGGCCGAGGCCGGCCGCACCGCCCGCGCCCAAGAAGATATTTTTAAGTTCCACCGCCGCCTCTGTTCCGTGCGCGTGCTCGATCCCGCCTGCGGCTCGGGCAACTTCCTCTACGTCACCCTCGCGCACTTCAAGATCCTCGAAGGCGAAGTGCTGGAGGCCTACGAACGCTTCGGCGGCGGCCGCCGCACCGAACGCGGCCCTCGCGGCATCGGTGCCGAGACGGTGGACCCGCACCAATTCCTCGGCATCGAGCTCAACACCCGCGCCGCCCACCTCGCCGAACTCGTCCTGTGGATCGGCTACCTCCAGTGGCATTACCGCACCTTTGGCCAGATCGCCCCCGCCGAGCCGGTGCTCCGCGCGTTTAACAACATCCAGCACCGCGACGCCGTCCTCGCCTACGACGGCCCGCCCGAAGTGGTCACGTGGAAGCTCGCCGCCGCCGACCCCGCCGCGATCCCCGGGCTCCCGCCCGAACTCGCCCGCGACACCGCCAAGCTCGCCACCGCAGCGAAGGTAAACCCGCTCGGCCCCGTCACCCTCTGGGATCGCCATTCCACGATGATCGACGCCCGCACCGGCCGCAAGGTGCCCGACGAAGCCAAGACCCGCCCGCTCTACCGTTACCGCAATCCCCGCCCCGCCGCCTGGCCCGCCTGTGACTACATCGTGGGCAACCCGCCGTTTCTGGGCACCTCGCGGATGCGCGAAGACTTGGGCGATTGCTACACCGAGACGCTCCGCGCCACCTACCCCGAGGTTCCCGAGAGCGCCGACTTCGTCATGTTCTGGTGGCACAAGGCCGCTCAGCTCGTGCGCTCCGGCGCGGTGAAGCGCTTCGGCTTCATCACCACCAACAGCATCCGCCAGACCTTCAATCGCCGCATCGTCGCCGCCCACCTCCGCCCCGAAAAAACCGACGCGCTCCCCCCGCTCGCCCTCCGCTTCGCCATCCCGGATCACCCGTGGGTGGACACCGCCGAAGGTGCCGCCGTGCGCATCGCCATGACCGTCGGCGAACTCGCCGGCGACGACCCCACCGGCGTGCTCCTCACCGTCACAGCGGAACGCCCCAACAGTGAACGCCTCCGCGAACTCCGGGCCAACCGCGCCCTGCGCAACGACACGCTCGAAGAAGAACCCGCCGACTACGACGTGGACGACCGCAAAGACGACGGATCGCTCGATGTGAGCCTCGATAAAGTCTCCGGCCCGGTCTCGCCCGATTTCACCGTCGGTGCCGATGTCACCACCACGAAAGCGCTCAAGGCCAACGATGGCCTCGCCAATCGCGGGTTCTGCCTGTTCGGCGCCGGCTTCATAGTTTCACATCCTGAAGCCAAAACTCTCGGGCTCGGGAAAATTGCCGAGCTCACAACTCACGTTCGCCCTTACCGGAACGGTCGCGACCTGATGGATAAGCCTCGTGACGCTTGGGTCATTGATCTCTTCGGTCTCGCCGCCGACGAGGTTCAGTCGCGTTTCCCGCTCGTTTACGAACACGTGGCTCGCACCGTGAAACCCGAGCGCGACCAGAACAAACGGGAAAGTCGCCGCAAGCTGTGGTGGGTTTTCGGCGAACCTAACAAGGAGATGCGCCGCATGCTCACCGGCCTCCCGCGCTACATTGCCACCGTCGAGACGGCCAAACACCGCATCTTCCAGTTCCTCGAGGCCGAGATTTTGCCCGACAACATGCTTGTCGTTACCGCCAGCGCCGACGCCTTCCATCTCGGCGTATTGAGCAGTCGTTTTCACGTCACCTACGCCCTCGCTGCGGGTGGAACTCTTGAGGATCGGCCGCGCTATAACAAATCCCGCTGCTTCGACCCCTTCCCGTTTCCCACCGCGACGGAAGTTCAGCGCCAAAAGATCGCCAAGCTCGCCGAGTCCCTCGACGCCCACCGCAAACGCGCGCAAGCCGATCACGGCCTCGGCCTCACCACGATCTACAACGTCCTCGAAAAACTCCGCGCCAGCCAGCCGCTCGCCGCCAAGGAAAAGCTCGTCCACGACCAAGCCCTCGTCTCCACCCTGCTTCTGTTGCACGACGACCTCGACGCCGCCGTGGCCGCCGCTTACGGCTGGCCCGCCGATCTCACCGACCCCGAAATCCTCGCCCACCTGGTCGCCCTCAACGCCGCCCGAGCCAAGGAGGAAAAACTCGGCAAAGTCCGCTGGCTCCGCCCCGAGTTCCAAGCCCCCGCGCAAGATTCCCTATCGCTCACCGCCGTCAAAAAACCCGCCAAGCCCGAGCTCGTCGCCGCGCCGAAGCGTTCCCGCGCGAAAACCCCGTGGCCCGCGGAACGCCCCGCGCAGGTGGAGGCCGTCGCGGCGGCGCTCCACGCGTTGGGCCGCGACGCGACCGCCGCCGAGCTCGCCGCCACGTTTGCCCGCGCGAAGCCGGAGACGATTGCCGAAATCCTGCCCGCCCTCGTCATCATCGGCCGCGCCCACCGAGGCCAAAAACGCGGCACGTTCACGGCTTGAGCCTGCGGTAAGCGCCGCACCGATCCGCCCTTTTTTTCAGCCCAAACCAAACCCTCCATGAGCGAAGAATACGTTTTCATCCTGCTCGGTCGCTGGCTTCGTTTACATTACGAGTGGCAGGGCCGACTGCCCGCGCTCGCCGACATTCTCTGCCTGCCCGTGCCGACGGCGGAGGCCGACCCGGCCATCCGCCGGCAACACACCGAAGCCTGCGCAGAAATCCAAGCTATCCGCGAGCAGGCGCACCGCTGGGGGCTCGCCTTGGAGTCGGAGCTTTCGCGGATTCACTTCAACTACTCAAATTTCGCCGACGCCTTTCGACGCTGTCATGCGGCCTACGAGCCGTGGATCGCCCGCTTGGTCACGCCGGGTTCACTGCCCGCTGATCAACTCGCTTCGGCGCTTGAGCACGCCGCCGAGGTCACCCAAGACCTCAATTTGTCCCTCCGCCTGCGGCTAGGCGCGGTCCACCCGGTTCCCAACCAAGACGGAACCGGCGTTCTCGCGGTGTGCTTTTTGATCGGTGGCGGCGCGCTCAGTGTCGCCGTGCTGAGCCCGCTGCCCGTTCTGCTGGCAGTGGGCTGCGCCCTGCTGGTGGCCTGGCTTGGCGACACATTGAGCGGCCACGCCAAGGCGGTCGCCCGCCAGAAGCGCTTCAAGGATTTGATCGCGGGCTAGGATTTGGTAGGGACCGGCTCTGCCCGGCTCATCGCGGCGTGGACGGCCGACACGGAGGTCTGCGCGCCCGCAGTGAGGTAGGCAGCCTGCTTGCAGGCGCGGCTCGGAGCGCGAGCGAGCTCGCAGCCTACGTGAAAGCATATACTGAAGACAGCTGGGAGGGACTGGCACTGTCCGGCCTGCCGCGGTGTGCACGGCCGACACGGAGGTCGGCCCTCCCTCGATCAACCGGGCGGAAAAACCCGGACTCCCCATTTTCAGCCTTCCGGCAGGTCGATTTTTAGGCTTTTTTTCCCCCATGCGTATTCTTGTAACGGGCGGTGCCGGTTTCCTCGGATCTCATCTCTGCGACCGTCTGTTGAAAGACGGCAACGATGTCATCTGCATCGATAATTTTTTCACCGGTCGGAAGACCAACATCGCGCATCTCCACGGTCGCCCGGACTTCGAGCTCGTGCGGCACGACGTGATCGACCCCTTCAAGTTCGAGGTCGACCAGATCTACAACCTCGCCTGCCCCGCCTCGCCGCCGCACTACCAGTTCAACCCGATCAAGACCACGAAGACTTCGGTGATGGGCGCGATCAACGCCCTCGGTCTTGCGAAACGCGTGAAGGCCCGCGTGTTCCAGGCGAGCACCAGCGAAGTCTACGGCGACCCGACCGTTCACCCGCAGCCCGAGAGTTATTGGGGCAACGTCAATCCCATCGGCAAACGCTCCTGCTACGATGAGGGCAAGCGCGTCGCCGAGACGCTTTTCTTCGACTACCACCGCGAGAACAAAGTCGATATCCGCATCGTCCGTATCTTTAACACCTATGGCCCGCGCATGCATCCGAACGACGGTCGCGTCGTTTCCAATTTCATCGTGCAGGCGCTCAAGGGCGAAGACATCACCATCTACGGCGACGGCCTGCAGACGCGGTCGTTTTGTTATGTCGATGACCTGATCGAGGGCTTCATTCGCCTGATGAACCAGACGGAGACGGTGGGCCCGATCAACATCGGCAATCCCGGCGAGTTCACGATGCTGCAACTCGCCGAGCTCACGTTGAAGCTGGTCGGCGGCAAGTCGAAGATCGTCTATCGCCCGTTGCCCGCCGACGACCCCAAGCAGCGCCGCCCCGACATCACGCTCGCTCAAAAATACCTCAACAACTGGGCACCCACCGTGCAGCTCGAAGAAGGTCTGGGGCGCACGATCGCCTACTTCAAAACGCAGGTCTGAGTTCACCACTCGCTGGTGCCGGGAAACCACTCGCTGGTGCTCGTGGCTACGAGCGCCAGCGAGTGGTTTCAAGCTCCAGCGAGTGGGTTTTTAGCGCAGGGGGCCGTATCGGTTCTGCGCCGAGAACTCCGATGCGGCGTGCGGGCTCCGGCATGATGGTGGGAGGCCTGCGCATCGGCTACGCTGTGCGCGCCATGAAGCTAAACAGCTCCGCGTTTGCGCCCGGGGGAGCGATCCCGGATGTTTACAGCCATTACGCCGCCAACCGCACCCCGCCACTGGAGTTTTCCGAAGTTCCTCCTGAGGCTCGGAGCCTAGCCCTGATCATGGATGATCCGGACGCTCCGCACGGGCTGTTCACGCACTGGATCGTGTTCAATATCGATCCCCGGGTCACCGGTTTCGCGGAGGACGACGTGCCAAACGACGTGTGGTTGGGCACCACGAGTTGGGGCGAGGCGGCCTACGGTGGCCCGCGCCCGCCCGACAAAGAGCACCGGTATTTTTTCCGACTCTACGCCCTGGCTCACCGGCTGAGCTTGCCGAATGGCGCGACCCGCGAAGCCGTCGAGGCGGCAATGAAGGGTCACGTGCTCGCGCAAGCCGAGCTTATGGGCCGTTTCGCGCCGCCCATCATGTAGGGCTCGATGTAGCCCCGACCGGTGGTCGGGGTATCTGGGAAACGCCCGACCACCGGTCGGGCCTACACCAGACGTAAGTCTCATTTCATTCCATCCAGTGGTGTTACGTCAACGTGGCCCACGTCTCGACCTGCGAGGCCGTGCGAACGGCGTCTTTCAGGCGACATAGGCGCGGGCGAGCTCGTGGTAACGCTCCAGGTAGAGCGCGTTGGTGCGATCCACCGAGAAACGCGTGCGCGCGGCCGTGCGGCAGTCGTCGGGGTTGAGGTGATCGACCGCCGCGATGGCCTCGATCATGGCGTCGACTCCGTCGGCGATGAAGCCCGTGCGCCCGTGCTCGACGATATCGGGCAATGCGCCGGCGGATGACGCGATCACCGGTGTGCCGCAGGCCAACGCCTCCATCGCCACGAGCGAACTGGCTTCGTGCGCCAAGCTGGGCACCAACACGGCGCGTGCTCGCGCGAGTAGATCCCGTTTTTGGCTGAAACCGACCGGGCCGATGAAACGGCGGTTCGCCGCGAGTCGCGGCCAGATGCTGTCGCGGAAATAGTCCCGGTGCTTTGGGTAATCGAAGACATGCCCGGCCAGCAGCATCGGCACGCCGGCGCGCTCGGCTGCTTCGAGCGCGAGGTGGTAGCCTTTCTCCGGACAAATGCGCCCGAGCGAAAAGACGAAGCGACCTTTCGGCGGCGGTGGTTGCAGGGACAGCTTATCCACGGGCACGCCATTGAGGATCGTCGGCAGCAGATTGGCTCCCGGCGGGCACTCGCTCAACTGGCCATCGGAGACGCAGTGAAGATAAGTGTCCGGTCGTGAGTGGAAAAAAACCTCCGGCGCATACCATGCTGGCGGGAGGTGCAGGGTCGCGAGCACCGGCACGCCCGCCGGCGGCAGGTAATCGGCAAAGTCGATGCCGTGCAGGTGAACCACGTCGATGGGTTCACGCGCGAGCGCGCTCAAGATTGCCGCCCGATGCTGTGCGCGTGCCGCCACCTTGGTGTTCTCGTGCAAAATTCCTGTCGCCGCTTGCGTCGCGATCAACGTGCCGCGCACCTGCGATCCTTCGCAGGCGATCACCAGCGAGCGATGGCCCGCTGCCACGAGCGCGGCATCGAGTTGCGCGACAACTTGCTCCGCGCCACCGGTGGCGTCGAACGAGACGGGCGCAAGGGGGTAGGCGACATTGAGGATGGTGAGCGGCATGGTGAAAGTCAGGCGTAAGCGAGGTGCGTGCGCTGCAGCCGCTCGGTCGCAGTGGAGGCGAGCGCGCACCAATCCCGCACGGTAAGGCCCAACGGAAAACGTGCGTAAAGCGGCGCGCCCTCATGCGGCGGGCGCGTGAAATCGTAGTCCGGCGCGACCCGGAAACGCTCCTGCTCCAGCGGCACGTTCTGCAACGTGGATGCCTGCGATGGATAACACGCGATGAGCCTCTGCTTGAGTGCCCGGCCGTCGGCTGTCAGCGGGACGACGTGCTCCGGCATCACCGGCCGGGTTGGCAGGAACTCACCGAAAACCCAGCCGTCGCCGCAGGCATGATACGAGGTGAACTCCATCCTGACGGGGGCCGTGCCCATCTCGCGTGCGATCGTAGCGACGGCTGCCTGCACCGCGAAGGCCACCGCGTCGTTGTCCGGATGGCCGCCTTCATACGGATGGGTGAGCACCACCTCCGGTCGAGTGCCGAGAATCCAGCGTCTTAGGTCCGCCGTGAGTGGCCACAGGCGAAATGCCACCTGGTGTTGGGGGTAGTTGAGAAACACCGCGCGCTCCGACGAAATCCCCGCGTGCGCCAAGGCGCGCAACGTCTCCGCGCGGCGCGCGTGAGCATACTCCTCGGCGCTTGAGAAGCCTGCGACGACGGCATCGTGGCCGTCGCGGGGTGCGCCGTCGGTCACGTAGATAAGACCGGCCAGTTCGATACGAGTCAGTCTCGACGATGCGCCGACCGTTTCGTCGTCCGGGTGCGCCAGCACCAGCAACGTGCGCGGCGGCGGCGACGGATCTCCGGCGGGCGCACCCAGCCGGTCGAGCAGCTCGCTGGCGAAGGGGGTGGGGCCGGTCATGCGGAAACTCCTCCCGTGTTGTGGTCTTCGAGCAGCGGAGGGTGGGTGCGACGCGCGACCACCCGATGTCCCCAGCGATCAAGTGAGCGGCACCGGCCTCGCCACAGGGTCGCGTGACCATTGGCCCAAAGGGAACTGACGGTGAATCCGAAGATGACCAATTTCACGCGAGTCCCATATTGCCATGACTCCAGCCGCACCGGCAGAGGGTGGGACCCTGTTCGGCCGACCGGATGTTCGCCCGTCAGGCGGTGCGATTCTGCGGGCCTTGGGGTATTCGCGCTGGGGGTTGTCGGCGATTATCCCCGGCGCGATCCCACCATGTGCGCCTACCCGTTTGCGACCATCGCATGGTGGGCAGGCCACCCCATGGCGGGGTGACTCCGTCGGGCCTATGTTGTCGGGCAGAATAATCGGGTGCGGTCGAGCGATAACCTCGAACGTGATTCCCGGCAGCTAGCAAACCCTCGGCCTCGGACACCTTAACCGTCCGATGTCGGCAAAAAAAATACCATGAAGATTAATTCAAATCCAATCAGAGGCGCGGCCGTGATCGCGCTCCTTGCCGGGCTGAGCCCTTCGGTTTTCGCCCAAATGGAGACCGATACCACTCGTCCGATGGCCATCGAACCGGTTGCGCAGAGCGAGGCGTCCCGCCTGCCAGAACCGCAAAAACAGCAACAGCTCCGCAAACGCAGCGCCAACGAGCTGACCGGTATGAACGTGCACAACCGCAGCGGCGAATCCCTCGGCGAGATCAAAGATTTCGTGATCGATGCGAAGTCGGGCCAAGTGGTTTACGCAGTCGTGGGTTCCGGCGGCGTGCTCGGCATCGGCGAAACGCTGCATGCCGTTCCCGCCTCCGCTCTTCAACATGAGACCGTTGAAGACGGCGAGCGGCTGACGCTCAATATCGACTCCGCCCGCTGGGCCCAGGCGCCCCGCTTCAAGAAAGACAAGTTGACGAGCCTCCAAGGCGACGAGGAGGGCCGGTCGACATTCGAGTATTACGGTCAGGTTTGGCAGGAATCGAGCCCATCCCTGTCGATGCGTGAGCCCATCCAGCGCGATGCGGAACCCTCCGCTCAGCAGTCGCCGGAAAGTCAGTTGGTCATGGCCACGAACCTGATCGGCAAGAACATCCGCAGCGGAGCCCAGGAAGTGGGCGAAGTTGAAGACATCCTGCTTCAGTTCGAAAACCGCAGTGCCGCCGTGTTGCTTGATCCTGAAGATGATTTCACGGGCACGGATCAAAAATACATCGTTCCGTTCAACAAGGTAATGCTGCAGGGACAAGACACGCTCACCACATCGCTGTCGCGCGAGGACTTCTCCTCCGCGCAGATCGCCCAAGGTGATTCGTGGGCCCAGTCCGGTGGCAGTAACCTGTTCGTGTGGCCGGGAGTGGGTGCGTCGGCGGCGGGTGCCATCGAGCGGGCCGGCGAAGGCATCGCCCGAACCGGTGAACGCGCCGGCGATGGCATCGAACGCGCGGGTGATCGGTTCGCCGAAGGTGCCGAGCGGACCGGTGATCGCGTGGCCGGCGAGATGGAACGTCCGGCGCAGCAAGGTCTGCCGCCGGTCGCCGAAATCCGCCGTGCGTTGCAGAACGACTCGATGATCGCGCAGCAAGCTGGCCGCAACGTGCAAGTCATCGCGGAAGGCGACAAGGTCGTGCTCCTTGGCACGGTTCAGAGCGAACAAGCCAAGGACCAGATCGAGCAGCGAGTTCAACAAACCGCTCCGGGCTGGAACGTGGAAAACCAGATCCGTGTCGCGACGGCTGAAGAATAATCGGTCGCTTAACGCAGGCCTGTAAGGGTGTGAATGAAGGCGCGGGCATGGTCCCGCGCCTTTTTTTGCGGACTGACCGGGCGGTTCTAGGGGTGTGTTTCTGAGACAACTCAGATCGGCGTGAGAGGGAAAGCGGGCTCGGTTGAGGCGACCAGTGCCGCGTCGGTGGTGTGACCCGTCACGCCGTCCCAACCGAATCGCCCAAGAACCCGATTTAAGGGAGGGCTGACCTGCGTGTCTGCCGCCTCCGAAAACGTGGAGCCGGGACCTCCCGGTCCCGCATTTGTTGAACGCTCATCCCGCCAATGCGCTTGAAGAGACGAAGTGAGGATGCCCGGTGAGTCGGATAGAGTTCTGACCCATCTTTTTGACAACTCCGTGTCGCCGCTCGGTCGTTTGGACAGAAAATGGGGGCAAAAAATGGAGGAGAAACCTTATTACTGCTTGGAGCGTCTGGCCTTGGCGGCGGGGGCGAGCGGGACGGCGAGTTTTTCGTAGCGGGCGAAGAGGAATTCGACGCGTTCGCGTTCGGTGGTGAAACCCGCGGGGCGGTGGGCGCGGTCCACGGTGTGGTCGAGGGCTTGGTGGGCCTTCAGCAACTCGGCGGGCATCGTCAGAGGGTCATACGGGTCGGCCGAATCGGCTCATAATTTCGACATGTGCGTATGAACGATCGCGAGCAGTTCTTCTCGAGAGTGCTTCGCGGGTTGAAGACGCTTCGCCCATGCTCGACCGTTGTGCAGTTCGTCCCATGCGGGGCGCCGACCTTTCGCCCGGCCCGCACCTGGGTCGTGGTTGCCAAATCCCTCGATGCTAACGTTCCAAAGCGGAGAATAGGCTTGGATCAGCAATGACTCGCCCAATCCAATCCAAATCTCATCGATTATAAGGTATTTGCACGAGAACTCTGCGACTTTCAAATCCTTGACTGCCGCGATGGACTCGGCGTGTTCACGCAAGCGTAGCCAGAGCGCCTTTGAATCCAAGCCGGTTACCTCAGAGTTGCCTTTCCTCGCTCCTGCCGCCACGGCCTTCCCAACATAAATGGGAAAGCAGGGAATGGTGTCGTTCAGCTTTGCGAGCACGGCATATGGGACGAAGGCACCAGCGTAGTATAGCGCGTAAATACCCGCTCCCTTGAACTCGGTGAGGTTCGAGAGTTTGACGGGCGGAATTTTTTCGAGGCCATTAACAATGCTCTCGCCGAGGTTCTTCTTATCGAGCGGATTGAAAAGATGTGTGGATGACATGAGGCTTGATCGCGGTTGCGACAGAGTTTGCGACCACGCGTGCAAGCGCGACGGGGACGGCATTGCCCAGCTGCCGCATGTTTTCGCTCCACGCCCCTGAAAACTTCCAGTCATCGGGAAACGTTTGGATTCTGGCCGCCTCTCGAACGCTGAAGTATCTGACTTTGTTATCCGGGTAACGAAGCATGTTTTCTCCACCTGGAACGCCGTGATCACCGGCTTTCAGTGCTTTGGCGGGCTCATCCAAGGGGCTGCCGGTGTGGCCGGGGTAAGCGCGCGCCCCGGGCTGAAAAACGTGTCCAGAACGATTATTGGCACGCGGTTCTCCAAGCCCTTTTATCGCGTCCCGGACGGTTGCCCATCTTGAGTGAATCGGAAACAAAGAATCGACCGATTCGAAGCTGGTTCCCGCCTGTTGTCTTGGGCTCTCCAAGGCATGTTCTTCCCAATAGGACTTAGTCAGCCATTTGGCTCGTAATAACTCCTCCCCACTGTGCGTGGGGCGGGGGAAAAACCAGGTTGCATTGATGTCGTTGCGGAAGCCCACGAAAAAGACGCGATGCCGATGTTGGGGCACGCCGTAGTTTGCGGCGTCAGCCAAGTTGATGCTGACGTTGTAGGTGAGGTCGCTGGTTTTGCGCTTGGACGTGTGGTGGCGTTGGAGACGCCTCAAATTCGACGTCCACTCCACGTTTGAGGAGGTGGGGAAAGTGGGGTAGGTGAGCTGGAGCCGAATATATTCCACGTAATCGCTGAAGCAGGGTCGCAGAAGGCCTCTTACGTTCTCGAAAATAAAAGCGAGAGGGCCCAGTTCTCGCACTGCACGAACCGCTTGGGGAAACATATCGCGGGAGTCTTCGAAACCGTTCGCTTTGCCGCCCATCGAAAATGGCTGGCAGGGCGGGCCTCCAGCAACGAGGGGGATGGCCCCGAATCGTGAGAAATCGATCTCGCGGACATCGGTTTGAAGAACGTTCCATGCGGGACGGTTGGCGCGCAGGGTGTCGCAAGCGTCATCGTTTCTTTCGACCAGCGCCACGGGTTCGAAACCAGCCTGTTCCAAACCCAGCGCCAGTCCGCCCGCACCCGAGAAAAGCTCCAGTGACCTCATTTCGGATGGATTGTTTGGTCGGGCCTCTTGTGTCAAACCATCGTCAGCACGCGGGGCTGAGCCAAGGGCGGGTTGTCGGTCGCTCCGACACGGACGAGAGGACGTTCGAGGGCGTGGCCGGAGTAGCCGGAGGCTTTGAGGGCGTCGTGGAGGTCGCCGAGGAGGGCGACGGCCTTCTGGTTGACCTCGGGCTGGGCTTGGAAGAGGTGCTGCTCCTCGTCGCGGATGAAGGCGAAGTGACGGAGCTTCTGCGGCAGGTCGTCGAGGGTGAAGACGGCGGCGAGGACGGGCGCGCGTTTGCCGGTGCGGGCGGGGGCGAGGCCCTTGAGGTAGTCGTGGATGTCTTCGCCGAGATCGTAGAGGGCGAAGCGGGAGAAGTCGGAAACGAGCACCCAGCGGGGGCGCAGCTCGGCATCGAGATGGGGGAGGTATTCGAAGGCCTGATACGCGGCGCCGCTTTTCTCGGTGGAGAGGTCGCGCCCGGTGGACTTCATCTCGACGAGGAGCTTTCCGGGCCAGAGGAGGTCGATGCGGCCCTCGCCGCGTTCGGGGCGTTCGACACGGTATTCATGGACGGCGTCCACGGCGTGGCGGTCGCGGCCAAAGATGTCGAAAAACTCGTCGAGGAAGGATTTGGCGTCGGCTTCTTCGCGTTGGGGGCCGTGCCAGCGCTTGGAAAAGACGAGGGCGCGGGCGCGCATCTCGTCGCGGGAGAGGGTGAGGACGGCAGGCGAAGGGCTCGGGTGCGTCGCGTCGGCGGGCATGTGCGGACGGTTGTGGGCCAGCCGGATGGATGGCGCAAGGGGTTTGTCGGAGGAGCGTAACGAAGGGGTGTGGGCGCAAAAAAGCCCGGACCGGGAGGTCCGGGCTCCAGTAGGGATGCTCAGATCAAACCTAGTTTCATCTTACCTTCTTCGGAAATCATCGACTGATTCCAGGCGGGCTCCCAGGTGATGCGGACGTCGGCGGTGGCGACGCCGGGGACGAGGAGGATTTTGCCCTTCGCATCTTCGGCGATGGCCGGGCCCATGCCGCAGCCGGGAGCGGTGAGGGTCATGGCGACGTCCACTTTGTAGCCGCCTTCGGGGGTCTCGTTTTTGGAGACGTCCATCGAGTAAACAAGACCGAGGTCCACGATGTTTACCGGGATCTCGGGATCGTAAACTTTTTTGAGTTGGTCCCAGACCGCTTCCGGATCGGGCGCGCCACCAGCGAGGGTGGCAGCTTCCACTTTGTCGGTGATAACTTGTTCGCCGATGGCTTCGCCGTCTTTGCCGTCGATACGGAAGAGGCCGAAGTCGGTCTGCACGGTGTAGGTGCCGCCGAGAGTCTGGTGGATGAAGAGCTTGGTGTTGGCGAACAGCGTGTGCTTGTCGCCGGATGGAATCTGGGTGGCGACGAGGTCGCGGGAGAGCGTGCGTTCTTTGGAGGACATGGAAGGAGGTCGGATTTATTGCCCACGAAACACACGAAAAGACACGAAAGTCGGAGGGATTGTTTTTCGTGTCATTTCGTGTGTTTCGTGGGCACCTGACTTACTTTTTGAATTTGGACTCGATCAGGGTGCGCAACGAGGCGTGGAGGTCTTCGTTTTCGAGTTTGTTGAGGACTTCCTCAAAGAAGGCGAAGACGAGCATTTCCTTGGCGGCTTGCGGATTGATGCCGCGCGACTGGAGGTAGAACTCTTGCTCGGGTTCGATGCGCGAGCTCGTGCTGCCGTGGCTGCACTTCACGTCGTTGGCCTGAATCTCCAAGCCGGGGAGGCTGTGGGCCTCGGCTTCGTCGGAGAGCATCAGGTTGCGGTTCTTCTGGTAGGCGTCGGTCTTCTGCGCGTCGGGCTCGACGATGATCAGGCCGGAGAAAATGGTCTTCGCGGTGTCGAGCAGGGCGTTTTTGTAGAGCAGGTTCGACGTGGTGTTCGGCGAGATATGCGTCTGGAGCGTGCGTTGGTCGAACTCTTGGGAACCGTTGGCTACGGTGAGGGCGAGCATCTCCGAGTGGGCACCGGGGCCGAGGAGGCGGGAGTGAGATTCGTGGCGCGTCTGGCGGCCGCCGAGGTGGACGTTAAGCGAGAGGACCTTGGCGTCGCGCTCGGCGACGATGGAGTTGGTCTGGAACGCGAGGGTATCGCGGGACCAGTTTTGAGCGCCTACATAGGTGAGCTGCGAACCGGGACCGGCGTGAAGATCGTTTACGCCGCTGGCGAGATGGCGGGCTTTGTCGGCGGAGACGAAGAACTCGACGAGCGTGGCCTTGGCGTTTTCCGCGAGCACGATGATGGTGTGCGGGAAGGTGGCCCGGTTCGCTCCGGAGAGCGTGTGCTGAACGACGAAGGGCGAGCTGATCTCGACGCCTTTGGGCACGAAAAGGAAGGCACCCGCGGCGGTGAACGCGGTGTTAAGGGCGACAAACTTTTCGCTTCCGAGATTGGCGGGATGTTTTTGGAAATACTGACGAACCAAGTCGCCGTGGTTGCGAAGGGCTTCATCGAGAGGGGCGAAAATCACGCCCTGGGCGGCCAGGTCGGCGGGCACCGCACTGCGGGCGACGAGCTGGCGGTTGGAAAAAATGATCTCAGCGACATGCGGGAAATCCGTGAGATTCGGGATGTGCTGCGAGGCGTCTTCGGGGAGCTCGAAGCTGTCCAGGTCGAGCGTGGAGAGGCTAGAGAAACGCCAGGTCTCGTCGGTGCGGGACGGATTCGGCAGGGCGTTGAATTGGTTCCACGCGGCCTTCTTAGCTTCGAGCCACCAGGCGGGCAGGTAGCTGCGCTGCGAGAGGTGCTGCGCGAAACGGGCGGAGTCGAGGCCGGTGACGGCGGCGGTGGAAAGGGCGGTAGCGGACATGCGGAAGGAAAAGGCTGAAAGACTGAAGGGCTGAAGGACTGAAGGGTGCGAAGGCGGGTAGGGCTGCGGGACCTTTCAGCTTTTCAGCCTTTCAGCCCTTCAGCCCTTTTCGTTCAGCCGACGGAGCCTTCCATTTCGAGGTCGATGAGGCGCTTGAGCTCGACCGAGTATTCCATGGGGAACTGGCGGACGAGGTCGTTCACAAAACCGTTTACGGCGAGGCTCATCGCCTGCGCTTCGGTGAGGCCGCGCTGCTGCATGTAGAAAATCTGCTCTTCGTTGACCTTCGACACGCTGGCTTCGTGCTGCACGGCATGGGTGTCGCCACGCACGGTGATCGCAGGATAGGTGTCGGTGCGGCTGTTGGTATTGATGAGCAGCGCGTCGCACTCGGTGTTGTTTTTGCAACCCTTCAAGTGCTTCGGGATGTGGACCTGACCGCGGTAGGTCGAGCGGCCCTGGCCGACGGAGATCGACTTGGCGACGATCACCGAGGTCGTGTCGTCGGCGGCGTGGATCATCTTGGCACCGGTGTCCTGGTGCTGGCCATCGTTGGCGAGGGCGATGGAGATGACCTCGCCGCGGGCGCGTTTGCCCTTCAGGACCACCCCCGGGTATTTCATGGTGAGACGGCTGCCGATGTTGCAGTCGATCCACTTGATCTCGGCGTCTTCGTGAGCGACGCCGCGCTTGGTGACGAGGTTGAAGACGTTGTTGGCCCAGTTTTGGACGGTGATGTATTGGATCTTGGCGCCCTTGAGGGCGACGAGCTCGACCACGGCGGAGTGCAGCGTGGAGGTGGAGAACTTCGGGGCGGTGCAGCCCTCCATGTAAACGACCTCGGAGCCCTCGTCGGCGATGATGAGGGTGCGCTCGAACTGGCCGAAGTTTTCGGCGTTGATGCGGAAGTAGGCCTGGAGCGGCTGGGCGACTTTGACGCCGGGCGGCACGTAGATGAAGGAGCCGCCGGAGAACACCGCGCTGTTGAGGGCGGAGAACTTGTTGTCACCGGTCGGGATGACCTTGCCGAAAAACTTTTTGAAAATCTCGGGGTGCTCGCGGAGGGCCTCGGTGGAGTTGCAGAAGATGACGCCCTGCTTGGCGACGATGTCCTTGATATTCGAATACGCGGCTTCGGAGTCGAACTGGGCCTCGACGCCGGCGAGGAACTTGCGCTCCTGCTCGGGGATGCCGAGACGCTCGAAGGTTTTTTTAATGTCGTCGGGCACCTCGTCCCACGTGCGCTTGGGCTTTTGGCCCTGCGACAGGTAGTAACGGATTTTGCTGAAATCGATGTTGTTGAGGTCCGTCGTGGCCCAATGCGTGGGCATGGGCATCGAGAGGAACTTTTTCAGCGCGTTGAGGCGGAATTCGAGAATCCACGGGGCCTCTTTTTTGACCGTGCTGATGTAGCGCACCGTGTCTTCGGACAGGCCGGTGCCGGCGTCGAACGCGTAGTTGACGTTGTATTGGAAGTCGCCGACGGCCTGGTCGATGCCGCCGACGGGATTGACCTCCGTCGGGGCGTCGTCGGTGGGAAGAAGGGTGTCGATGGGAGGCGTCATGGAAGCGGTGGTTGGCGGATGGTTTTAATCGCCCATAAATGGGCTCCTACCTTTTCGGAGTTAGACGGCGGCGAGCTCGGTTTTGACCCAGTCGTAGCCCTTGGCTTCGAGTTCGAGGGCGAGGGATTTATCGCCAGATTTCACGATGCGACCGTCATACATGACGTGCACGAAGTCGGGCACGATGTAGTCGAGCAGGCGTTGGTAGTGGGTGATGAGGAGCACGCCAAGCTTGTCGCCACGCATGGCGTTGACGCCCTCGGCGACGATCTTGAGGGCGTCGATGTCGAGGCCGGAGTCGGTCTCGTCCATGAGGGAGAAGGACGGCTCCAACATGGCCATCTGGAGGATTTCGCAGCGCTTCTTCTCGCCGCCGGAGAAGCCTTCGTTGACGGAACGGGAGGTGAACTTCCGGTCGATTTTGAGGAGGTCCATCTTGCCGTAGAGGCGCTTGTAGTAGCCGGTGGCGTCGAGCTCTTCGCCCTCGGCCATGCGGGCCTGGACGGCGGCGCGGAGGAAGTTGGCAATGGAGACGCCGGGGATTTCGGACGGGTATTGGAAGGCGAGGAAGAGGCCGGCGCGGGCGCGTTCGTCGGGCTCCATTTCCAAGATGGATTTGCCGTCGAGGAGGACGTCGCCGCTGGTGATCAGGTAGTCGGGATGGCCGGCGATGGCCTTGGAGAGGGTCGATTTGCCGGTGCCATTCGGGCCCATGATAGCGTGCACCTCGCCGGTTTTGATCGTCAGGTTGAGACCTTTGACGATGGGCTTTTCAGGGGTGGTGGCGAGGGCCACAACGAGATCACGGATTTCGAGGGAGGAGGACATGGGTGGAAAAGGGCTGAAAGGCTGAAGGGCTGAAAGGCTGAAGGTTAGCGGGGGGCGGAGGCTTTGCCGCGGAAGGTGATTTCGATGGCGTCGGCGTCATAGCCGGGCGGCAGGATGGCCTTGATCTTGGCGAGGAGGGTGGTGGGCAACTCGATGTCGTGGGTGGCACCGGTGGTCTCGTCGTGGAAGTGGGCGTGCGGGTGGAGGTTCGGGCAGTAGCGGGTCGGGCCGCGCTCAAAATTCACGGCGCGCACGAGGTCGCATTGCACAAGGGTTTCGAGGCAGTTGTAAACCGTGGCCAGGGAGATACCGGGGAGCTGGGGCTTCACGCGGACGAAGACTTCGTCGGCGGTGGGGTGGTCGCGCTTGGTGAGAAGCGCATCATAAACGACTTCGCGCTGGGGGGTGTTGCGCAAGCCGCTGTCGGCGAGCTTTTGCGCAAGGGCGTCAGAGTGAATCGCGTGGGTGGACATGGTCGAATCGAGGGGCAGAAAAGAGGTCGGTTTAAGTCGCACAACAAATTGGAATGATTCTAAGGTGCAAGTTGAAATTGGAATAATTCTAAAGAAGGAGCGGGTTCGTGGTTCACGGACGCAAAAAAGCCTAACCTATTAGGTTAGGCTTGGCTCCGGGTGGCGCGGGTTGAGCGCGCGAGTCCGGCAGGGGGGAGTGACGGGGGTTAGCCGCCGTGTTCGGCGAGCCAGCGCTCGGCTTCGATGGCGGCTTGGCAGCCCATGCCCGCAGCGGTGATCGCCTGACGGTAAACGTGGTCGGAGCAGTCGCCCGCAACGTAGACACCGGCGACGTTGGTCTGCACTTGCGACCCGGCGGCGGGTTTAAAGTAACCGCCCTCGTCGACCGTGATCGCGGGGGTGAACGGGCCGGTGTTGGGAATGTGGCCGATGGCGACGAAGATGCCTTTGACGGGCAGCACCGACTCGACGCCGGTCTTCACGTTTTGAACACGCAGGCCGTTGACAGAGCCTTCCGGCACACCGAGGACTTCGAGGGGAACGGTGTCCCAGACCATCTGGATTTTTTCGTGGGCGACCGCGCGGTCGGCCATGATCTTGGACGCGCGCAACGAGTCGCGGCGGTGAACCAAGTAAACTTTGCTGGCAAAACGCGTGAGGAAGAGCGCTTCTTCGGCCGCGCTGTCGCCGCCGCCGAGCACGGCGACTTCCATCTTGCGATAGAATGCGCCATCGCAGGTCGCGCAGGTCGTCACGCCCTTGCCGCCGTAGAGTTCCTTCTCGCCGGGGATGCCGGTCATGCGGGGCGAGGCGCCGGTAGCGATGATCACGGACTTGGCGAATACCAGACGGCCGTCGCTGAGCACGAGCTGGCGCGGCTGGACCGTGAAATCGACTGAGGCAACCAGCGCCTGTTCGAAGCGCGTGCCGAAGCGCGTGGCCTGCTCGCGCATGTTTTGGGTGAGCTGGAAGCCATCGACGCCGTGCGGGAAACCGGGGAAGTTTTCCACTTCCGAAGTCGTCGTGAGTTGTCCACCGGGCAGCGGGCCTTCGAGGACAAGCGGGTTGAGGCTGGAGCGGGCGGTGTAGATGGCGGCCGTGAGGCCGGCGCAACCGGTTCCGATGATGACGACGTTTTCGACGGAAGTGGACATGGTTAAGGGCAAAGAAGTGGGAAGGGTTAGACGAAGCGTCAAATGCGCGGGCCGGACAAGGGCATTTGTCGGAATGAGATTTCTCACCTATTAAGTAACAGTTGGAGCTGCGAGCGCGCCCTGCCGGGAGATGCTGACGATTTGGCGGACGACACGGAGGTCGTCCCTCCCTTTCACCAACCGAACTGACGCTTGATGCGGAGCGGTTCGTAGAGGTCGGGCGAGAGCTCGGTGATGAAGCGGCTCGGTGTGAGCAGCATGCCGCCGGGGCCGGCGCGGGTCGCGACTTTGGGGTAACAGATATACAGCTCGTTCTTCGCGCGCGTGACGGCGACGTAGAACAGGCGGCGCTCCTCCTCCACGTCGTCGGCCTCGATCGAGCGGCGTCCGGGGAACATGCCGTCGGCCGCGCCGATCACGAAGACCACGTCGAACTCCAACCCCTTCGATTGGTGGACCGTGGTGAGCTTCACGGTATCGGGCGGGATATCGACGTGCTTCTCGCTGGTCTCTCCGTTCATGAGCGAGATTTGGGAGAGCATTTCGGCGATGTCGTCGAAGCGGCTCGCGAAACCGATCAACGCTTTCAACTCCTCCATGCGGTCGATGTAGTCGGCGTATTCGCCTTTCATGTAGTCGGCATACCAACCGTCGATCGCGGTCGAAATGACCGAGTCAGGTTTGCCGGTGCGCATCGTGTCGGAGATCTGTTTCAAGGAGGCGCAGAAACTTGCCCACTCGTCCTTGGCGTCCTTGGACACCTTGCTTTTCACGTCGTCGGTCGCGAGGGCGTCGATGAAGTCGCGCTGCATGAGCTTGGCGTGGTCGAAGGCAGCGGCGTGAATTTTTTGCGCGCCCTTCTCCCCGACCTTCGGCAGGAGCACGGCGATGCGTTGCCAAGCGGATTCGTTGCGCGGATTCGCGACGAACTGGATAAATGCGATCAGGTCACGCACGTGCTGGCGCTCGAAGAACTTTACTCCGCTGGTGATCTGGTAAGGCACGCCGGCCCGGGAGAACGCGAGCTGGATCTCCAACGCGTGAAAATGTGACCGATACAGGATCGCAATTTCACCCGGCGACACGCCGTCATCCTCGATGAGTGAGCGGGTGCGTTTCAAAATGAAGTCGGCCTGCTCGCGGTCGTCCATGGCTTGGACGACGAGGGGCTTTTGTCCGTTTTTGCGCGCGGCGCGGAGCTCCTTGTCGAAGTGTCGGCCTTTGGGCTGCGCGTCGAGCACGCCGTTGGCGAGTTGGAGAATCTGCGGTGTCGATCGGTAGTTGGTCTCGATGCGGTGAATGACCGTGCCCGGGTGGCGGTCCTCAAACGTCATGAGGTTCTCAAAATCGGCACCGCGCCACGAGTAGATGCATTGCGCGTCGTCGCCGACCGCCATGACCTGGTGGTGCGCGGCGAGGGCATCGACGATTTGCGACTGGATCGTATTCGTATCTTGATACTCATCGACCAGGATGTGGCGGAACCGGCCGGCGAAATACGCGGCGACGTCGGGAGCTTTTTGGAGCAGCTCAAGCCAGAGCTCCAGCAGGTCGTCGTAATCGAGGACGGACTGCGCGCGCTTTTTCTCCGCGTAGGCGGCGGCGAACGGCGGGAGCATGTGTTTGATCTCGGAGTATTGCGGGAAGTAGCGCTCGACCGTGTCGGCGATGGATTTCTGGGTGTTGCGCGCGAGCGAGAGCACGTTGAAGAGCGGGCCCGGCTTGGGGTTGGTCTTGTCCTTGAAGAACAACTTGCTCTCGGTTTCGACGACCTGCTTGAGCAGTGATTCCGATTCGTCGGCGTCGAGGATCGTGAAGTTTTTGGGCAGGCCAATGGCTTCGCCGTAGATGCGTAAAGCACGGTTGCCGATGGAGTGGAACGTGCCGCCCCAGAAGCGCCCCGGCTCGATGCCGGTCAGGTCGTGGACGCGGTGGAGCATCTCCTTCGCGGCCTTGTTGGTAAACGTGAGCAGGAGAATCTCGGCCGGGCGCACGCCCTTGGAAAGCAGGTAGGCCACGCGGTAGGTGAGGGTGCGGGTCTTGCCGGAGCCGGCGCCCGCGAGAATCAGGAGCGGGCCGGGTTCGGCGGTGACGGCGGCGAATTGCTCGTCATTGAGGGACGCGCGGAAGTCGATGGGCGGAACGCCGGAGTGGGGGTGACGGTCCTTGTTGTTATCCAGAAAAATTTCCATGCGCTGGCTTCCGACGCTTTCGGAAAGCGCCGGGGAGGCAAAGCAGTTTTAACCGAGTTCTAAGAAACTCGCGACTCGTTCGTAGTTCTGGTGAAACCTCTCATTCTTAAACCATGAAAATCCATACCTTGCTGGGTGCCGCCGCGTTGGCGGTGTTGCCCCTGACTTTGGCGGCCGGACCGGCCCTGACGATTTACAACCAAAACTTCGCGGTGGTGCGCGAGACCATTCCCTTCGACCTGAAGGCGGGCGTAAACCTCGTGAACTTCGCCGGCGTGACCACGCAGGTAGAGCCCGATTCCGTCGTGTTACGAGACGCCACCGGCAAGGTTGCGTTGCGCATCCTTGAACAAAGCTACCGAGCCGACGCCGCTTCGCAGGGACTGCTGCTCGCGCTCAACGAGGGCAAGGAACTCGACTTTCTCGTGACCGATCAGAACGCGAAGGACTACCTCGTCAAAGGCCGTGTGATCCGCAGCGGCTACAAAGCCGGCGGCGAGGCCTCGACGCCGATCATCGAGGTGGATGGGAAATTGCGTTTCTCGCTGCCCGGCCAGCCGCTCTTCCCCTCGCTTGGCGACGACGCGATTCTCAAACCGACCTTGTCGTGGCAGGTGAATTCCGAGAAAACCGCCAAGCTCGAGGCCGAACTCGGCTACATCACCGGGGGCATGAGCTGGCAGGCGGCGTATAATTTCGTGGCCCCGGAGAAGGGCGACCAGGTCGATATCGTCGGCTGGGTGACCGTGTCGAATAACACGGGCAAGGTGTTCACCGACGCCGCGATCAAGTTGATGGCGGGCGATGTGAACCGCGTGCAGCCGCAGGCGGATCACTTCGCTGGCCGTCGCGAGCGGAAGATGATGCTGGCCATGGAATCATCAGCGCCCGAAGTCACCGAAAAGGCCTTTGACGAGTTCCACCTCTACTCGCTCCCGCGCACCGTGACGTTGCGCGATCAAGAGACGAAGCAAGTCGAGTTTCTCCGCGCGACCGGCGTGACCGCGCCGCAGCTCTATATTTTCGATCAACAGAAATACGGCGTAAAAGTCGCCACCGTCCGCGAGTTCAAAAACATCAAGGAAAACGGTGGGCTCGGCCTGCCGCTACCGAAGGGCCGCACGCGGTTTTATCGGCAGGACTCGGCCGATGGGCGGCTGGAGTTCGTGGGTGAAAACAACATCGAGCATACCGCGAAAAACGAGACGGTGCGCATCTATACGGGCGACGTGTTCGACATCGCCGTGGAGCGCAAGGCGATGGACTCCTCGATGAGCAGCCGACAGGATTTTCGTGAAGAGGCGTTTGAAGTCACGCTGCGCAACCGCAAGGCCGACGCCGTCGAGGTGCGCGTGGTGGAACACTTCTACTCGTGGCCGAACTGGAAACTGATCCAGCAATCCGACCCGTCCGAAAAAACCGATGCCCAGACCGCCGAGTTTCGCGTGCAACTGAAGCCTGACGAAGAAAAGAAGATCACCTATCGTGTGCGCTACGATTGGAAATAAGACACACGGATTCTCCTGCCGTGTTTGCGTCGTCAGGTTCTGAATAGGGAGCGGGCAGGGGAGCCAATATAGGTTAAGGCGAGCCAGCTCGCACCCACCGTTATAATCCCGCCGCAGAAGGGGGACGTGGTACTCGGAATAGCCCCAGAAAGGG
>JANODO010000122.1:0-2245 GCA_031412735.1 Rariglobus sp. | reverse complement strand
GGCTTGAACGCCCCGCGCGGCCGCAGCTTGATCATCAGCCGTTCCACCAGCGTCGGGTCCTCGCCCAACGCCGCCTCGCGCAGCATGGCGACATGCGACTTGATGTACGGCTTGGTGTATTCCACCGGGCCAAAGCCGCTCAGCCCGGCATCGGTGCAGACACGGACAACGGGATTCTCGCCGATGATGGCGCAACGGATATCGGTGATCTTCATGGCGCGTGATGCTCCGGGGCAGGGGGGCCTCGCCAACGTGCCACCGCGCGCCCACCTTGCGAAGCGTGGAGGCCAGCGAAGTGTCTGACATCGGCGAAACACGGCAGCGGCGCGACCTCGGCCCGCTGCTAGTGCTGCTGGGCTACCTGCGCCCCTACGCCTGGCGCGTACTCGGCGCAACCGTGGCGCTGCTGGTCGCCGCCGGCATGGTGCTCGGCCTCGGCCAGGGACTGCGCCAGCTGATCGACCACGGCTTCGGCATGGCATCGCCGGCGGAACTCGACCGCGCCGCCCTGCTGATGTTTGCCGTGGTGGCCGTGCTGGCCGGCGCCACCTTCTGCCGGTTCTACCTGGTCTCCTGGCTCGGCGAGCGCGTGGCGGCCGATATCCGCCGCGACGTGTTCAGCCGCGTCATCGCCCTGTCGCCCGAGTTCTTCGAAACCGCGCGCACCGGGGACATCCTCTCGCGCATGACCGCCGATGTCGGGGTGCTGCAGGCCTTGGTCGGCTCGGCGATCTCGCAGTGGCTGCGCAATGCGCTGATGCTGGTCGGCGCGCTGGCGATGCTGGTGGTCACCAGCCCGAAGCTGGCCGGCGTGGTGGTGCTGGTGGTGCCCATCGTCGTGGTGCCGGCCATCCTGTTCGGCCGCCGCGAACGCCGCCTGTCGCGCACCGCGCAGGAACGCATCGCCGATCTCGGCGCCTACGCGGAGGAGGCGGTCGGCTTCCTGCGTACCGTCCAGGCCTTCACCCACGAGCCGATCGACCGTGCCCGCTTCGGCGAGCGCGTGGAACAGTCCGTCGCCGCCGCCCAGGCGCGCATCCGCACCCGCGCCATCCTGATCCTGCTGGTCATCCTGCTCGGCTTCGGCGCCATCACCTTCAGCCTGTGGGTCGGCGGGCGCGACGTGCTGGCCGGGCGCATCACCGGCGGCGAGCTGTCCGCCTTCGTGTTCTACGCCGTGCTGCTCGCCAGCTCGGGGGCTACAATGAGCGAGATCTGGGGCGAGGTGCAGCGCTCCGCCGCCGCCGCCGAGCGCATCGTGGAACTGCTGCGCGCCCGCCCCACCATCGCCGTGCCGGACAACCCCGAACCCTTCCCCACCTCCGCCGAGGGCCGCATCGCCTTCGAGAACGTCACCTTCCGCTACCCCGCCCGCCCCGACACCGCGGCGCTGGAAGGCTTCTCGCTCAACGTTGCGCCCGGCGAGATGGTCGCCCTGGTCGGCCCCTCCGGCGCCGGCAAAACCACCGTGCTGCAACTCCTGCTGCGCTTCTACGACCCGCAATCGGGCGCCATCCGGATCGACGGCGTCGACATCGCCCGCGCCGACCCCGCGGCACTGCGCGCCCGCATCGGCCTGGTATCGCAAGACCCGGTGATCTTCAGCACCGACGCGCGGGAAAACATCCGCTACGGCCGTCCCGATGCCACCGACGCGGAGGTGCGCGAAGCCGCCCGCGCCGCCGCGGCCGATTTTCTGGATGCGCTGCCGGACGGCTTCGACACCTTCCTGGGCGAGAAGGGCGTGCGCCTCTCCGGCGGCCAGCGCCAGCGCATCGCCATCGCCCGCGCCATCCTGCGCGACCCGCCGATCCTGCTGCTGGACGAAGCCACCAGCGCGCTGGATGCCGAAGCGGAACGCGCGGTGCAACACGCGCTCGCCGTGCTGGCCACCGGCCGCACCACGCTGGTCGTGGCGCATCGCCTGGCCACCGTGCGCCGCGCCGACCGCATCGTGGTGATCGAAGCCGGGCGCATCGTCGCCACCGGCACGCACGACGAACTGGTTGCCCAGGGTGGCCTCTACGCCCGGCTCGCCGCCCTCCAATTCGCCGCCTGACCTTGCGCGCCGTGTCCGCCTGCCGTGAACTGCCGGCTTCGTCGAGGAGGAGTGGCCCATGAAGGGTGTCGTCGTCTGCCCGCAGCCCCGTGCCGCCGATGTCGGCGCCGACATCCTGTCCCGGGGCGGCACCGCCTTCGACGCCGCCGTTGCCACCGCCTTCTGCCAGATGGTGGCCGACCCGTT
>JANODO010000121.1:0-10460 GCA_031412735.1 Rariglobus sp. | reverse complement strand
CCGGGAGGTCCCGGCTCCATTCGGGAGGGGTGCAACCCAAAGTAGTCTCCGGGGCCTGGGGTGGCATGGGCGGCCCGCCCATGTTCCGGAAACGGACAGGCGCCCCGCCTGTCCTCCACGGGCAAGATGCCCGTGCCACGTCGGAGACGCGCCGGTTTGGCCCACTTTGGGTTACACCCCACGCAGGCATCATCTTACTTTCCTTAGGAATAATCTGATTACCGTTATCTGATTACCGTGAAACTCACCCTCGCTAAAAAACTCTCCCTCAGCTTCGGACTCATTCTCGCCATCGCGATCGGCCTCGGTGGCTACGCCAGCAGCAACATGCGAGAGGCGGCCCGTGAGGCGACGCAGTTCAACGACCAGGATATTCCGACGGTTACGCTGATCACCCATGTCGAGCGCGACTGGCTTAAGTCGATGTTCGACCTGCGAGGCTATGCCTACACCTTCGATCCCGCGATGCTCGCCGCCGGCCAGAAGCATATCGCCGAAGTCCGGGATCACTTGAAGGCGGTCGATACCCTCGCCAACGCCCACAACCTCTCGGAGTTGAATGACCAGGCCTCGCTCGTCCGTGGCAAGGTCGCCGACTACGTCCGCCTCACCGAAGAAAGCGTCCGACTCATGGCCGTCTTAATCGCGGACAAAGAAGAGCTCAACGTCGCCGCCCGCGCGTTCATGGTCGCCGCCGAAGGGCTAGCCACCGATCAACGGGCCAAGTTCATTCAGGAGATCACCAGCCAAAGCACGACGGAAAAACTTCTCGAACGGGAGCTTAAGAGCGACGAGGTCAATACCATCATCCAGCACGGCATCACGATCCGCCAAATCGCTTGGAAAAGCATTGCCGAGCGGCAGACCGAGGGCTTCGCCGCCACCAAGGAGCACTTCAACGGCATCGCCGCCGCCGTCGCCAAGATCCGCCCCATCACCACCGATAAAAAGAATCTCGATCAAATCTCGGCCCTCGAAAAAGCCACTCAAACCTACGCCACCACGCTCGACTCCTATCGGCTGCATGCGGGCCAGCAGGCCGAGCTTCTCCGCGTGCGCCTGGTCGCGGCCGATGCCATCCTCGAAACCACCGAAAGCATCGCGAGCAAATCGGTTAAAACCATGTTGAGCTCCTCGGCCGGCACCGTCGCCAGCTTGACCGCGAGCAGCCGCAACCTGTTGATCGGCGTCGGCGTCGGCGTCGCCGCAGGCATCGCGCTCACCGTTTTCCTGACCCTTGCCCTGACCCGCCCCATCCAGCGCTGCGTGGTAGCGGTTCAACGGCTCGCCCAAGGCGACTTGACCGCTCAGGCCGACGTAAAAACCAGCGATGAGATCGGCATTTTGGCCAACGCGATCAATACCTGCAGCACCAACCTTCGCCAACTCGTCGGCGACCTCAAAAACTCCGCCACCGCCTTGCTCGGTTCAGCCCAGTCGCTCACCGAGACTTCCCACTCCCAAGCCGCCGCCGCCGAGGAGACCACCGTGCAGGCCCACACCGTGGCCTCCGCCGGCGAGGAGTTGTCCATCAACTCACGGACGATGTCGGAATCCGCCGCGCAGATCACCCAGTCCACCACCACGGTCGCCGCCGCCATGGAGGAGATGTCGTCGTCCATCCAGGAGGTCGCCCGCAACTGCGCCCAGGAATCCGAGATCGCCCGCAAGGCCGATACTCAGGCGCGCCAGACGCGTGAGCTCATGGGCAAGCTCGACGAATCCGCCCGCCAGATCGGCAAGGTCGTCGATCTCATCAACCGCATCGCCGAGCAGACCAACCTGCTCGCCCTCAACGCCACCATCGAGGCCGCCTCCGCCGGCGAGGCCGGTCGCGGCTTCGCGGTCGTCGCCAACGAGGTCAAGGAACTCGCCCGCCAGTCCGCCGCCGCCACCGAAAACATCCGCCAGCAGGTCACCCTCATCCAGGACAACGCCGGTGCGTCCATGCGTTCGCTCGACGAGGTCGCCAAGATCATCGAGCAGGTTTCCCACATCTCGTCGTCCATCGCCGCCGCCGTCGAGGAACAGTCGGCGACGACCTCCGAGATCGTTGGCACGATTCACACCGTCTCCACGTCTACCGGCGCGTTGTCGAAGAACGTGCAGCAAACCGCCGAGGGTGCCGCCGAGGTGGCCCGCAATATCAACGGCGTGTCGCTGGCCGCCGCCGACACCGCCAAATCCGCCGCCCGCATCAGCACCAGCGCCACCGAGCTCAACGCGCTCTCCGCCACGCTGGGCCAGCTCGTCGCCCGCTTCAAAATCTGATCCCCCGGTCCGTTGAAACGACTTCTCTCCACCTTATCCCGTCAAGGTGCGCTGCACATCGCGATCGTCGCACTCGCGACCGGTGCGATTGCGGCTTTGACCCTCCTCGGGGTGAGGCTTTGGACGGAAGCTGATCGCGATCTACGCAATCAATGGATCGAACAGGCGCGGCTCGTCCAAGAAGCGCTTCCGCCCAACTTGGAGAATACGCTCACGGGCACTCCCGGTGACCTCGAACTCCCCGTCTATCGTCAGCTGAAGGGACGCCTCGCCCGGCTCCGTAAAGACATCCCGGACTGCCGGTTTGTCTATCTCCTCGGGCGCCAGGCCGACCGCACGGTTTTCTTTTTCGCCGATTCGGAGCCGGTCGGGTCACCGGACGAGTCCCCGGCCGGCGAGGTTTATCCCGACGCGGAGCCGCAGATGCATGCCGCGTTTGACGACGGCAGCACGCACGCCACCGGGCCCTACGAGGATAGTTTCGGCCGCTGGGTCACGGCGCTGGTGCCGCTCAAGCCGCATTTCGGCGAGCCCGTCACGATGGTGCTCGGGATCGATATCGACGCGCGCGCCTGGCATACGCGCATCGCCATCAAGATACTCCCGACGCTGGGCCTTTTCGCCCTGGCGGCGCTGGCGGTCGGCATGGTTCTCTACGCGCTGCAATTGCGCCGAGGGGGCCGCACCGGACCTCGCCACAAAGGCTTTCTCACCCGACTCACGCTGGTGGCCGGTCCCATCGTTTCGATCGGCATCCTCGCCACGCTGGCTCTCCACCTGTGGCGGCATCAGGAGGAACTTTCAGTCTCACAGCGCCACGGGAATCACATGCTCCTCGAAGTCGGCGAGCTCAGCCGGCTCGATGAAATTCTCACGGCCTCCACCTTGCTGGCCGCCCACTCTCTCGACTCCAAGTGGGAGGCGCGTTACCGTGAAAATGCCGATGTGCTCGAAGACGTGCTCGCCGCCCTTCGCAGCTTGAATACGGGCACGATCGGCGAGTTTCTCGATCAGGTCGTCGCCGCCAACAATCGCCTCTACCGCACCGAGGACGCGGTCTTCAGGTTGGCCGCCCAAGGCGACGGCCGCGCCGCCCGCGCACTCCTCTCGGCACCCGACTACCAGGCGGACAAACAAACCTTCGGAGCCGCGGTTCAACGCCTCCAAAAATCCCTCCTCGCCCGTGCGCAAAGCTCCGCCGACGACGCCACGGTTCAGGGCCGTAACAACGTCAAGTTCCTCACGGCGGCGGTGATCATCGTCTTGGTCTGCTGGCTGGTATTGCACTACGTGTTGCGCGACCGCGACAAAGCCGAGGCGCTCACCACGCAGATCATGGCCGAAAACAACCGGCGGCTCGAAACCACGGTGCAGGCCCGCACGGCGGCATTAAGCGAAAGCGAACATCGCTTCCGCACACTCTTCGCAACGATGGCCCAAGGCGTGGTCACCCAAGACGCGGGGGGCAAGATCCTAAACGCCAACCCGGCGGCGGAGTCCATCCTCGGTCTCACGCTCGACCAACTCCAGGGTCGCACGTCGTTTGATCCCAGTTGGCACCTGACGGATTCAGAGGGTGTCGCGCTACCCGGTGAAGAACACCCCAGTATGCGTGCCGTGCGCACCGGCAAAGCGGTCTTTGGCGTTACCGTGGGTCTCTACAACGCTGCCCTCGACTCTACTCGCTGGCTGATGGTCGATAGCATCCCGCAGTTCCCGCCCATCTCCACGGTGCCCAGCCACACTCACACGACGTTCACCGACATCACGGATCGTATCAACGTCGAGCGCGCGTTGCGGGCCCGCAACCGCGAGTTCGAGGGCTTTTTCCGCATCTCGATCGACCTGCTCTGCATCGCCGACCCGGCCGGCTGCCTCCTGCGGATCAACACTGCCTGGCAAACCACGCTGGGCTACCCGAGCGGTCAACTGGAAGGTCGCTCGTTTTTCGAGTTTATCCACCCGGAGGACTTACCCGCGACGCGGGCCGCCATCGCGAACCTTTCCCAAGAGGGAACGGTCGCCGCCTTCACCAACCGCTACCGCACGTTCGACGGCGGTTACCGCACCATCGAGTGGCGCGCCGCCCCCTTCGGCCGCCTTATCTATGCCGCCGCCCGTGATATCACCGAACGCATCCGCATCGAACAGAGTCGCGAATCCCAACGCCGGGTCCTGGAATTCATCATCGAGTCCGATATCTCGGGTTATTGGGACCACACGCTCGCCAACCAGGTATCGTTCTACAGCCCGTCGTTGAAACGCATGCTCGGTTATACCGACGCCGAGTTCTCCAATCGCTTCGATAGTTGGGAAAAATACATCCACCCCGATGATCGGGCCCGCGCCCATTCGACGCTGCAGCGCCACATCGCCTCGCACGGAAGCGAGCCCTACTACGTCGAAGTGCGCTACCGCCACAAGAATGGTTCGATCGTCTGGGTCATCTGCTCGGGCGGCGTCGTCGAGTGGCAGGCCGATGGCACCCCGGCGCGCATGGTCGGCTGCCACATCAACATCACACCCGCCAAGGAGGCCGAAGCCAAAATCCAAGCCACCAACGTCCGACTTTCCGATGCCATCAGTGAGGCGCAGTTAATGGCTATCCAGGCCGATAACGCCAGCCGGGCCAAAAGCGAGTTCCTCGCCAACATGAGCCATGAGATTCGCACGCCCATGAACGGCGTGGTCGGCATGACCCACCTGTTGCTCGACACCCCCCTCGACGACCGGCAACGACACTGCGCGCAGACGATCCAGTCCAGCGGCCAGGCCCTGCTCAGGCTCATCAACGACATCCTCGATTTCTCGAAGATCGAGGCCGGCCACCTTGAGTTGGACACGGTGGACTTCGATCTCGCGCCGTTCCTTGAGGAGTTCGCGAGGCCCCTGCGCCTCCAAGCCCAAACCAAGGGCCTCGGCTTCACCTGCGAACTCCCGCCCGGCCTGCGCCTGCGCCTCAAGGGCGACCCGAGCCGCCTCCGCCAGATCCTCACCAACCTCACCGGCAACGCTCTCAAGTTCACCCAGGCCGGCCGCGTCACCGTCTCCGTTGCTCGCCAGCCGCTCCCCGCCGCCTCCAAATACCACCACCTGCTCCGCTTCTCCGTCAAAGACACCGGTCCGGGCATCGCACCCGACCAACGCGAGCGGCTCTTCAAAAAGTTTTCCCAAGTGGACGCCTCGATCACCCGCAAATTCGGCGGCACCGGCCTGGGCCTCGCCATTTCCAAGGAGCTGGCCGCGCTCATGGGCGGCGAGATCGGCGTCGAAAGCATCGCCGGCCAAGGTGCGGAGTTCTGGTTCACTGCGGGCTTCGCCCACGCCCGCGAGGAGTCGAGGCTCTCCAGTGGAGCCGCCGTCACCGCCTCTCCCCTCAACGCCGCCGCCCGCATCCTCTTGGTCGAGGACAACCTCATCAACCAACAGGTCGCCGTCGGTATCCTCAAAAAATTCGGACTGCGCACCCAGCTCGCCGATAACGGACAGGAGGCGATCAACGCGCTCCGCGCCGAGGCCTTCGATCTGGTGCTCATGGATATCCAGATGCCCGTGATGGACGGCATCACGGCGGTCAAAACCATCCGCGATCCCGCCTCCGGCATGGCCCACCGCGACCTGCCCATCATCGCGATGACCGCCCACGCCGTCACCGGCGATAGCGAAATCGGTATCGCCGCCGGCTTCTCGGACTACCTCACCAAGCCGATCGATCCCGCCTTGCTCCATGCCGTGCTCCGGCGCTGGCTGCCCGCCGCCCCGGCTTTTCCGGGTGCCGCCACCGACCAAGTCGCAGAACCCGCGACGCCGCCACCCGCCGCCCCCGTGCCGGTGCAGGAACCGGCGATCAATCTGGACGATCTCAAGCGTCGGCTGATGGATGACGCGACGCTCGTGCAACACATCATCGGCGCGTTCCGCAGCGATCTCGACCGGCAGATCTCGACCGTGCGCACCGCCTTTGCCGCCGGCAACCTGCCCGCTCTCGCCCTGGCCGCCCACTCGGTGAAAGGCTCGTCCGCCAACCTGAGCGCCAAGCCCCTTTCCACCGCGTGCGCCGCCCTCGAAAAAGCCGCCCGCGCCAATGCCCCCCAGCCGGAGCTCGCCTCCGCCTTTGCCGAAGTCACCCGCACCGCCGAAGACCTTCGGCTCACCTTGGCCGAGCTCGCCGTTTAAATCTCATGACTCCCGCCTCACCGCCTTTTTCCTGCACGGTTCTGGTCGTGGACGACGATCCGATCTCCCGCGACATGCTCATCCTCATGCTCCGCACCGCCGGGGTCTCCGCCGCCGGTGCCGAGGATGGCCAGGAAGCGACCGAGGTGATCCTCGCCCGCGGTGCCTCGCGCTTTGAAGTCGTATTCACCGATGTGCAGATGCCGCGCATGAACGGCTTTGCGCTGCTCGATTGGATCAACCAGCACTCCCCGGCGACCGCCACCGTCGTGATGACGGCCAACCAGGAGCGCGAGATGGTCTCCGCCTCGTTGCGCGGCGGCGCCGTCGAGTTCATCGACAAGCCTTTCGACCTGCGCGCCGTGATTCGCGCCGCCCAACAAGCCCGCGAAACCCACCTGAAACGCATCCGGCAAAGCGAGGCCGACCGCCGCCTGCGCGACATCGCCGATATCAACCAACGCCTCACCGGCAACGCCCTCGGCAACAGCGCCCGCCACGGCGAGGGCCTTTCGCTCGCCACCCGTTTTTATGCGATGGACGAGGCGGGCGGCGACCTCGTCAAAGCCGCCGTCCTCGCCGAGGGTCGCGTGCTGCTCGTGCTCGGCGATGTCTCGGGCCACGGCCTCAAGGAAGGTTTTCTCTCCGCGTATTTCCAAGGGATCATCGCCGGCATGGTCCACCACGCGGCCACCTGCCGCAGCATCGCCGAGGCCTTCAACCGCTTCCTTATCGAGCAGTGGAACGACCCGAGCCCGCTCGCCGTGACCACGTCGTTAAGCGCCTGCTTCATCGAGCTCGACCTGCGCCGGCGCACCGTCTCGATTCTCAACTGCGGCAGCCCCGGCGTCTTGCTCGTCGATGGGCACGGCGCGTTCAGCGTGCTCGCGGCCGGCGGCTCACCGCTCGGCTGGTTCCCGACCATCGAGCCCGTCGAGATCACCGTGCCCATCGACCTGCACGGGCAACTCTGGCTATGGAGCGACGGCCTCGAAGCCCATGCCGACCTCCTGCAGATAGCACCCCTCGCCCTCGCCAGCCGCATCCTGCGCGAGCCCGCCCACGCGCTCGCCGGCACCCTGCTGCGCAACGCCGACGACGACATTGTCGCCTGCCGACTCGACTGGGTTACCCCGCCTCCCGCCAGCCCGCCACCCACCACCCGCCTGCCGTTTTTCCACGCGATCTACCCGGGCGACGCCGCGCCGCGCATCGACCCGCTCCAAGCCGACTGGCTGCGGGCCCTACAACTCGGTCTGCCCGCCCTCGGCGAAGCCCCGTTGCACGACATCCCGCTGTGCGTGCGCGAGGCCGTGCTTAACGCCCTCGACCACGGCTGCGGCCACGACGCCGCCAAAACCGTGCGCCTCGAGTTGCGGCTCGACGCGCCGGGCAGTCACCTCCTCGCCCTCATCACCGACGACGGCCCCGGTTTCGACCCCACCGCCGCCCCGGCCAACGCCACCGAGCACATCTCGCTCGGGTTGCAGCTTATCCGGTCCCTCGCCCAGTCCGTGCAGCACTCGGCCAACGGTCGCACCATCGAAATGACCTTCTCGCTTTCCTCCTCGTGATGCCCCCCGCCCCGCTTCGCCTCCTGGTGGTGGACGACACCGCGCTCTATCGGAAACTGCTCACCGACGCCGCCGCGCAGGTGCCCGGCCTCGAAGTCGCCTCCGCCGTCGCCTCCGGGCCCCTCGCCCTCGCCCGTCTCGCCGCCGAGCCCATCGACCTGGTGCTGCTCGATGTCTTCATGCCGGAGATGAACGGCCCCGAGGTGCTCGACCGCATCCGTCGCGATTTCCCCCGGGTCGCCGTCGTGATGATCAGCGGTGCCACCGGTGCCGATGCCGCCATCACCGTCAATGCGCTCGCCGCCGGCGCGCTTGATTTCATCCCCAAGCCCCAAACAACCTCCTTCGCCGACGGCATGGCCCGGCTGCGGGCCCAGCTCCAGCACGTGGTCCAGCTCGTGCGCCTGCGCCGCCTCGGCCAGCCCGGCGCCGCGCCCGCCACCCCCCTCCAAGCGAAACCCGGTGCCGTCGCGCCCGTGCCGCCCGCCCCCGGCGCGCCGCGTCGCCGCCAGGTGCCGCCCGCCGCGCTCGAGCTCCTGCTCATCGGCGTCTCCACCGGCGGCCCCGCCGCGCTGCAACAACTGCTCCCGCGCCTGCCCGCCGATTTCCGCCTGCCCGTGGTGATTGTGCAGCACATGCCGCCGTTGTTCACCCGCACCTTGGCCGAACAGCTCGCCAAGGTGTGCCCGCTCGCCGTCTCCGAAGCGATGGATGGCGAGCGCGTCGAGCGCGGGCGCGTGCTCATCGCCCCGGGCGGCCGCCACCTCGAACTCGTGCGCGACCCCGACGGCCATTACCGCACCCGCCTGACCGATGCGGCCCCCGTCAACTCCTGCCGGCCCGCCGTCGATGTGCTCTTTCAATCCGCCGCGCGTTGCCAGGCGCGCGGCCTGCTCAGCCTCATCCTCACCGGCATGGGCGAGGACGGTGCCGCCGGCGTGGCCGCGCTCAAAGCCGCCACCCCCACCTGGTCGATCGTCCAAGACGAGGCCTCCTGTGTGATCTACGGCATGCCCCAAGCTGTCGTGGCCCGCGCGTTGGACGACGAAGTGCTCCCGCTCTCGGCCATAGGACCCCGCCTTGTTGAAATCGCCCGCACCCGCGCCTAATCATGCCCACCACTCTCGCACAAAATCCCGGTGATCTCGGTCTGCTCAGCCGCTACGTGGCCGAGGCCTGCTGCATCCACCTCGGCGAAGAAAAAGGCTACCTCTTCGAAGCCCGGCTCGGCGCGATCATCGCCCAATCCGGCGCGGCCGACATCCCCGACTTCATCCGGCTGGCGCGCACCGACCCGACCAATCGGCTGCGCGACCGCATCATCGACGCGATGACGACGCACGAGACGTATTGGTTCCGCGACGAACGCCCCTGGGCGTCGTTGCGCAACCACCTGCTGCCCGCCCTGGCGGTTCCGCTCGCTCAAGGAGCCCGCTCGCGGGTGCGCATCTTGTGCGCCGCCTGCTCGACCGGGCAGGAGCCCTACTCGCTCGCGATGATGATCGATTCGTTGTGCGCCGACGGCAAGCTGCCCGGCGTGCGCCCCGAGCAATTCGAGATCATCGGCACCGATGTCTCCGCCGGCACCCTCATGCTCGCCAACAACGGGCGCTACAATCAGATCGAGATTGTCCGCGGCTTGGGCGAGATGTGGCGCCAGCGTTATTTCACCGCGAGCGGCCCCATCTGGTCGCTCTCCGAGGCGATCCGTCGGCGGGTCACCTTTAAACGCCACAACCTCCAGGACGACCTGAAGCCCTTCGGCCAGGTCGATCTGTTGTTGTGCCGCAACGTCGCGATCTACTTCGAGGCCGAGTTTAAGGCGCGGTTGTTCAACCGTCTCGCCGCCGCGATCAATCCCGGCGGGCACCTCCTGTTGGGGGGCTCCGAGTCGTTGCTCACCCACAAAGAGCTCTTTGTCTCCGACAACATCGGAGACGCCATTTTTTACCGCCGGAAACCCTGAACCACGCCCCGCACTCCCTCACCGCTTTCCCAACATCTCTTCCTTTGAAATGAAACTCCTCGTTGTTGATGATTCGATGGTCATGCGCCGCATCCTCGGTTCCGCCGCCGCCGTGCTCGGCGCCGAGTGCGTGGAGGCCGGCGACGGCGTCCAGGCCCTCGCGCGGCTGGAGGCCGATCCCGCCGGTTTTAACTTGGTGTGCCTCGACTGGAACATGCCCGTGATGGGCGGACTTGAGTTCCTGGGGCGGCTCCGCGCCGATCCCCGCTGGAAAGAGATACCCGTGCTCATGGTCACCACGGAAGGCAGCCGCGAGTCGATCATCGCGGCGCTCAAGGCGGGAGCGACCGGATACCTTACGAAGCCCTTTAACCAGCAAGACCTGCAGTCCAAGATGATGGATTGCCTCGGACTGGGATTCTAGCGGGGCAGCCGCGTCCCGGTTAGGTAGGGCGGTGACTCCGCTCACCGCC
>JANODO010000120.1:0-5607 GCA_031412735.1 Rariglobus sp. | reverse complement strand
GGGGGGCCCCCCCGCGACCGGGTTTTCGTTTGGGGGCGGGGGGCGCTCCCCGCTACTTTTTCGGAATCCATTTCCGACTCGCGCCCGCGGTTGCGGAGAGGTAGTTCTTTCCGACTCATTTACTACCGTGCGCGTCATTCAGTCTGCTTCCAAAACCTTCGACTCTGAACTGGCCGGCTTTTGTCAGGGAGCCGCCGTCCCCAAAGACATCCAAGACGCCGTCACGGCGATTCTGGCCGATATCCGGCAACGCGGCGACGAAGCCGTCTGCTACTACGCCGCCAAATTCGATGGCGCCAAACTCCGCGCCCGCGACTTCCGCGTTAAACCCGCCGAGATCGCCGCCGCCGCCAAACGCCTCCCCGCCGCCGAGCGCAAAGCCCTCGTCGCCGCCCACGAAAACATCGTCGCCTTCAACAAGCAGAGCCTGCCCAAAGACTGGCTCGGCAAAAATAAACACGGTGCCGAAGTCGGCGAAATCAACCACCCGATCCGCCGCGTCGGTCTCTACGTGCCCGGCGGGGAAGTGCCGCTCGTCTCAACCGTTTTGATGACCGCCACCCTCGCGAAAATCGCCGGCTGCCCCGAGATTGCCGTCTTCACACCTTCCAATTCCCAGGGCAAAATCGCCGACGGACTCCTCGCCGCGCTCGACTTGGTCGGCATCGACGAGGTTTACCGCATCGGCGGCGTGCAGGCGATCGGAGCCGCCGCTTACGGCACGTTGACGGTGCCCGCCGTCGATAAAGTTTACGGCCCCGGCAACGCCTACGTGTGCGAAGCCAAGCGCCAAGTCTTCGGCACAGTCGGCGTCGATTCACTGCCCGGCCCCAGCGAGGTCATGATCATCGCGGACGAAAGTGCCAACGTCGCCTTTGCCGCCGCCGACCTGCTCGCGCAAGCCGAACACGGTTCCGGGCGCGAAAAGATCTACTTGGTCGCCACCTCCGCCGCGTTGATCAATGAGATCGCCGAGCAGGTGCAGGTTCAGCTGAAGCTCATCTCGCGTTCAGAAAAAACTCAACGCGTGCTCTCACAGGGATTCCTAGCGATCGAGGTGAAGAACCTCACCGAGGCTGTAAAAATTGCCAACTACGTCGCGCCCGAGCATCTCGAACTCCTCACCAAGGAGAGCACGCATAAAACGCTCCTCCGCGACATCACGACGGCCGGGGCCATCATGCTTGGCAACTACACGCCGACTGCTCTCGGTGACTTTACTGCCGGCCCCAGCCACGTGCTGCCGACCGCCCGCGCCGGAAGGTTTTTCAGTGGTCTGCGCGTCGCCGATTTCATGCGCCGCACGAGTGTCATCCGCTACGACAAAGCCTCCGTCAAAAAAGCCGAACCCGTCGTCTCTGCCTTCGCCACGATGGAGAAACTCGACGCCCACGGACGCTCGGTGAAACTCCGCGCCGTCTAGGCCTTGGCGTAGGCCGCGAGCTTGCTCGCGCTCCGAACAGCGCCTGCAAGCAGGCGGCCTACCTCTAGAACGAAATCCGGTTCTCCCTAAGCCCTCCTTAATCTCAAAAGGCTCACAAACGACGCCTCCGACTATAGTGACTTCTGTGCCTTTTGTGCCCAACCCATGTCAGACATTCCCTCCCTCGCTCTCCCGCACATCCAGAAGCTCCACGCCTACACCCCCGGTCTCCAGCCGACCGAGCCGGGCTGGGTGAAGCTTAACACCAACGAGTGCCCCTACGCCCCGAGCCCGTGCGCGGCTGCGGCCATCCAGCGTGAGCTCGCTGACGAGGGCGAATACCTGCGCCTCTACCCAAACCCGAAGAGCACCCCGCTCCGCCAACTCGTCGCCAAGATTCACGGGCTGCGCGAAGAAAACGTCCTCATCGGCAACGGCTCCGACGACGTCCTTAACCTCCTCGTGCGCGTCTTCGGCGGACCCTCCGCCGCGACCGGTTTCACGCTCCCGAGCTACTCGCTTTATCCCGTGCTCGTTGCGATCAACGACGGCGCGACCACCGTGATTGAGTTCGACCGTTCGATGAGATTGCCCGTCGAGAAAATCGCCGCGTCTGGTGCGCGCGCGTTTTTTCTCACGTCACCCAACGCCCCGACCGGCGTCGCCTTCAGCAACGCGGAACTCTCCGTGGTCCTCGATACGTTCCCGGGCATCCTCGTCGTGGACGAAGCCTACGCCCCGTTCGCCCGTGAGAACGCCGTGCCGCTCCTCGCGCGCTACCCGAACCTCGTGATCACGCGCACGCTCTCTAAGGCCCATGCGCTCGCTGGCCTGCGCGTCGGCTACGCACTCGCCAGCGCCGCTGTGATCGAGCTGCTCGACCGCGTGCGCGACAGCTACAACGTCAACCGCCTCTCGCAAGCCGGCGCTTATGCCGCGCTCACCGACACGGGCTACTACGACGCGATCATCGGGAAGATCATCTACACCCGCGATTATTGGGTGAGCGAGTGGTCCGGTAAACTCGGCTGGTTCATTTATCCGACGCAGACTAATTTTATCTTCGCCGAGCCGAAGAATGCCCGGGGCGAAACCGGTCCGGCGGTCGCGAAGTCGCTCTACGATTTCCTGTTGTCGCAGAAGATCCTGGTGCGCGCCTTCCCGAGCCACGCCTTGACCGCGCCATTCCTGCGCATCAGCGTCGGCAGCGACGACGAAATGTTCGCCGTTAACACCGCAATCGAAGCATGGCTCGCCAAGTAACTCTCTCCCGCAAGACCGCTGAAACCGACATCCATCTCACGCTCGCCGTCGACGGCACCGGCGTATCGAAAATCGACACCGGCGTGCCGTTCTTCGACCACATGCTCACGCTGTTCGCGAAGCACGGCTTGTTCGACCTCGACGTGAAATGCGTCGGCGATGTCGCGGTCGATTATCACCACACCGTTGAGGACGTCGGCCTCGTGCTCGGCGATGCGTTTAAACAAGCGCTCGGCGACAAACTCGGTATCAAACGCTACGGCTTCTTCCTGCTGCCCATGGACGAGTCCCTGGCGCGTGTCGCCGTGGACATCGGCGGACGCCCCCACCTCGTTTACCAGGTCGAAGCGCCCACCCAGTTCGTGCGCGATTTCAACATCATCCTCGTGAAGGAATTTGCCCGAGCCTTCAGTAACGCGCTCGGCTGCAACCTGCACATCACACTCGAATACGGCGAGGAACCACACCACGTCGCCGAGGCGATTTTTAAGGGCCTCGCCCGCGCGATGGACGCCGCCACGCAGATTGACCCTCGCACGGCCGGCCAGTTGCCGTCCACCAAGGGCAAGATATAATTCCGAGAGGTAGGAGCGATTCGCGCAACGCCCGCGTTTTGACAAACCATCGCCCATAAATGGGCTCCTACCTTCAATCCGCCAAATGCCCACCATCGCCGTCATCGACAACGGACTTTGCAACCTCGGCAGCGTGCTAAAGGCCTTCGAAGCCGTCGGTGCCACGCCGAAGGTCGTGCGCTCGCCTGCCGAAGTGATCGCGGCGAATGCCGAGGGGCTCGTCCTTCCCGGCGTGGGCGCGCTGCGTGATTGCGTGGCGTCACTGAAGACCAGCGGCCTCGCTGAAACCGTGCGCTCCTGGATTGCGGCCGATCGGCCGTTCCTCGGCGTGTGTCTTGGCATGCAGGCGCTCTTCGACTCATCGGAGGAAGGTAACATCGACGGCCTGGGAATTTTTCCGGGCAAGGTCCTGCGTTTCCGTTTGCCGCCCGAGTTCAAGGTCCCGCACATGGGTTGGAACACGGTTCGCTTCGTCCAGCCCGGCTCGCCGTTGCAAGTGGGCCTGCGCACGGAAGACGAGGCGTTTTATTTTGTGCACAGCTTTCACTGCGTGCCGGTTGACCGTTCGCTGGTGCTTGCGGAATGCGATTACGGAATGCCGTTCACCGCCGCGATTGGTCGCGGACGCTGTTTCGCTACGCAGTTCCACCCGGAAAAGAGCCAAGCCAAAGGGCTGCAGATCTACCGGAATTTTGCCGCAGTTGCCGGCTCCGGGAAGTAGCGCAGGCTTCCAGCCTGCCTCGGCGTTTCCACCCGGATGCAGGCTGGAATCCTGCGCTACTTTCCCGGTCGCCAACACTTCTGCTTACGTGGCGCGGCGTTCGTCCTAATGCCGAGGTAAACTCCACGTGTCCTCCGTTACTTTGCTTTGCATCCGGTGCGGATTTTGCTCTGTTCCCTTTATATGGCCAATTTTGCTACCCTGAAGTTAGACGAAAAAGAGATTACCCTGCCGGTGTTAACCGGTTCCGAAGGCGAGAAGGCCATAGACATCGGCAAACTTCGCGCCGACACCGGCTACATCACGTTTGACGATGGTTTCGGTAACACCGGCTCGTGCACCAGCAAGATCACGTTCATCGACGGCGAAGCGGGCATCCTGCGTTACCGCGGTTACCCGATTGAGCAACTGGCCGAGAAGTCCAGTTTCGTCGAGACGGCCTACCTAGTTATGCATGGCGAGCTGCCGACCGGCGAACAGCGGTCGCATTTCTCCAAGCTGTTGACCGAACACGCCCCACTTCGCGAGGGCATGGTGCGTTTTATCCAGAGCTTCCCGCGCGATGCCCATCCGATGGCGGTCCTCTCCGCGTCGATCAACGCGCTCGGTGCTTACTATCCCCACCTCGCGAGCAACAATCACCAAAACGACTTGGCTCATTTCGACGAGGCCTCGGCCATCGCGATCTCGAAGGTTCGCACCATCGCCGCTCACTCATTCCGAGTGAACAACGGCAAGCCGCTTAACTATCCGCGTCCCAACATCGGTTACTGCGAGAACTTCCTGCACCTCATGTTCTCCGAGCCCTACAACGAGTTCGTGCCCACTGCGGAAGTCGCTTCCGCGCTCAACCTCTTCCTCCTGCTCCACGCCGACCATGAGCAGAACTGCTCCACCTCGACGGTGCGCATGGTGGCCTCCGCCGGCGCCAATCTTTTCGCCTCGGTGTCCGCCGGTGTAAACGCGCTCTGGGGTCCGCTCCATGGCGGCGCCAACATGGCGGTGCTGGAGATGCTCCAAAACATCCACAACGACGGCGACGACGGCACCAAGTTCATTGCCGCCGCCAAGTCCGGCAAGGGCGACCGCCTGATGGGCTTCGGCCACCGCGTGTATCGCAACCACGACCCGCGCGCGAAGATCATCAAGGCCTCCTTCTACAAGGCGCTCGCGTCGCTGAATATCAAAGACGATCCGCTCCTGGATATTGCCATGAAGCTCGAAGAGGTCGCGTTGAACGACGAGTATTTCATCTCCCGCAAACTCTACCCGAACGTCGATTTCTACTCGGGTCTGATCATGCGTGCCCTCGGTATTCCGCTGAACATGTTTACCGTGATGTTCGCCATCGGTCGCATGCCCGGCTGGATCGCCCAATGGCGCGAAGTCGCGCAGAACCCGAAGCTCAAGATCTACCGCCCGCGCCAGATCTACACCGGCGAGCCGCAGCGCAATTTTATCCCGATCAACCTGCGTTGAGCGGTTGCTTCTCCAAACAAGACCCGGCCGATCAGCCGGGTCTTTTTGTTTTCACAGTCTACGTGGGAAGCGGGCTTTCTCGCGATTGGTGTGGGCAACAAAGCGAGCCAGCTCGCGTCCCACGTCCGCTAGTAGACCGCCGTGGG
>JANODO010000119.1:0-1676 GCA_031412735.1 Rariglobus sp. | reverse complement strand
AATACCCAGAGGGTATTTCGCTGGGAGTGAAACACCGAAAGGTGCCGTCAGATTGCCTCGATACGACCCTTCCAACTGAATTTCTACGGCTGAGCTCTACTTTGTTAAATTGAGTAAACGATTCATCTTTTTGAATGTAGGCAGCCTGCTTGCAGGCGCGGTTCGGAGCGCGAGCGAGCTCGCGGCCTACGTGTTCTGATCAGCCTAACAAAGTAGAACTAACTCACAGCTCCGTATATTTATCGGAACGGCCTTTGGACTTTTCGATCGGATACTTGGCGGCATTGGCTGCCATCTTGGTCTCGATCACCGCAGCCACGTCGATGCCGGTCATGTTTGCAAACTCCAGGGCATAGATGACCACGTCGGCGAGCTCTTCCTCGATTTTCAGGCGCTTGGCGGCGTCGTTCGCGATGGTCCGGGACGCTTCGGGTGTCGCCCACAAGAAGTGCTCCATCAACTCTCCCGCCTCGGCGGCGAGCGCCATGCTCAAATTCTTCGGGGCGTGAAACTGCTCCCAGTCCCGCTCGCGGGCGAAGGCCAGCACGCGGGTCTTGATCTCGGCCACAGTCGTCGATGAGTCGGTAAACGCCATGGCGAGACCGTCGCCGGGCCCCGCTTAAGAGGCAAGCACCGCGCAGTTGCGACCGCCATGCTTGGCCGCGTAAAGCGCCTTGTCGGCCGAGGTGAGTAACGTGACCTCACTCTGCCCATAGCCCGCCAGCCCGGCCACACCCGCGCTCACCGTCACGAAAAGTGACTCGCCGTCCACCAGAAGAACCGGCCGGCTGCGCACCGCCTCGACTAACCGCCTCGCCACGATCAAGGCCTCGCTCGCCTCGGTTTCCATCAACAACACGGCAAACTCCTCGCCTCCAAGACGAGCGACCTTGTCGATCGAGCGCACCTCGGCTTCAAGCGCGCGCGCCACCGTCGCCAACACCACGTCACCCGCCGGGTGACCGCGCGTATCGTTGACCGATTTAAAATGATCCAGGTCCAGGACCACCAACGCGAGCGGACGGCTCAGGCGACGCGCGCGATCAATTTCCGCTGACAGCGTCTCGTCAAACGCCCGGCGATTCAAAAGCCCGGTGAGCGCATCGCGCGTCGCGAGGCTGCGCAGCTCGCGCATGGCCTGACCCAGCTTCAAACTGTAGCGTATTGAGCGCTCCAATACGCGCGGTGTGATTTCGCCCTTGACCAGATAATCGGACGCGCCCGCCTCCATGGCCGCCTCGTCGATCTGCTCGGAGGAATCCGCCGTGAGAAAAATCACCGGCGTATCGCACCCCTGCGAGCGCGCGGCACGCAACAACTCCAGCCCGTCACGCGCGCCCAATTGAAAGTCTAACAAACACGCCGCATAGCCCCCCGTGAGCAGCAGGTGAATGCCTTCCTCAAACGTCTGCGCCCACGCGATCTCGAAGTGAGCCAGACGGGCGTTCGCCAGCATTCGCTCGGCGACGAGAAATTGCAGACGGTCATCCTCGATGATGAGGATCTTCCGGGTTGGGGGCATGCGGCTATCAACGCGACTTAGCCGCCCCCGCCTCAAGCCTAAACCGGTCACTACCCGCCCCGCCCACCAGGAACCCGGGGGCAACGCATTCACACGACCTTCGCGAAGTCCTCAGGCGGACCGGGGCTGAGTTTGGAGTGCGGCGAGCTCTCGC
>JANODO010000118.1:0-8579 GCA_031412735.1 Rariglobus sp. | reverse complement strand
GGACGACACGGAGGTCGTCCCTCCCTTACCCCACCAGCTTCGTCTGCCGCAGCGCCTCGTAACACGCGATGCCGGCGGCCGTGCTTAAGTTGAGCGAGCGCAGCTCGTGGTTCGCGTGCGGGATGGTGAGTCGTCGGTCGTCGCCAAACTCCGCGTGCAACCACTCCGGTGCGCCGTGGCCCTCGTTGCCAAAGACCAGCCCGTCGCCATCGGCATACGTCGCGCTCCAGTAACTTTGCTCGGTCTTCGTCGTGAACAACCAAAGCCTCCGCGGGCCTGCCTCGCTTTTCTTGAACGCCGCCCAGTCGGCGTGATGGTGGACGTCGAGCGCGTGCCAGTAGTCCATGCCTGCGCGCTTCAGGTGCTTATCGGTGATTTCAAAACCCAACGGGTGAATCAGGTGCAACCGGGACCGCGTGAGGGCGCACATCCGACCAATATTACCGGTGTTTTGAGGAATCTCGGGCTGAAAAAGGACGATGTGCAGCATGGCAGAAGGCTATGATCAGACGGCGCGCGCAGAGCAGCCAAGACAATCATTCACCGGACCCGTTTGCATTTGATCCCCGTCCACTCCGGCGCATCGTGATTCAGTGAAAGAAAAAGCAGGCAAATCCATTGTGATCGTGGACGACGAGCACTCGTTCACCGAACTCTTGGAGCACCTGCTTGGCGACCACTTTTCCTGCCCGATTTTCACTTTCACCAATCCGCTTCAAATGTTGGAGGCACTACCTCGCTTGGATGTGGGTGTCCTCGTGACCGACTACTGCATGCCGCATCGGAATGGCATGGAGCTCATCCGCAAGGTGGCCGAGTGTTTATCCGAGGCGCCGGCTTGTGTTCTCATTACCGGCCATGCACTCGACGACGACGAAGAGGCGGAGAGACCGGCTCACTTGAAGGCCATTCTTTCCAAGCCATTCCGCTGGCAGCAACTGGCCAGCGTGATCGAGACGCATTGGCCGGCAAATGCCGCCTCGCCCGTTCGGGACAAAGTCTCGTCACTCCACCGCAAGTCCGACGTTGTCGGCTGACAAAACGCGGGCGGTGCTCGTGACCCCGACGGCGGAAAACGCGCCCTGCATGGCGTGAGCAACCCCTTCGGCGATCGCACGCGGTGCCACGCACAACACCGTCGAGCCGCTACCGCTCAACCACCCGGTGTAAGCGCCCGCCGCCACGCCGGCACCAATCGCCTCCCGGCCGCCCGGGATGCGCGGCAGGCGATACGGTTCATGCATGTAATCGCTCACCCCATGGCGTAGCCGCTCGTATTCACCCGCGATCAACGCGGCCACCAGGTAAGCCGCGCTGTTGATGCTCTTCACCGCATCGAAATACGGCAACGTCGCCGGCAACACGCCTCGCGATTCTTTGGTGAGCATTTCCACCTCAGGCGAGGTGGCCACAAACGCCAGCTCTGCGGGCAGCTCCACCCGCACCGTGTCGATGTAGGCGCCGGTGGTCGCGTCGCAACGCGCCACGCAGAAACCTCCCAAGATGCCAGCCGCCGCGTTGTCGGGATGCCCCTCGATCGCCGTGGCGATGGCCACGAGCTGGTGCTTCGAGAGCGCCGCGCCGGAGAGCGCGTTCAACCCGCCCAACACGCCCCCGATGACCGTGACGCTGGAACCAAGCCCACGCGCGGGCGGGACGTCGCCAAAAATTCGATACGAAAACCAAAACGGCCGGATACGTGCCGCCGCGAAGAACGCCGCCGCCGTCGTCTCCACCATCGCGTGCGCACGGCCGTCGGCGGCGGTCGCGGGCCGGGCGGCAGCGGAGTCCTCGCGCGTGAGGGTGACCCGGTTATGAACCTGCAAGGCCAGGCCAAGGGTATCGAAACCCGCGCCGCAGTTGGAGGTGCTGCCCGGCACGCGGACAGTCACGGTCGAGAGGGACGGGCTCATGCGCGGCGGACTTTCAGGGCTTTGTTCACTTCCATCATCTCGGCCTTTTTACGGAGGTCGTCACGTTTGTCATGGAGCTGCTTGCCGATGCAAACCGCGACCTCCACTTTGACGAGCGCTTCCTTGAAATACATGCGCAGCGGCACCAGCACGCGATCACCGACCTGGAGGGCTTGGGCGATCTTGCGGACTTGGTGCCGGTGCAGGAGCAGCTTGCGGGTGCGCCGGGCGGCGTGGTTGTTGATGTTGCCGAACGCGTATTCATCGATGTGCGCGTTAAAGAGCCAGAGCTCGCCCTTCTCAAATTTGCCAAACGCGTCACTGATCTGCGCCCGGCCGGCGCGGATCGCCTTCACCTCGGTGCCATGCAGAACGAGGCCCGCTTCGAAACGCTCCTCCACGTGAAAATCGCGCAGCGCCTTGGCATTGCGGACCTCCGTGAAACGTTGGGAATCTTTTTTCTTTGCAGACATCGGACGGGCGAAAAGGGACGTGGATCCCGGTGAAACGCTATAAAAAAAGCCACTCCGCGCGAAGCGAGGAATCAATCAAGCGGCCTTCATACAAAGGCCGGGGCGATTCCCGACTTGGCACGGAATGACCCGTGAGTAGCGGGTCGAACCCGCCGCAGTGGCCGTTACTTGGTGGCCTCGGCCTCTTGGTAAGTGATCTTACCCTCGATGATCTCGCGCAGGGCGATGTCTTCGGGGGCGAGTTTTTCAAGGGATTCCACCAAGGCGCGCTGGCCGCGGCGGAGTTGCTTCACGCGGCGAGAAACCACGTTGATCAAGATGTTGGCGTCCGGAATGACTTTGTGGGCTTCTTTAAGGTAGTCGTCTCTCATGGTCGGGCGTGGGCGTTGGCAGCGATAAAAGTGCGATAGCACAGACCGCGCTTCGGCCGGTCAAGGGTTTATTTCCCCGCCGAAAGCTTGCGCCCGAAGAGCGCTTGATTGCGCTTACTCCATGTTCATCGCCTTGACCACCGTCTCAGATAAAAACACCGCCGACGAACTCGCGGCCGGGGCGGTCGCGGCACACCTGGCGGCCTGCGTGCAAGTCGAGGGGCCGATCACCTCGCACTACGCCTGGGCCGGCAAACAGGAAAAAACCGAAGAATACCGACTCACATTCAAGGCCATGCCTGAACAGGTTGAGTTGTTAAAAACCTGGGTTCACGAGCGTCATCCCTACGAGCTTCCCGAGTGGGTTGTGGTGAAAGCCGAACATGTTTCAGAAAAATACTTGTCATGGGCCCGGGCGAGCTCTACTTACCTGCCCCTTTAGCAAGTCGAAATCCTCTTTTTAAATACCATGTCACAGCACAAAAGTCTCCAAGGCGCCTCCGGCATCGTCATCAAACGCAACGTCCTGAAGCGTTTCGAACGCGTCGCCATTCTCAAGAAGCGCGGCCAGTGGAAAGAAGGCGAACGCGTCTCCGGCCTCCGCAAGACCAAGCCCGACGTCTGATTCGGCCTTTCTTCAGTTTATAAAGCAGGTAGTTCACCGAACTACCTGCTTTTTTTGTGCTCTGTGTTGAGGACCGCCTTTCCCATGTTCGACGTCCTCAATAAACTCATCGATTTCATCCTGCACATCGACAGCCATCTGGCCGATATCATCCGAGACTACGGTGCCTGGACCTATGGCCTGCTGTTCTTGATCATTTTTGCGGAGACCGGACTCGTCATCATCCCGCTGCTTCCGGGGGATTCCCTGCTCTTTGCGGCCGGCGCCCTCACCGCCCTGCCCGAATCGGGGCTTAACGTGCACCTGCTGGCGCTCCTGCTCTTCGTCGCCGCCGTGCTCGGTGATACCGTGAACTACTGGCTTGGCCGCAAAATCGGACCGGCGGTTTTTCGCAGGGACGACTCCATTTGGCTCCGCAAGAAACACCTCGAACGCGCCTCTGCCTTCTTTGAAAAATACGGCGGTAGAGCCATCATCCTTGCCCGCTTCGTGCCGATCGTGCGGACGTTTGTGCCGTTCGTCGCCGGCGTGGGCGAGATGAACTACCGCCGCTTTTTCCTATTCAACGTCGTGGGCGGTTTTATCTGGGTTTACCTCTTTATTTATCTCGGTTTCTTTTTTGGAAACCTTCCGGCCGTGAGGAAAAACTTCGGCTTGGTCATCCTTGCGATCATCGTCGTTTCGGTGCTTCCCATCGTATTCGAAGGCATGAAGGCCTGGCGCGCGAAAAAGCAAATGGCGGTCACCGGCTCTGCAGGCTGAACCGGTTGAGTCCGGTCTTGCGGCAGGTATCCATTACGAAGGTCAACGTCTTCAGCGGTGTGGTTTCGTCGGCGCGAATGAGCACCGCAGTGTCTTTGTCGAGTTCGCGCACCTGACGAAGCAGGGCGGTGAGTTCGGCCTCGGTCGCCGCCTTGCCGTTAAATGAAAGCACCCCATCAGCCGCGATGCCGATGGTCACCGGCCCCTTGAACTCGTTTTTACCCGCCGTCTCCACCTTGGGCAGCGTGATGTTGAGCGTCGCCGACGAGCGGAACTGCATCGTCACAAACGAGAAGAACACCAGTAAAACGAGCACGTCGATCAGCGGCACGAGATTGAGCTCGGGACGCTTGCGGCGGCGTTGGTAAAGTCCGCTCATGCTGCGGTTATTTCGCGGAGTTGCGGGCGAGGATACGCTCCAGCAACACGTCGAGTTGCGCGGCGTATTTCTCCAGACGCCGCTGGAGGATCCCGCCGCCTACGAGCGCAGGCACCGCGATGAGCAGGCCGATCACGGTGGCGGAAAGCGCCAGCGAAACACCGGTCGTGAACTTCGCCGGGTCGGGCATGCCGCTCTCGCCGGAAATACTGGAGAATACGCGGATGAGCGACCACACGGTGCCGGTGAGACCGATCAGCGGAGCGCCGGCATAGATCACGTCGAGATAAGGAATGCCTCGCTCCATCCGCACGAGTTCGAGGCGTGCGAAGGCCTTCACCGCATCGGGATCATTCGGGTGCTGCTCGGAGAAAGCCACGACGCGGGAGAGGACCGAGTGTTGGCCACCCGTGATCGGACGTCCGGCGACGACGGCGTCCACCAGATCGTCAGGAAGGATCGCGGAGCCGCGCAGCGCATAGCTTCGCTCCACGAGAATAAACACGAGCGCGATGGAGCACACCGCGAGCGGATAGATGAGGACGTCGGCCCCTTTGAAGATATCGATTACAGCTAAAAACATGGAGAGTGATGCGGTTGCGACACCGCCCTTGGGCGTAAGTCGCTGAAAAAACCGGCGGCCTTAGGAAGGCGTGCCGGTGAGAGCGGTGCAAGACTCGTGCCGATCAAAGGAGACGCGGCTCGGTTTGGCGTGGGAGCGAGCTTGCTCGCGATTCCGTGAGTTCGGTTACGAAATCCAAACCATCGCGAGCGAGCTCGCTTCCCACGTCGGACCGCGCAGACGTCACGCAGCCAGGTATGGCAGGCTGGCGGCGGTCTTCTTCACATCGGGGAGACCGTCGATGAGTTCGCCAATAGCGTCCCAACGGCCGTTCACGAGTGCGTCGCGGGCGGACTCGCGCTGGGCGATCGTGACGGACTGGCCGGCGAAACGGGCCTCCAATTTCACCAGGTCGATGACGACTTCGGTCAGCGGATTGGCCTCCACGGCGGCGGCGATTTTCGCGATATCTTCGCGAGCGGCGGTCACGCAGGGCATGCCGAGCGTGGTGCTGTTGCCAAAGAAGATCTCGGCGAAGTTTTCCGCGATGACGGCCTTGAAGCCGGCCTTGGAGATTGCCTGCGGGGCGTGTTCACGGGAGGAACCGCAGCCGAAGTTTGCACCGGAGAGGAGAACCGTCGCGCCCTTGTGCTCGGGCTTGTCGATCGGGTGTTCGATCTTGTTGCCCTGCGGATCGTGACGGACGTCGAAGAACAGGAATTCGCCGAGACCATCAAAGGTCACACACTTCATGAAGCGCGCGGGAATAATGCGGTCGGTGTCGATGTCGTTACCGGGGACGTTGACCGCGCGACCGGAGACGGAGGTGATTTTTGCGAGAGCCATTTTGAAAGGAGTTTTTTGCCCACGGAACACACGGAATACACGGAAGAATCAGATTCCGTTTTCCGTGTATTCCGTGTGTTCCGTGGGCAAATGGTTTGGGTGATTAGTTATTCGCTACGTGGAAGACCTCGCGGGCGTCGGAGACCATGCCGGTGACGGCGGCCGCGGCGACCATGACGGGACTCATCAAAATCGTGCGACCGGTGATCGAGCCCTGGCGGCCCTTGAAGTTACGGTTGGACGAAGAGGCGCAGAGCTGATCGCCAATGAGCTTGTCGGGGTTCATCGCGAGGCACATCGAGCAACCGGCGGCGCGCCACTCGAAGCCGGCTTCGGAGAGAATCTTGTCGAGCCCGAGCTTTTCGCACTGAAGCGCGACGATCTGCGAACCGGGGACCGCGATGGCCTTGACGCCGGGCGCGACCTTGCGGCCCTTGATGTATTTGGCGACCTCCTGGAAATCGGACAGACGGCCGTTGGTGCAGGAACCGAGGAACGCGACGTTGATCTTGGTGCCCTTGATTGGAGCGCCGGCGGGGAGCTTCATGTATTCGAGCGCCTCGATGATGCCGGCTTTGTCGTCGGCGGACGTGGCGGTCTCGGGGCTCGGGATGTTCTCGGTGATCGAGATGCCCTGGCCCGGGTTGATGCCCCACGTGACGCTCGGAGCGATGTCGGCGGCGTCGATCTTCATGACATCGTCGTAGTGCGCACCGGGGTCGGAAGCGTAGGACTGCCAACGCGCCACGGCCGCATCCCACTCCGCGTCCTTTGGCGAATAGGGACGGCCTTTGAGGTAGGCGAAGGTGGTCTCGTCGGGGTTAACGTAACCGACACGCGCGCCGCCCTCGATGGACATGTTACAGACGGTCATGCGCTCTTCCATGGTGAACGCGTCAAAGGTCGAGCCCGCGTATTCGTAGGCGAAACCGGTGCCACCGTTCACGCCGGTGAGGCGGATGATATGGAGGATGACATCCTTCGCATAGACGCCGGCCTGCAGCTTGCCGTTGACCTCGATGCGACGGACCTTGAGCTCGCCGAGGGCCATGGTCTGTGTGGCGAGCACATCGCGCACTTGGCTCGTGCCGATGCCAAACGCGATCGCGCCAAAAGCGCCATGCGTGGAGGTGTGCGAATCGCCGCAGGCGATCGTCGTGCCCGGCTGGGTGATGCCCTGCTCGGGGCCGACGATGTGGACGATGCCCTGCTTGCCCGAGGCGCGGTCGAAAAAGGTGACGCCGAACTCCGCACAGTTTTTACGGATCTCGTCCATCATAGCCTGAGCGAGGCTGTCGGCGTAAGGCTCAACGAGTTCATTGGTGGGGATGATGTGGTCGACCGTCGCAAACGTGCGGTGAGGAAACGCGACCTTCAGGCCGAGATCACGCAACATGCCGAAGGCTTGGGGCGAAGTGACTTCATGAATCAGGTGCGTGCCGATGAGCAGCTGCGTCTGACCGTTGGCTAGCTTGCGGACGGAGTGGGCGTCCCACACTTTTTGGAAGAGCGATTTAGGCATGATAAGGGGAGTGGAGATTTTCAGGAGCAGAGTCCCGCAGTCAAAACAAGATCACGAGACTACCAGATTCTTGCATACTGCGGAAATACTTGTTCCGGTTCCTGTGATGCCCCGTGAGTATCAGTTCAATTACGAGTTGCGGCACCTCGTTTACTTCCGGGAAGTCGCTCGCCAACTGCATTTCCGCAAAGCCGCAGAAACGCTGGCGATTGCGCAGCCGGCACTGAGCCGTCAGATCGCCCAACTGGAGTCCGCCTTGGGCACGCCGCTCTTCGTGCGTTCACGTCGCAAGGTCGAGCTCACGCCCGCCGGCCGCGCCTTGGCCGAGCGAGTAGAGCCGGTGTTGCGCACACTCTCGCGCGTGCCGGACGAGTTGCAGTCCTTGGCGACCAGCGGCAGCGGTCACATCAAGGCGGGCTTCACGGGGTTGGCCATGGCCACCGTGTTGCCGGCCATTCTGCGCGAATTCCACAAGACCTTTCCCGGTATACGGCTTGAACTCAACGAGTCACCTACGTCGGCGCAGTTGATCGCGCTCCAAAATGGAGAGCTCGCCTGTGGGTTCTTCCATCCGGAGGCGACGGCGACTCCCGGACTAAAAACGAAGCTCCTGCTTCGTGAGAAAAACGGCGTGTTGCTCCCCTCCGACCACGCGTTGTCCGCGAAGCCTTCGCTGCAACTCCGCGATCTCGCGGCGACGCCCTTCGTGTTGTTCCCGCGGGCCTACAATCCCGGTTTCTATGACCGTATTCTCGCCGCGTTTGCGCGTGCGGGTGTGACGCCGCACATCGCCGAAGAAGTGTGGCCGCGGGCCAACGGAGTGGGCTTTGTGCGTGCGGGGATCGGGGCGACCTTCATGTGTCCATCGGAAGCCCAGCAGCTCCCGCCCGAAGTGGTTTTTCGTCCACTCGAAGGACCAGGACCGGAGAGCCGCCTGGTGATTGGTTGGAAAACCTCGTCCGCACTCGACCCCGCGCTGGCCGCCTTCCTCTCAGTTGCGGTGGATGCGTGATCTTAATGCTACTTTGTTAATCTGATCCCACTGCGTAGGCCGCGAGCTCGCTCGCGCTCCGAACCGCGCCTGCGAGCAGGCTGCCTACCAGGAGTGCTTCGATTTGAAACTAAT
>JANODO010000117.1:0-28594 GCA_031412735.1 Rariglobus sp. | reverse complement strand
GGCGTGGTCACGAGTTTGTTTATCGAGGACCCGGCCTTTTTTGCCCAGGTCGATCCCGCCATGCTCCGCCCGCATCGCTTCGCGCCGAACGTGTGGCGGCTGGTCTTCAACCAGGATGCCGTGGTGAGTTTCCACCACCTCGACGCCTTCGGACACGACGTGCGCCCGCCGCTCCCCGCCGAGCTCCCGTCCCGCACTTGGTTGGCCTACGGTTCGTCAATCACCTTTGGGGCCAACACATTCCACCCGCTCAACGCCTACACCCAGCACGCCGCCGCCCTTCTCGGCGTGGACGTGTTATGCAAGGGGTTGCCCGGCTCCTGCCTGTGCGAACCCGAGACCGCCACTTGGCTCTCCACCTTGCCCGACTGGGATTTCGCGACGCTCGAACTCGGCGTTAACATGACCGAACTGGCCACCCCCGAGGAGTTCGAAGCCCGCGCCCGGCACCTTATCCGCACCTTGCACCAGGCCCGTCCCGAGGCGCTCGTTTTCGTTCTGAATATCTTTCCAAACCGCGCCGATCACCTGCGTGACCGCACGGCTCCGGCCGCCGTCAATACCCCGCTTTTCAACGCGATCATTCCGCGCCTCGTGGCCGAGCTCGCGTCACCTCGCGTCCACTTCATCGACGGCCGCGATATCCTCACGGACCTCGCCGGGCTCCACACCGATCTCATCCACCCTTCCGACGAAGGTCACCTCGCGATGGGCCAAAACCTCGCCACCCGCCTCGCTCCCTTTCTCAACTTATGAAGCTCCGCATTTTCGTTCTGCTTGCGCTGGCCTTGCTCGCTCCCCGCATTCACTCCGCCCCTGAGCGTTCCGCCGAGAACCAGGTCTTCCAATGGCACGTCTCGGCCGAGAACGACGGCTGGCCCGACGGCACCAAGAACAAGGGCACGCTCTACCTCTGGATTCCGGAAAAAACCAAGCGCGTGCGCGGCGTGGTCGTCATGGCGACCAACGTCCCCGAGCACATGCTTGTCGGCCACGCGGCCATCCGCCGCGCCTGCGCCGAGAACGACCTCGCGCTGGTCTGGGGCGTGCCGTCGTTCTGGCGTTTCGGCAAGGCCGCGCCCGCACCCGGCGGCGAACCCGTTGACGTCAAAACGATCCCCGACTCCGACGCCATCCAGGCGGCCTTTCTCGAAAAAATTCTCGGCCAACTCGCCGAAAAATCCGGCTACACCGAGCTCGCCTCCGCCCCTTGGCTGCCGGTGGGCGAATCCGGACATCTCCTCATGGTGGTCGGCCTCATCAACGCCCGTCCCGAGCGCGTCGTCGCGGGCATTTGCGTCAAAAACCCCCATCATCCGCAGAACAAAACCGTGCCGCTCCTCTGGACCCTCGGCACCGGCCAGGAGTGGGGGCAGGCCAAGGGCGACTTCCGCGAGGCTTACGTTGGCAACGCCTCCGGCTATGCAGGGTGGGGGAGGGAGCGCGCCGCCGCCCGCTGGCCGCTCAGTATCATCGTCGAGCCCGGCACCGGCCACTTCTACTGCTCCGATGCGATGGCCGAACACTTCGGCCGCTACCTCGCCGCCGCCAGCCGCGCCCGCCTTTCCGCCGACGGCTCGCCCGCGCTAAACCCCGTCAATCTTGAGGCCGGCGTGCTCGCCCACCTCCCGCTTCCGGGCCAGGCCGACCTGACCGTTCATCCGTATTCAAAATCCCCCGACGCAGCCCGTCCTTGGTTTTTCGACGCCGAGCTCGCCCGCGACGCCCAGGAGCTCACCGCGACCCGCTGGGATGCCGCGCCGCAGCTTGTCGGCTTCACCGGCGGCGAGGGCGTGAAGGTCGAGCCTTTCGTCTTCAACTCCGTGACCAAGCTCACCGTCGTCACGGACGGCGAGTTCACCCTTCGCGGCGAACTCCTTGATAAAGTCCCCGAGGGCTTCGTCGCCGGCGGCTCCCCGCTCGCCCGCGCCCCCGGCGAGCCGGTCGTCGAGTGGATTTGCGGACCCTACGCCCCGGTTCCGGGCGCGCCGGGTCGTTTCCGCGTATCCCTCGACCGCGCCTGGAAAAACGGCGGCGCCGCCTACGTCATCGCCCGCCACGAGGGCGACGCCGCCCACCGCCGCACCGTCCAGCCCGCGCACCTCACGCTCCTGGAAAACAAGGACGGCGCGCCGCATACCATCACCTTCCCAGCCGTCGCCGACGTGCCCGTCGGCATGAAGTCTGTTGCGCTGTCCGCCACCAGCGACGCCGGTTTGCCCGTTTCCTATTTCGTCGTCTCCGGCCCCGCCATCGTGAGTGACGGCCGGCTCGTTTTCACAGCGTTGCCGCCGCGCGCCCGTTTCCCGGTGGAGGTCACCGTCACGGCGTGGCAATGGGGCCGCGCCTCGGAGCCCAAGGTCAAAACCGCCGCCCTCGTGCGCCAAACCTTCCGCCTCACCGCGCAGTGACTTCGAGTCGTTTTATTTTCGCGCTGGTTGCGCCGTTTCTCGTCGTTGGGCCGAGCTCTGCTTCAACCGATTTCACGACTCGCTACGCCGCCGCGCCCGTTTCGTCCTCCGATTTGCCGAAGGACGCGATGCCGCTCTGCGCCGCGCGCCTCCTCGCCGGCACCGACACCCCCGAGACGCTGGCCGCCGCCAACCGGATGATGGACGCCGCGCTTGCGGCCAAGCTCGACCCGTTCCACCTACATGCCATGGTCCACGCCGAGCGCGTCGGCGGTGCCCGCTGGCCCGATCCACTCCGCGTGAAGTTTCGCGCTTACGCCGCCCGCTGGGATTTCACCAAACCCATCGGCGTCTCCCTCAATTACGAGTTGATGCGCGACGGCGCCGGTTGGATGGCGGCCGGCATCTGGCCCGATCTCGTGGACACCGCCGGTAACAACTCCACGCGTATTCGCCAGCTCTGTGGTGCGCGCCTCCGCAAAACCCTCGCCGCTCTCCCGCGTGAGGGCTCCACCGAATACTCCGCGCCACTCTACTACGGCACCGACTTCATGGCGCTGCGCCTGCTCGTTGATTTCGCCGACGACCCGGCGCTCCGCGACGCCGCCCGGCGCGCGCTCGAAATGATGCTGCTTGAAACCGCCGCCCACTGGCACCGCGGCTACGCCATCACCAGCGCCGGCCGCGCCAAATACTGGGGTTCCCAGCAAGTCTCGCCCGACTCCCCCGGCGCGACGACCGCGATGGCCTTCATGCTCTTCGGCGGCGACCGCGACGCCGCAGTCGAACGCGTTTCCCAAGGCTTCTGGCTCGCTTACCCAAGTCCGTGGCTCGACTCGCTCGCCCCGCTGCGCGCCTGGCACGCTGCCTTGCCTGTCCCGCGTGAGGTTCGCGAAAGCGTGCTCGTCTCCGGACACCGCTATTTTGTCCGCAAGCAGGCGTGGATCACCGAAGGCTACGGGCTCGCCAGCCAGCGCACCGACGGCACGCCCGAGAACAGCTACCTCCACAAGGAAGCCCGCAACGTCGTCCTTCGCTGGGTATCCGAAAAACCCGCGAGCACCTTCATCGTTTCCCAGGAGAACCGCCGCCGCCCCCACGAGAAACTCGCCAACGCCTTCGCGTATGGAGAAAACCCCTACACGCAGACGCTCCAACATGAGGGCACCGTCATCGGCGTTTACGACGTGCCTGCCGGCTACGGCTTTCAACGTGTTATCGCCCCCTTCACCACGCGCGGCGCCATCGTTGCGCGCCTCGAACGCGACGGCTGGGTCTGCGCCCACGGCGGCTCCGTTCTCTTTGCTTTCCGCTCGCTCACGCCTTCCTCCTGGCTGAAACCCGACCCACGCGAGGGCCTCGACCTTTACGCGACCGCCCCCGATGCCCGCCGCGGCGGCTGGGTGCTGGAGACTTCGCCGCTCTCCGCCTTCGCGGGCGGCGGGGTGGAGGCCGAGCTGGCGCGTTTCGCCGACGGTCTGGTCGCCCGCGTCCGCTTCGAGCCCGGCCCCGATTCGGCTGCGCCCTCACTCGCCTTCGTGAACCTTGCCGGCCGCCGCCTTGAACTCCGCTGGAAAGCACCCGCCGCAGCCTACGCCGGCGAATGCCGCGTGGACGGTGCGGCGCTCGATTACACCGCGTTCCCGCGCCTTCAAGTTCGCGACGCCGCCGGGCGCGGCTTTTCTTTACTTCCCGATTTTCTACCATGATCCGCAATCCCGTCCTTCCCGGCTTCAACCCGGACCCGTCCATCTGTCGCGTCGGCGATGATTTCTACATCGCCACCTCTACCTTCGAGTGGTGGCCCGGCGTGCGCCTGCATCACTCGCGCGACCTGCAAAACTGGCGCGTCGTGGGCCACGCCCTCGACCGCCCCGACCAGCTCGACATGCGCGGCTGCCCCAACTCGGGCGGCATCTGGGCACCGTGTCTGACTCACTCCGACGGGTTGTTCTGGCTGGTTTACACCAACGTCCGCGCCCACGGCCCCGGCGTCGTCCACGACACGCCCAACTACCTCGTCACCGCCGAGCGCATCGAGGGTCCGTGGAGCGAGCCGGTCTATCTCAACTCCAGCGGCTTCGACCCCAGCCTCTTCCACGACGACGACGGCAAAAAATACATCGTGCAGATGCAGACCGGCGAGGCCGCCACTCCGCGCCGCTTCGATGGCATCCTGCTTCAGGAATACGCCCCGGGCGCGCGCCGCCTCATCGGCCAGCCCGTCAACATCTGGCCCGGCTCGTCGATCGGCATCACCGAAGGCCCCCACCTGCTTCGCAAAGATGGTTGGGTTTACCTCATCACCGCCGAGGGCGGCACCTCCGCGCGCCACGCCATCAGCGTCTGTCGCAGCCGCTCGCTCCACGGCCCCTACGAACTGCATCCGCAGAACCCCATCCTCACCGCCTTTCAAAAGGACAACATGCCGCTCTGGTCCACCGGCCACGGCTGCTTCGTGGATACCCCGCGCGGCGAATGGTTCACCGTCCACCTTTGCCACCGTCCGCTCCAGCGCCCCGGCCGACTCGTCCTCGACCGCGAGGAAAACAAGTGCGCCCCGCTCGGCCGCGAGACGGGCCTCCAGGCCCTGCGCTGGGACGCCGACGGCTGGCCCCGCCTCGCCCATGGTGACAACTCCCCGCGCCTCGAGGTGCCTGTGGACCTCCCCGCGCATCCCTGGCCCGCCCCGCCCGCCCGCGTCGAGTTCACCGGCCCGGAGCTCCCGCCCGGCTACCACACGCTGCGCGAGCCCGGCGCGCTGGATTGGCTGCGCTTCGACCGCACACCCGGCTCGCTCAGCCTCCGCGGCCGAGACTCGCTCGCCTCCAACTTCGACCAAAGCCTCGTCGCCCGCCGCCTCGAGCACCTCCACGCCCGCGCCACCACGCGCCTCCACTTCGCGCCGGAAAATTTCAAGCAGGCCGCCGGCCTCATCGCCTACTACGACCGGCTGCACTACCACTACTTCCGCCTCACCGGCGCCGGCCCCGGCCGCGCCAAGCTCGGCGTGTATTCATCCGCCCACGACAAACTCTCCCGCCATGAGGTCGCCGAGTTCTCCCTCGCCGAAACCGCCGCCGGCCTCGACTTGCACGTCGAGATGCAGGGCACCGAACTGCGCTTTGCCTGGCGAAAACAAGACGGCCCGTGGAACCGCGTGGAACGCGTTTTCGAGTCCACCCAAGTCGGCGACTGGGCACCGCCCTACGGCGGCTTTACCGGCACGTTTTGGGGCGTCTGCTGCCAGGACCTCGCCGACCGCGCCGCCTGGGCCGACTTCGCCTTCTTCGACTACCGCCCGCTGTAAGCCTGCCTTGTAGGCCGCGAGCTTGCTCGCGCTCCGAACCGCGCCTGCAAACAGGCCTACCTCTGAAAACAAACGGCGAAACCCGTTTTGAAGACAGCGTCTGGAGCATTTGAGTGGACGGCGATCTTCGAGCCCCGTCTGAACCATCAGCACGCAGACCGCGCCCGGAGGTCACGGTCCACCTCGGCGCAGCTTGAACGACTATCGGTAAACTTTGCTTTAGTTTGCGCAAATTCGCCTCGCCCCTCTTTTGTTTCCTGAGAGTCTAAGAGACAACTGCCCTGTAGCGGCCCGCCTCACCCCATCGGCGTCTCGCTCGCCTTCATTTACCCCGGTTCGTTTCGATCCCCAGATCCAGAAAATTACGCGCATTCAACAGCCATGTTCACCCGTCACCGACCCTTCACGTTAGCCGCCATGCTGGCGGTCCTTGCATCTGCGTTGAGCGCCGCACCGCTCACCCTCCACGTCGCCCCCGGCGGCAAGGATACCGCCAACGGCCGCTCCCCGGCCGCTGCGTTTGCCACGCTAGAGCGCGCGCGCGACGAGGTTCGCGGCCTCAAATCGCGCAACGCCTTCCCGTCCGAGGGCGTCGTGGTCCAGCTCGCTCCCGGCGTTTACGTCCGCGACCGCGCGTTCGACCTCGGCGCGGACGACTCCGGAAAGGCCGCCGCGCGGGTCGTCTATCGGTCCACCCCAGGCGGCGAACCCGCCCGCCTCCTCGGTGGCAAAACCGTTTCGCTCGACGTCTTCCGTCCCGTCACCAGCCCGGCCTTCCTGAAGCGCCTTGCCCCCGAGGCCGTCAACCACGTGGTCGCCCTCAGCCTCGCCTCCGCCGGGGTCACTTCTGTGAAAGAGTATCCGCCCCTCTTCGACGACGCCGGTGGCCTCTTCGAACTTTTTGCCGGTGGCGCCCGCTTGCCGCTCTCCCGCTGGCCCAACGAGGGCTACGCCGTCATGAAACGCGTGCTCGTCAGCGGCAGCAACAAGGTCCCCGGCATCTTTGAATACACCGGCGACCGCCCTGCGCGCTGGACCGAAAACCCCTCCGTCTGGCTCAAGGGCCAGTGGCGCGTCGGCTGGGACGACCCCGCCATCCGCGTCGCCAAGATCGATCCCGCCGCGCGCACCGTCGCCTTCGCCGCCGGCGTTCCAAACGGCATCGGCTACAAATACATTTCCAACCCCGATGGCTCCCGCCCCGGCAACGGCAAGGAGCCGTGGTATGCCCTTAACCTCATGGAAGAAATCGACCGCCCCGGCGAATGGGCCGTCGATTTCGCCTCCGGCACGCTCTTCCTCTGGCCTCCCGTGGGCGTCCGCGAGCTCGCCATCACCCAGCTCACCGCCCCGCTCATCTCCGCCGCCGACGTCGCCCACGTGGACCTCGTCGGCCTCGATCTCGGCTACTCGCTCGGCCACGGAGTCGTCGCCGAAAAGGTCGATTCGTTCCGCGTCCTTGGCTCGCGCATCCACCATATCGCCGGTTCGGCGGTGATCTTGAATGGCCGCAACTCCGTCGTGCAAAGCAACGACCTCCACGACCTCGGCGGCGGCGGCGTGCTCGTGAGCGGCGGTGACTCGCGCAACCTCGTCTCCTCGGAAAACGTCGTTCTTAACAATAACATCCACCATTACGGTATCCTCCGCGCCCAATACTCCGCCGGCATCGACGTCGGCTTCGGAGGTGCCGGCAACCACCGCGGCCGCCGCGACGCCGTCGGTATCCGCGTGGCCCACAACCGCATTCACGACGCCCCGCGCGACGCCATCCTCGTCAACGGCCAGCTCCACGTCTTCGAGTTCAACGAGATCTCCGCCTGCGGCTTCGGCTCGGCCGACACCGGCTGTTTCTATTCCTGGCTCGACTGGACCATCCAGGGCGTGGTCATCCGCTACAACTACATGTATGACACCGTCGGCGGTGTGAATCCCGACGACGGCGCGACCGGCTTCCACGTTTATGGCAACATCTTCGCCGGCCCGCGCACCGGCGTGTGGATCGCCTCCGGCCCCGATCACGTCGTCGAAAACAACATCTTCGTGAAGGACGAGGGCCCCGTCTTCGGTCTCGACGACCGCGGAGCCGGTCGCGGCTACGCCACCAACAAACACCTGATCGCCCGCCGCGATGCCATGAAGATGGCCACGCCGCCTTGGTCCGACAAATTCCCCGGGCTCGCCGCCCGCCTGGCCGACCGGCCCGAGCTCCCGCTCCGCACTCGCTTCGAGCGTAACCTCATCGTCATCCCCAAGGGCGACCCGGTGCAGAACAAGCTCAGCCGCGCCAACCGCGCCAACCCCGAGATACTTACCGTCGCCGACAACTGGGTAAGCGCCGCCGACCCCGGCTTCGTGGACGCCGCGCGCGGCGACTTCGCCCTCAAGCCCGGCTCCGAGGCGTTCAAAAAAATCCCCGGCTTCAAGCCGATCCCCTTCGCTCAAATCGGTCTTAAGACCGACGAATATCGCAAGACCGTCCCGCCGCGCCCGATCTTCAAAGGCACCCCGCCGCCGCCCGCCACCCAGCCCGACCAGCTCCGCAACTTCGGCACCTGATCCACCTGCTCGTCGAACGTTCTGCGGAAGATCCCCGCCACCCCTGCCATGCCTCCGCTCATTCGTCGCCTGCTGGTCATCGCCCTCGGCGGGGCCCTCCTGGCCTCGTTGAACGCCCAGGCCGAGGCGGATCCACTGAGCCCGTTTTTGGACGGCAGGGCCCCGGAGATTCTCCGCGAAATTCCGTTCACCGCCGCGGTGCCGACCAACATCACGGTGCGCCAGGTGGTGTTCCGCTCGCGGGACGGCTCGGAGATCTTCGCGATCATCGCCACCCCGGCGTCCCCGGGCAAACACCCGGGAATGCTGGTGCTGCACGGCGGCGGCGGTTCGGCCGAAGTGGACAAGGCTATGGCTTGGGCCCAGCGCGGCTACGTCGCGGTCGCTCCCGATCTACCCGGCATCGCGCAGCCGGAAAAGTTGACCATCACCAAGGGAAATTGGAGCGCGCTCAAATACGGTGAAGGCCGCTGGGTGGCCACGCCTGATGCCAGCGAAAGCGTGCTCTTCGACGCCGTGTTGAGCGCGATGAAGTCGCTCTACCTGCTGCGTGCGCAGCCGGACGTGGATACCAAGCGCATCGGGGTGGTCGGCATTTCCTGGGGCGGTTACATGACCACGATGGTTTGCGGCCTGGCTGGCGACCACGTGCAGGCGGGCTTTGCGCTTTATGGCTGCGGTTTTTTCGACCTCGGGTCGCAGTCGTCGCCCACCAACGCGCCCTACAATCCCAATCTCCCGCGCACCGGTTTGGCGCGGCTGTCGCCGGAAGAGCGGGAGCGTTGGCTCAACGGTCTCGATGCCGGCCGTCGCGCGCCGGGCATGAAGGCGGCCTATTATCTGGCGGCCGCCACCAACGACTTTTTCGGTTGGCCCCGCGCCGCCCAAGCCACCCTCGACGCGATCCCCGGTGCGAAAAACCACCTCTTCGCGCCCAACGCCAACCACAAGATACCGGTGCCCGGCGGCGACATCGCCAGCACTGAAAAACCCGACCCCGCTTTCGTCCCGACAGCCTTCCAGCCTCACCCGACTCCCAAGGGACAGAAAGCCAACTGGCTGTCGATGGAGGTGCCTTATTTCGACTACCACCTGAAAGGCGTCGGCCAACCGTTTCCCAAGGTCGCCGTGGTTCCGGGCAAAGACCCGCAGGTGGCGCGTTTTAGCGTCACCGCACCGCATCCGTTGACCAAGGTGGAAGTCTATTGGGCCAAGGCCGGCCCCGAGATTTTGAAAGGCGACGAGATTAAAAAACGTGTCTGGCAGGCCCTGCCTGCCACGAAATCGGGCGAAGGCTATCAGGCCCAACTCCCGCCGGAGGCCGGCGATTGGTTCGCCTTGGTCTCCGATGACCGGCCGGTTACTGTTTCGAGCGATATGATCCACCTGCGCTCGGCCGAGCCGGTAGCCGGCTCGCTTGGTGCTGGCGCGTTGTCGACCAGCCTCTGATTTCTAGCTTAACCTTTACGCTCAACCATCCGAATGAACCCGAAATCCCTAATCCTCTTCGTCGTCGCCGGCCTTTCACTGGCCCGCGCCGACGTGAAACTCCACCCGCTCTTCAGCGACCACGCGGTCCTGCAACGCGACATCGCCGTGCCGATCTGGGGCACCGCCAAGCCCGGTGAGAAAGTCGATGTCGCCTTCGCCGGCCAGACCGTTTCCACCACCGCCGGCACCGACGGCCGCTGGGTGGTCAAACTCGCGCCGCTCAAAGCCTCCGCCACGCCGCAGGTGCTCACTGTGCGCGGCACCAATACGCTCACGGTCAACGACGTGGTCGTTGGCGATGTGTGGCTCGCCTCCGGCCAGTCCAACATGGATTCGCCGCTCAGCTCCGGCTCCGCCGCCGAGGCGTTGCCCACCGCGACCGATCCGCTCATCCGGTTCTTTAAGGTCACCAAGACAGTGGCCGCCGAGCCGCTCGCCGAGCCCAAGGGCAAGTGGGAGCTGTCCACGCCCGAGGCCGCGAAAGGGTTTTCCGCCGTCGCCTACTTCTTCGCCCGTGACATCCGCCGCGCGCAAAACGTTCCCGTCGCCGTGCTCAACGCGGCCTGGGGCGGCACGCCCATCAAAACGTGGCTGTCGCTCGACAGTATTCGCAGCGCACCTCCGATCACCGCATTGGCCTCCGAGTGGGACAAGGCCCTCGCGAAGCACCTTGCCGTCAAAGACAAACCCGAGCTCATGCAGGCGTATCGCACCGACATGAAAGACTGGGAAACCAACGTCGGCCCCGCCCACAAGGCCGCGCTCGCCGCCCACTCCGAGCTCGCCTCCGCCGCCAAAGCCGCCGGTCAGCCCGCGCCGCCCGCGCCCAAGATCGCCCGCCCCGAGCCCGAGCAGCCCGACCCGATGGCTCTGCCGTCGGCCTCCAAGCGCCCCAGCACGCCGACCATCAGCTACAACGGCATGATCGCCCCGCTCGCTCCTTACGCGCTGCGCGGCGTTTTGTGGTATCAGGGCGAAGCCGACGGCAGCCGCGGCGCCGAGTATCGGGTCGCATTGCCGCGCCTGATCGAAGGTTGGCGCGTCGCGTGGGGCCAGGGCGATTTCCCGTTCCTCTACATCCAGGTCCCCGGTTGTTATGCGACCTCCGAGCCCGTTGCCACGAGTGGCTGGGCTTTCCTGCGCGAGGCCCAGTTGCTCACGCTCAGCGTTCCCCGCACCGGCATGACCGTGACCAGCGACATCGGTGATCCGAAGGACGTCCACCCGGACAACAAGGCTTTCGTCGGCGCCCGTCTCGCGTTGACCGCCCGCCAAGTCGCCTACGGCGAAAAGATCGTCGGCACCGGTCCGCTCTACGCCGGATCGAAAATCGAGGGAGCCACGCTGCGTATCCGTTTCACGGAGACGGGCGGCGGTCTCACTGTCGGTCGCGCGCCGTGGGTAGCCAAGGGCGTGACGCCGTTGCCCGAGGATCGGGTGGTCGGTTTCTACATCGCCGGTGCGGACAAAAAATGGGTCGAGGCCGCCGCCCGCATCGACGGTGACTCGGTGATCGTTTCGAGTCCCGAAGTCACCGCGCCCGTGGCGGTGCGGTATGCGTGGGCCTCGTTCCCTCGCGCCAACCTGGCCAACAAGGAGGGCTTGCCCGCCTCGCCGTTCCGCACCGACGACGGCCTGCGCTGACCACGTCCGTCATCCGTCGATGATACCCGCCGCCCCATCCCCCCGGTCTGCTCTTTTGCGCTGGGTGGTCGGGGCGTCGTTGTTCACCCTTGGCACGCTGCTAACCGTTCTGCCCTCGGTGCACGCCGCGCCCGAGGACTTACTGCCGCTCAACCCCGCCAGCCCCAACTTTAACCGGGTCTTCGAAAGCGTTCTGGTCAACTCGGTCACTCCGCCGACCGACTCCTTCAAATCCGGCGACGAGATTCTCTCCGCCGTCTATGCCTACTTGGCGCCCGCAAGCACCTTTCGCCATCAGGTCAGCTATCGCGACCGACTCCTTCTCATCCTTGATGACCGCTTCGGCGAATGGGACACCGGCCAATCGCTGGAGGACATCGGCTTCGCGTGGCAGGCGTCCTACGCTTATTTTTTACTCAAGCATCACCGGCCCGGCGATCTTTCGGCCGCGCGGGTCGCGCTCTACGAGCGCGCCATCGCCCGCCACAACGCCGATGTGCTCACGTCCAGTCCGCTCGTTTATGATCAGGGTCTCGTCGCGCAGCTCTGGCTCAACGGCGACATCCGCCTCGCCATGGGCGTCTACTTCGGCGCGCTCGCCCTCGGTGATGCTGCCTCCGCCGAGAAGGCCCGCGCCGCCATCGACGGCGTCATGAGTCGCTCCGTGCTCCCCGATGGCGGTGCGCGCTACGTCGGTTTCTGGGGCGAGGTCGCCACTTATCACGAGGAAAACATCCGCTGCTTCATCTGGTGGTGGCGGCTCACCGGGTCGCCGTCCATCAAGGCCGCCCTCGATGCGACGTTGCGTTATAGCGTGATCTCGAACGAGCCCGCTGGCTACGCCGAGCAGTCGTCCAACATCCCCTACAAACACATGTATAACGGCCTGCGCAACCTGCGGGCCTCGCTCTGGAAAGCCTATCTCTACAACGACGGCTACAACTACTTCTACGGGGTCGCCGCCGAGACCGCCTCCGCGTCCGATCTGCTCAACACGATCCTCTACCAGCCCAACCGCATCACCCGCGTGCCGCCGTCGAACCCGGGGGTCTTCTGGGATGCCAACCTGCGCGGCCCACGCGGGCGCTACCAAGGCAACTGGGGTTGGATTCTCCACGGCCGCAACGTGCAGGCCGGCGGACCCGAGCAGACGGACCTGATCGCCGCGCAAGGCTACGCCGGGCGCCACTGCGGTAAAAACACGTTCGCCGGCGCCTTCACCCTTGGTCCCGTTGCCAACAACACCGCGCTCAAGGGCGCGCTCGACACCGTGCTCGTGGAGTTCAAATCCACCGCAGGCGAGGAGACCGACTTCATGCGCGGCGCGCGCTACCGCTACCTCGCCCAGGACGAGCAGACGTCCACCCTCACGCGCCGCGGCTTCGGCACGCTGGCCACCCGCTACCGCATTTCCTCGCGCACCAGCTCCAACGCCACGCTCAACTGGAACTCGTCCGCCACCCGTTGGCTGGGCAACCAGCTCTGGGTCGGCACCGGCGAGCGGCTCATCGGGCTCGTGCAGATTGGCAACGACGCCAGCGACACGGTCTACGGCCTGGATGCGCGCCTCGTCTTCACCGGCGGCCGTCGCGGGATCATGGGTTCGTTGCTGCCGCTCACCCAGCCCGACACCACGAGCTTCGCGTTCGGCGACCTTCAAGCGAAGGTTCACTTCACGAGCTTTGCCGGCGGGATCACCCAGCAGCGCATCCCGATCTCCGATCCCAATAGCACCGATGATTTCTCCGCGCTTGTCCGCATCCACGACACGCAGAGCGGTGCCGACGCGGCCGTGACCTATCCGAGTGGCACGCGGCGCTCGTTGCTCATCGACGTGGTTCGCTCCGGCACCGGCTACGCCACATCGGTCGTCAACGTCCTGCCCGACAACGCCAGTCTCGCCGTCTTCCAATTCGCCGAGGGCGCGCGTCGCATCCGCATCGTCCATAACCTCACCGCGTCTTCACGCGCCTACTCCGGCAACTTCGTCGTCGGCTCGTCCTACACCCGCGCCAGCCTGCATCGCAGTTGGAATAACGTCGTCACGCCGGTCGCGATCTCCGCCGGTGTCGTGGCCGTGGCCGAAACCATCCCGCCCCACGGCCACCTGGTCGCCGTTGTCGGCGCGCTCGACGAGGACCACCAGGCCGCCTTCCTCACCGGCGACGAGATCTACGGCGCGGCCGGTTCGCTGCATAAACTGGCCGAATACTCCCTGGGCTTGGCGTCCGGTCAGGCGGGCGTCGCCGCGTCGCCTACCGTCGCCTTGGTCGCGGGCGCCCCCGCCATCACGTTCGACCGCGTGCGCGCCGACGTCGACTACGTGGTCGAGCGCAGCACCGACCTCGCCACGTGGACCCCGTTGACGACCAATCCCGGGGTGGTCGGCCAGGCGGTCACCGTGAACGACCCGACCGCCGACGGGGCACCGCGTCGCTTCCTGCGGGTCCGCATCGTCGTCCGCCCACCGTGACAGGTTATGTTTTTTCCCGTTTTCAGGCTCCTTTTTCCGCTGGCGCTCTTCCCCCTGACCGCGCCACTCGTGGCCCAGGTCGTCTCACTCACCGCGCCCACGCCCTCCGCCACCGAGGCGGGCGTTTACCCGGGTGTGTTCCGGCTCGCCCGCACCGGCGATACGAGTCAGCCGCTCACCGTTGCGCTGGCCTACGCGGGCACGGGCGTGGCCGGCGACGATTACGAGCGGCTTCCGGCGACCGTGGTTATTCCCTCCGGCCAGGCGTCGGCGGATGTGATTCTCGACCCGATTAACGATCCGCAGGTCGAAGCCGCCGCCGACACCGTGATCGCCACCGTCCAAGCGGGCGTGGGCTACACCGTCGGGTCTCCCGCCTCGGCGACAGTCACCCTCACCGACGACGAAAGGTTCACCAACACCGCGCCGTTCCTTTATTCCGCCGCTGCCGATAGCCCGACGTCCATCCAAGTCCGCTGGTTGGATAACTTCGAGACCGAAACCAAATACCGCGTCCAGTATCGTTTCCAAGGAGACACGACGTGGATCACCATCGACAACCTGCCGCCCAACACGACCAGCCGTCAGGTCACCGGCCTCGTCTCCGGGCTGACCTACGAGTTCCGCGTGGTCGCGTTTCAAAACACCACGTCGTCGGCCGTCGCGAGTCCCGCCAGTGCGGTGTGTCTTGCGCCCGCTTCGCCCGCCCCGGCGTTCGTGACGTTTGAGGAGTGGCGCAACGCCAAGGGCCTCGCCGGCGCGTTGCGTGCTTCCGCCGGTCGCACGACCGACGACCCCGACGGCGATGGCCGCGTCAACCTGCTCGAATACCTCGCCAGCACCGACCCGCTCGCGAGCGATGCCGGCGGCCTTGCCCTTGCGCCCGCACCCGGCTCCGGCCTCTCGCTCCAGTGGGCGGAAACCCCCGACCTCCTCGATGGCTCGCTCGTCCTTGAAGAAACCACCAGCCTCGCCAACGCGGTTGGGTGGGGGACCTCGCCGTTGGTTTCCACGGCCTCCGCCGGCATCCGCTCCGCGGCCGACCCGCGCACGGGCGCCGCGCGTTTCTACCGGCTCAAGGCGTCGCCTTCGGTTCCGGTCACGCCTTCCTCGGTCATCACGTGCTGGGGCGACAGCCTCACCGGCAATCCGGGCACCTATGCGACCAAGCTGCCCGCGTTGCTTGCGGGCAATCGTATCGTGCGCAACGGCGGCATCGGTGGCGATATTTCCAGCCAGATCGGCGACCGTATGCGCGGGCTCACCATCACGTCGCCCTATCCCGCGTTTTCCGCTTCGACCGCCGCCGGGACGTCCGTGCGGGTCGTCGCCTCGCGCAGCACTCACGCGCGCATCATGAGCACTTCGCAGCGCGGCAACTGGGCGACTTATGCGGCCACGTTGGCAAATGTCTCTCGCGTCGAGTTCTTCAACCTGGGTCGCAAAATCGGCGAGTCCTCCTCGCCGCTCGCCTCCACGGTGTCGTCAAACCGCGCGGCCAACGCCTCGCGTCTGCTCGCCCCCGGCCACCCGTTCGCCAACGGCGACGTGGTTCATTTCCCCGCCGGCCCGCTGCCGTCCCCGCTCGTGGTGGGCAAAACCTACTACGTGCGCGGCGCCGATTCCGGCGGCTTCTCCCTCGCCGAGGCCGACGTGCAATTCGCGGTTACCGCCAGCAGCACGACGCCTAGCACGCGTTTCGTTTCGGCCGGACATCCGTTCGTTGATGGCCACGCGGTTTGGTTCCGCGACGGTGCCGCACCGCCCGGGCTTTTCGCCGATCGTCTCTACTCTGTTCGCGACGCCGACACGGGCGGCTTCGCGCTCGCGGCCGCGCCCGGTGGCACGGCCATCTCGATGGTTTACACTTATTCCGGAGCGATCATGGGACCGCCGGGCGCACCCCTTTCGCTGGCCGCTGACTTCGCCGCTGCGACGGTGATTCGGGGCCCGTTCATCTTCCCGTGGACTCACCCGGGCGGCCCCACCTCGTTGACGCTGCGCACGCACACCGACCGCGACGCCGACACGGTTATCTTCTGGATGGGCCGGAACAACTCGGCGCGTCCGCACGAAACCTATGCCGAGCTCCACGCCGCGATCGAACATATCAAAGCGCTCAACTCCCGGTTCCTCATCGTCTCGGTCACCAACGGTGGCGGCGAGTCGGCGGGTAGTTCGTATTACTACAACGTGATCAACCTAAACCACGTGATCCGAAAAGAGTTTCCCGACGCCTTCGTCGATGTGCGCACCGCGTTGATCCGTGCCGCCTCGGCCGACGCCAATGACCAGCTTGACCGCGCGGCCGACATCCCGCCGCGCAGCCTGCGCTCCGATGCCGTGCATTTCAACGACGCGGGACATCAACTCATCGCCGAGCTTCTCGCCGCTGAGCTCACCCTGCGCGGCTGGTGAGAAGCAAAACACTATGCTCACCTACGTCAGTTTGGGGCCGCGCGATTTTGGTGAGCATCCGCTCCAGGCGAAAACCCGTGTCGCGTGGGAATTTTACGCGGTCTTGCGCGGTCGCATCGCGCCGTTGTTCGGCGCGAGCGCAGGCGGGCAGGGCGAGTCCAGCCGCCCGCGCGCCGCGACGCTGTGGCTTTTCCGGCCGGAGTGCGCCCACGGGTGGGTGGGGGAGCGAAACCGCAAGGCGGGCATCGCGGTGTTTCATTTCACCCGCGTGTCCGCTGCATTGGAACGCGCCGCCGACGCCGCCGGCAGCTGGTTGGCCGTGGATATCAGTCGATTGGAGCAAGGCCGGATCGGGCGCCTGGGGCGCGAGCTTCAACCGCTGTGTTGGAATCCCGATGCGTTGTTTGAATTCCACAGCCAGCGTGCGCTCGCCGAGCTGACGATCCTCGTGCTGGGCGGACTCAACCAGCCGCCCGCGCACGCTCCCGTGGCTGCGTCTTCGGCGGCGGCCCGGGTGCGGGAGGCCGAGGACTGGTTTCGCGCCCACTTGGTGGAGTGCAATGGCGTTCGTAATCTCGCACGTTGGGCCGGCACGAGCGAAGCGCACCTGCGCCGGCTATTCCTGAGCGAGCGCGGTTGTTCGCCCAAGGAACGCATCGATCAAATCCGCCTGGAGCGGGCCGCCGAGTTGATGCGCGAACCACACGGCAAGCTCGAAGCCATCGCGGCCGAAAGTGGTTTCGCCAGTTGCAGCTCATTGTGCCACGCGTTCCGCAACGCCTGCGGCCTGAGTCCGACGGAGTGGCGTGCGCAGTGTTTTGGTGAATAGCGCTCATCTGTCTCGACCACCGGTGAAAGTGTCCAAGCCCTCGCTTGCCGCGCGCGGCTTCGTGGTCGTGAGTTGAGACGCGGTTCCCCTCCGCAACTTACCCCTGTTCGTAACCCTTGGTTTTGCAGCACCCGTTTTGCGCGGTGTGTTCCTGACCGCTCTTACCCCCATGATACTTCGATTCGCCTTCGCGTCTGCGTTGTCGTCGGCCACGCGCCGTCTGTCCGTCAGCCTGGCACTCGCCAGCCTTGTATTCGGTTTCTCCGCAGCGGTGCGCGCTGCCGCGCCTTACGACCTGGTTCCGCTTAATCCGGCGAGCCCCAACTACGCCAAGGTTTTCAGCGGAGTGAAAATCAACGACCCGGTTCCAGAACCCAGCATCTTCAAGGCGGGCGACGAGATCCTCTCCGCCGTTTACGCCTACCTCAGTCCGAACAGCCCGGTGGTCGGAAACACGGCTTACCGTGACCGGCTCTTTATTCTGCTCGACCATCGTCTTGGGATGACCGCCGCAGGCAACAACCTCACCGATATCAGCTTCGTCTGTCAGGCCAGCTACGCTTACATGCTGATGAAACATTATCGCCCGGACGAAATTTCGCCGGCGCGAGTCGCGACCTACGAGGCGGGCATCGCCAAAACCAACGCCGCAGTCATAAGCGGCAACACCCTCCTCTACGATCAGGGCGTGCTCGCGAATCTCTGGCTCAACGGCGACATCCGCCTCGCGATGGCCACCTACTTCGGCGGACTTGCCGTCGGCGACGTCACGCGCGCCACCAAGGCCCGAAACGCCATCGACAACGTGATGAGCGCCGCCGGCCTCCAGGATGGCGGCACGCATTACGTAGGCTTTTGGAACGAGGTGGCCAGCTACCACGACGAGACGGTCAAATTTTATGTCTGGTGGTGGAAGATCACCGGCTCTCCCTCGATCAAGGCGGCCTTGGATGCGACCCGGCTCTACGCCCTCGTTTCCAACGAGCCCAGCGGCTTCACGGAGCAGTCGTCGAACATCCCCTACAAACACATGTATAATAACAACCACAACAAGCCCTCGTCGTTGTGGAAGGCCTACCTCTATGACGACGGCTACAATTATTACTACGGCGCCTCCCATGAAACCGCGACCTCGACCGAGTTGCTTAACACGATTCTTTACCAGCCTTCGCGGATCACCAAGACGCCTTCCGACAACCTGGGCGTGCTGTGGGACGGCAACATTCAGGGACCCCGTGGCCGCTTTAACGGCACCTGGGGCTGGGTGGCCAACGGCCGCGACGTGCAAAACGGCGGGCCCGAGAACAGCGCGTTGATTGCGAGCCAGGGCTACGACAGCATGCAGTGCGGGAAAAACACCTTCGTTGGCGCGTTCACGCTGGGCCCCATCGCCAACAAGACCTCACTCAAGGGCGCGATCGACGGCGTGACCGTCGAGTTCAAGCAGACCGCCGGCACCGAGACCGATTACATGCGCGGCAGCAAATACCGTTTCCTCTCACAGGACGAACGCACCAGCACCATCACCCGCAAAAACTTCGGCACGCTCGCTACCCATTATCGCGTCTCCAAGCGCACCAGCTCGTCCGCCACGCCAAATTGGGACGCAGGGGCCACGCCGTGGATCGGCCAGCAGGTATGGGTGCTCACCGGCGAACGCATGATCGGTCTCGTGCAAATCGTCTCCGACGCCGCCTCCCAGGTTTACGGGCTCGACGCACGTCTCGTATTCACCGGCGGCCGCCTCAGCATCATGGGCAGCAAACTCGACCTCACCCAGCCCGACCCCTCGTCCTTCGCTTTTGGCGAACTCCGCGCCAAGGTCCACGGGACCACGTTTACCGGTGCCACCACCAGCCAGCGCATCGGCATCTCCGAAGCCGCGAGCGCCGATGATTACTCGGCGCTGGTGCGTATCAACGACGCCGCCGTGAACAACGATGTCGCGATTGACTATCCGGCGGGCACGCGTCGCTGGATCGTCCTCGACTTCGTGCGCACCGGCACCGGCTACGCCACTCCGGTGGTCAATGTCATGCCGAACAACACCACCTACGCGGTGCTCCAGTTCACCGAGGGCACGCGCAAAGTGCGCATCGTGCAAAACCTCACGAACGCCTCGCGCAACTACACCGGCGGTTTCGTCGTGGGTTCGACCTACGCGCAGACCACGCTTCATCGCAGCTGGTCTCCGACCGTCACGCCCCTCGCGGTCGTAGGCAGCACGGCCACGGTGGCCGACACCATGCCCGCCTACGGGCACATGATCGCGGTCAACAGCAACCAGCCCGACGACCACACCGACGCCTTCCGCACCTCGGGCGACGTGTTTCCGTGAACAACGACCTGAAAATCGTTTCGCTTCGGTCGCGCTCCGTGTCGCCTTGGTGGCGGCACGGAGTGGCCGGTGGCCTGCTTCTCTTAGGTTACGCCGCAGCCGGAGGGTTGTTCTGGTTCGCGCCATCGCCCGCCGATCTCTCCGTGGCGCGCGCTCCGTTACCCGCCCGCGTCGAAGCGTCGGCGGTCGCCGAACCCGAGGTGCAGCTGGAAGCCCTGGCGGAAGCCGGCCGCTTTGCCGACGCCGTGCGACTCGCCGAATCCGCGCCCGCCGGTAACCGCGATACGTTGCTCTCCGCCGCCTGTTCGTTGTGGGCGATTGACGATCCGGCCGCCGCGGCGCGCCATGTGTTCGAGGAAGCCGATCCGGTGAAACGCGGAAACCTGCTGAGGCACGTGGCCAGCGTGTGGGCGGGTGGTCGCCAAGCACCGGACCTCGTCGCGTTTGCCTTGCGCGTGTCCACCGATGCCGAGCGCGGGATATTGCTCGATGCAGGTTTACCGGTGTGGGTGATGGGAGACGTGGTTGGAGCGGCGACGTGGCTTTCGCAGCAATCGGTGCGACCCGAGTTGGATGCGGGTTTTGCGGCGGTCGCGATCCATCCCGCCGTGCTGGCCTCGCAACCGGACCTCGCCGCCGACTCAGCGGCGCGCGTGATGGATGTGGAGCTGCGCCGCACGGTCTTGGCGATCGCGCTCAAGGCCTTGCATCGCATTGATCCTGAGGCTGCTGATCGCCGCTTGAGCGAAGACCGCGGGTTGGGCGTGATCGAAACGAGCCACCTGCGCGGGCTCTTGGCCGATCTATAGGCGGGTTGTGCAGTTCCGGTTGATGGGTTAAAGCGTTCGCATGCTCATCTACGTCAGTTCCGGCCCGCGTGATTTCGGTGACCACCCCGTGGCTCCCTACCGTCGCGACTGTTGGGAATTCTACGCGGTGCTGCGCGGACGGGTCGCGCCGGTCTTTTCCGGTGCGGCGGCCGAGGTGCCCACGCCACTCGCGGGTGATGCGCTCTGGGTGTTCGCACCGGACGACGTCCATGGTTGGCGCGGTGAACGCAAACGCAACGCCCGGATCGCGGTGTTTCATTTTCAACGCGTGGCTCCCGCGCTCGCCCAGCGCATTCCGCCCGGCGGTCACCTGTGCGTGCCGTTGAGCCGGGCCAAAGCGAGTGAAGTCGCGTTGCTGGCGCGCCAGTTGCAGCCTTTGCTTTGGCAGGGTGGGGAGCTGGCCAATTTGCGCGCCGAGCGGGCGATGCTCGACCTGTGCGTGCTCGCAATTGAACCGCTGATCGCGCGCGAGCCCCGGCCCGCGTTATCGCCGGCGCAACGGGTGGAAATAGCCGAGCGTTGGTTTGCCAGTCACTTGGAGCTTCGGCCCACGTTGGTATCGCTCGCGTGTCGGCTTGGTTTGTCGTCCGCGCAGATGCGCCGGCTCTTTGTCGCCGAACGCGGAGTCGCGCCCAAGGCCGCCTTTGAGAGCATTCGACTGGAACGGGCGGAGAAACTGCTGGCCGCGTCCGACCTCAAGCTCGAAGCCGTCGCCGCCGCATCGGGTTACGCCTCCGCCAGCGTGTTCGTGCAGGCGTTTCGCCGCGCGCGAGGAGTCACGCCCGATGTGTGGCGACGCGACCGCCTTGGCTAGCACGAATCCGGTGTTCGACGTGGGAGCGAGCTTGCTCGCGATTGCAGCGGCCAAGGTCTGAATCCGACCTTTCGTGTCGCTCGTGTGTTTCGTGGTTAACCTCCGCCTCACGCCCAAGCCGAACGTCGAACAGCGCGAACAAGCTCGCTCCCACCCGAACCGCGCCCGCGAGCGGGTGATCGCCCACGGTTTCTTTTCCAATTGCGTGCACGGTTGGCGTGGATGCACGAAATCCACATAGAAGCGGATTGAGTCGAGGTGAGGGCAAACGCACACCTTCACCACCCCGTTTGCTTTTTTGCCGCCGAGCCCCCTCGGGTGCGCGAAAGTCAGTTACCCCCAACCTCCGGTTACCCATGATCCGAAAACATTCCGCATTCGGCGGCACGCTGCGTGCGCCCGCGTATTGCCGTGCACTTGTCCTGTTATTGTCCCTCCCCGTCGCCGTGTCCGCAGTCACTCGCAGTTGGACCGGCACCGTCACTCACAACGCCCTTTGGAACAACGCCTCCCTTTGGGGCGGCACGGCTCCGACCGCCGTCGATGATGCCTGGGTGAACCTCGCCGGCGCTTACGTCCGGGTTGACTCCACGGTCGCCGCGACCGGCAACCAAATCGTCGTCGGCCGCTCGGTCCCCGGCGCGCAACTTGATGTCACCGGTGGCACGCTCGTTTCGACCGGCGAGATCCTCGTCGGCCAATACGCCGGCGCCTCGGGCACGGTGAATCTCTCGGGCGGCACCATCACCGCAGGCACGAACTTCAGCATTGGCGGTTCCGGTGTCGGCACTCTCGCGGTGAACGGCGGCATGCTCAACATCGGTGGCACGTTCCACGTCAATCGCTACACGGGCGCCGGAGCCGCCGGTAACGCCGATGTCTATGGTGGCGCGATTTCCGCCAGCACGCTCTTCATCGGTTCCGCCGGCGATGTCACCCTCGACCGGACCACCCTCACGCTAGGAGGAGACAAGCGCACGCTCGTCAACGGATACATCGCCTCGGGAGCGTTGGGTTCCTATTGGGGTTCGGTCGCACCGCTCGCCGTCGCCTATAACTCCACGACCGCCAAGACCACCGTCAGCGTCGTCGATGGCCGCAAGGCCGGCATGGATACCTACGGTGCCGATATCCTCGGGCAACGTCCCATCGCCTATAACTTCACCGGCGTGCGCCGTCTCGCGCCCGCTCCGGCCACCGGTATTCACCCGCGCATTTATTTCGGCCCCGACGAATTGCCCGCCATCCGCGCCCGCCTGGCCAACACCGCCGTCGGCCAGGAGGCGTTCAAGATGATCCAGCTCTACACGAGCCTCCTGCGCAACGGCCGCGCCTCCGCGTGGGACGCGCAGCCTTCCACGTTCAAGCTCATGCCCGACGGCTCCAACCGCATCGGCAATGTCGGCCTCTACGACCGCAGCGCGGTTTACAACCAGCTCGTCGCCGGCAACACCACCGCGCTCGCCGCCATGGCGACCGATGGCACCGGACTTTACGCGCTCGCCGGCCTCATGTCCCTCGAAGCGTTTGAGTGTCTCGTATTAGACGGCCAGACCGGCGTTTCCCAACGCCAGGCCAATCTCGCCGCCGCCCTCAACACGTGGGCTGCATGGGTGCTCACGCTTTCGGACTATCCCGGTCTCGCAACCGCGACCTTCAACGCCCGTTCCGCCAACGCCTACAAGTTCGGCGGACACCTCAACGCGCTCACCTATGACTTGATCGCAAACTCCCTCGCCACCGCGCAGCGCGACAATGTCCGCAAGGCCCTCGCCAAGATGATGGGCGCCTACTTTGCCTCCGACTACTCCGACACCGACTACACCGACGTAGGTGTTGCTCCCGAGGCCTCCGCCGGCAACCACGTCGCGATCAACTCGTTCAGGCTGATCACCGCTTGCGCCATCGAGGGCGAGGTCACCACCACCGACGCCGGCTACTCCGCCGCCGCGCTCGACGGCTGGTTCAAGCGCGCCGTCTCTTCCTACCACAAGTTTCTCACCTACGGCTGGTTTTCCACGGGAGCCCCATTGGAAGGGCAGGGGAAGAACTACCTCTACGGCGCGCATATGATTCCGCTTGCCCGGCGCGGTTACGACTACTTCGGCCATCCCCACGTCCAGGCCTACAAGTCGCGCTGGCTGCCCGCCGTCATGCAGCCTTTTGGGTATGGATTTCTTAAATACGACCTGCTCGGCGGCAGCGGCGCCGACCCCGAGCGCGGCCGCGGTTTTATTGAAAGCCTCGACTACACGGCGCTGAAGTGGATGTTCCCCGCCGACAACGCCGCCGACTTCGCCTGGCGCAACTTCGTCCGCACCGAATACAAGGACGGCTCGGGCAACTGGCAGAGTTTCATCGACCTGCGCGACGGTAAGTTCGGCCTGCGCTCCGGCTACCACAACCAGCTCCTGCCCGCCGCCATCTTCGCGGCCGACGTCGCCTCGACCGCCTCGTGGACGGCTCAGAACACTCAGGTTCAGGGCTCGCTCGACTACCTCGACACTCAGGGCGGCACCGTGGTCGCCCGCAGCGGCTACGACCCGGACGCGGCGCAGATCGTGTTCCATGTTCGCCAGGACATGGGCGGGCACACCTTCGCTGATCGCAACGCCTTCACGTTGTCCGCGCTCGGTCGCCTCTTCGTGAACTACAACAGCGGCAGCACCGACTCCGGCCTTCAAGACGGCAAATTCCACAGCGTCATCGAAGTGGACGGCCTCACGATGAAGATCACGCCGCAGGAAGGTAAGAAGATGCGCATCCCCGCCAAACTCGCCGCGTGGACCCCCGCCGGCGGCACCGCGACCTTCGCCACCGGCGACGCGACTTACGGCTACACCAACGAGTGGAAGTGGAACAACTACACGACTCCTCCGGTTGTGCTCAGCACCGGTTACGTGGCTGAAAACAACACCCACAATACCTTCCGTCGCACCGGCAACACAATCGCGGAGACCTTTGGCAGCGCGCCCCTTGTCTCGTTCCCACATTGGGAGTATCCCGGCAAGTTCGAGGGCATCCAGAAGAAGGCCTACAACCCGATGCGTCAGGTTTACCGCACCATCGGACTCGTGCGCGGCGTTTCGCCCTACGTCCTTGTGATCGATGACGTGCGCAAAGACGACGCGACCCACACCTACAAGTGGTTCGCTTCCGTCCCGAAAGATCTGACGATTCTCACCGGTGCCGCGCTCCCCGCCGGTTGCGATCCCGCTACCGACGTGGTGCTCACCGAGCCCGCCGCCACGGGCAACCGCCGCCTGCTCGTGCCCATCCTGCGCGCCGCCGGCACGCCCGCGCAGGCCGCCGGCTCCACGGGCAGCGCGCTCGCCTACTTGGAAACGGTCGCCAGCCCCAACACCGCCGAGACGTGGAACCGGCTGGTCATCGAACGTGGGGCCGTGGTCGCGCCCGAGTATCGCGTGTTGCTGTTCCCGTTCCGCGCCGGGGATGCTTTGCCCGTGACCAACCTCGCGGGCAACAGCCTCACCGTCGCCATCGGCGCACAGAGCGACGCGTTTGCCTTCACTCCGCGGTCTACCGCCGTCGCCGGGCAGACGGTCACGATGAACGAATTCACGCTCACCCGCGCCGGTTCGACGCTCGTGGACTACCGCAACCAAATCGAACCGGTCCCGGTGCGTTAAAGCATTTTAAAAAAACGCTACTTCTTGGGCAAGGCCGAGGTGGACCGTGACCTCCGGGCGCGGTCTGCTGGCTGATGGTTCCTTACGGCGCTCGGAGATCGCCATCAACCCAAAAACGGCTATGGCTTTATTCAAAATGCTCTAAAGACGCCTGCGCGTAGGGTGAAACGACCAGCCGGCCAATCCTAACGGGTTGGCCGCCATTGTATTTAAAGCCTACGAGCGCGTTTTTGAAACCAACGTCACGTGCGAGTAAGGCGGCATCGCGATGTCGGTAGCGAGCTCCTCGCGGGTTACCTGGGTGGGAGCGGGCGCGGGTTCTTCGCGGCCTTCCGGGCTGATCCAAGCTGGACGATAACGCGCACCTTCCCGATGGATCTGAGACTCGGCGTCGGTCGGGCTTAGCCGATAAACTTGCGGTTTGCCGGTTGGGTTGAACACCACGCGGTGGGTCTTGCCCGCAGCTTTCACCTCAAAGCCCAGCAGGCCTTTTTCAAGTCCGGCCCGGGTTACGGAGTCGGCCGGAGCGGAGGCCTCCGGATAAACCTCGATCAGATAAGATTTCATCGAGCCCTTAGCGTAGGTCGCGACCAGCTGGGCGGGCGACGACTTTTCAGTATCCAAAAAGTTGATTCAGGTGAACCTGGCCGCAGCGCTGCGCTGATTGGAAACTACAGCGGTTTTCCGTCGAGCTACGTCACGCTCATCGATGCGTTTCGGGCGCGGCTGGAGCCGAAGGGCGTGCGCGTGCTGCATGAACGCGGCGCTCCGCTCGCCAAGGGCTTTCGCGAGTAAGGCATCCCTTTTCCCGAAGGCGCACTGTTCACCGACAAGGAGCGCACGCGCCCGGGTTTGGTGCGCGAGGTGTTCGCGGCAGCCACGTTTGAGGGCGAACCGGTCACGAAAGCCGTCGATGCGCGCGTGGATTTTCAATGGAACACCTACGTGCCGCTTCCCGAAGTTCCCGTGACCGGCGCGGTCATTCGCTGGAGCGGCGTGATCGTGCCGCCAACTACGGGAGACTATGTGTTGAGCGTGACGGGCACGGGAGCATTTCGACTCGTCGTGGCAAATCTTGTGGTCGTGGACGGCCGGAAGTCGGGATCAGAGCGCACCATCGGGACCGTGTTGCCGTTCACCGCCGGACAGGCGCGGGCGGTGCGGTTGGACTACGATCAAGGCAAGTCGGGTCCCATGATCCGCTTTGGTTGGAAGCCGCCCGGTGGCGATGATGCGATTGAGCATGCGTTGGCGGGCGCCCGTCAGGCTGACCAAGTGGTGCTCGCTTTGGGCCTCACGCCCGAGCTCGAAGGCGAGGCGATGCGCGTCAACGCCGAGGGCTTCGACGGCGGCGATCGCACGAGCATTTTGCTGCCGCTTCCGCAACGCGAGCTGTTGGAAAAAGTGTCCGCGCTCGGCAAACCCGTCACCGTAGTGCTCACGACCGGCAGCGCGTTGAGCTTCGATACGGACAAAGCCAACGCGATCCTCTGCGCATGGTATTACGGGCAGGGCGGGGGACAGGCGGTGGTCGAGGTATTGCTTGGCGAAACCAATCCTGCCGGGCGCCTGCCGATGACCTTCTATAAGTCGGAGGTGGATTTGCCGCCCTTCGATTCTTACGCGATGGCGGGCCGCACCTATCGCTACTTTGGCGGTAAGCCGCTCTATGCGTTTGGCCACGGCTTAAGCTACACTCGGTTTGAGTATGAGAAGATCACCCTGTCCGCTGACCAGGCGAGTGCGGCTGACACGGTGATGGTCAACGTCCAGGTGAAAAACACCGGCGGGCTGGCCGGCGATGAAGTCGTGCAGGTTTACGCCCGCGTGTTGAACGCGCCCGTGCCCATGTCGCTGCAATCGTTGGTCGGCTTTCGGCGCGTCTCGTTGAAGACCGGTGAAACCCGCACCGTCTCGATCCCGGTAAAGGTCGCATCGCTGCGTCGTTGGGACGACAGCAAGCATCATTACACGGTTGATTCAGGCGCTTTCGCGCCGGACCGGCCTCCGACAACCTGCCGCTGACGGCAAGAATCGAGGTGAACGCACCTAAATAGATTCTGCACGGGCCGGTGCGGGCCTTCATCGCGGTGGAGCGAACGTCCGAAGGCACGCGTTTTGTCGTGCTCAACGACACGCGTCGTGTGGCCGAGACCCCTACCTCAAGCCTAGCGAATTGGGATCCTAGGTTCGGAACTACTCGCGGGCGGTGGAGACGTCGCTGAGCTGGGCGAGTAAGTTGAGCGCTTCCACGCGCAGGGGGCCGAGGGGCAAGGACTCGGCGCAGCGGGTTGCGGCGGTTCGGTTGCTGAGTGCCCAACTCTGGATGATCTCAAGCCGGGCATGATCTTGCGCGGGTCCGACGGGCATATGGCGGGCGAGTAGTTGAAGCGCATCCTGCGGAGCGGCAGTGGCTCGGGCGCTCGTCACGCTGGCGACGAGGGCGTCACGAAAATCGCCGGCGGGGTGTCGCGTGGCCCAGGCGAGTGCCGAGTCGAAATCGGCAAGGGCCCAGGTTTGCGCCAGGGATTGCAGCGGAATCCGGGCATCGGGGGGCGCGAGGTGAGACGTGGCGGCTTCGATTGCGGCGCGGGGATCGGTCTGGGCGATCTGCTGGCAAATGAGCCCGATCATTTCGGTGCGCGCCTGCGGGTCGGTAAGGCCGGCGGCCCAGGCGAGCGTGGCGCCGGGGGCGTTGCGGACCGCTTCTCTTACGGCGATGAGTTCATCGAAGGCTTCGGGTTCGAAAACGGTGGCGAAGGCTGGCCGCGTAAAGAGTTCGGGCGTGGCCGGGCTGTCCGCCGGCGTGCGACTTGAAATGGAAACACGCGGCGGGGTGGGGCGCGTGGGAGTATTGAAAAAGAAAACCCACCCGACGGGCACGGCGAGGGCGGCGAGGCCGAGGACGAGCGGGAGTCGGGTGGGTGGCATGGAAGGGCGTTAGACTACGTGCAGCCGGAGCTTAGGGATTGGCGAGGAGGTCCACTTGCGCATCGGTGAGTGCGGCAGGGAAGATCTTCACGTCGGAGAGCGTGCCCGCATATTTTTCAAAGGTGGCGGAGGCGCTGGGGATGCCGAGGCGAAGGGTGGTGACCGTGTCGTTGACGGTGTGGGTAATACTGGTCGTAGTGGCGCGCAGGATACCGTTGATGTAAACCTTGGCGGTGCCGGCCGCGAAGGTGCAGGCAACGTGGACGGGCAGTCCGGTGGTGTAAACGCCGGTGACCCTGGCGTCGGTGTAGGTCGTGTTGCCGCCGACGCGGAACCAGAGGTCGCCGTTGTTGCGGAGTTTCACGGTCCAGCCGGCGGTTCCAGACATAGGCTCTTTGTCCACGGGAATCATGTGGGCGACTTTGGACGGGGTCATGATGAAGGCCACGGTGAGAGCGGCGGCGGAACCGGGGGCGGTGCCGGCGCTGACCTGGGTGGCGACTCCATCGAAGGGGGTGGGACCGTCGTAGGCGTAGGTCGTGGCGGGGAGGGCGGCCGGGCCGACGGGGATCTGGTCGGCGGGACCGCCGATGAGTTTCCAGCGCTGGTTGCTGGCGTTGGTGTCGGCGGATAGCTGGATCTTCGTGCCGTTGGCGGTGCCGGAGGCGTTGACTTCGAGGCGGCTGCCGAGGGCGTGCAGCGGGGCAAGTTCGACGTGGCCGTCGTCCTGTTTGACGACGCGCCAGTGTTGGTTGTTGGCGTTGCCGTCGGTCCACAGGATGGCTTGGGAGCCGTCGGCGGTGCCGGATGCATTGATGTCAAGGCGGGTGGCGGGGGCGTTCAGGGGGATGAGTTCAAAGGAACCGTCGGCCTGTTTTTGGGCCTGCCATTGCTGG
>JANODO010000116.1:0-23213 GCA_031412735.1 Rariglobus sp. | reverse complement strand
TTTGAGGGCGAGGGTGGATTTCATGGGAAACGAGGAGAGCAGAATATGGGCCACGAGCGGAGCTATTTGGCGATCAGCGAGCCAGCAGTTGTTTGGTCAGGAAGGCGGTTTGAAGCGCGCTGACCTCTTTGATGCCTTTTTGAGCAAGCGCGATCAGGCTGAGCAATTGTTCGTGGGTGTAGGTGGCTTCTTCACCGCTGCCCTGCACTTCGACGAATTTGCCCTGGCCGGTCATGACGATGTTGAAGTCCACCTCGGCGTCTTTGTCTTCGAGGTAGGGCAGGTCGAGGAGTTCGCGACCCTCAAAAAGCCCGACGCTCACGGCGGCAACGCTGTCGGTGAGCGGGTTTTCGGGGATGCGCTTGGCGTCGAGAAGCGTCTGGATGGCGAGGCGGGCGGCGAGGTAGGCGCCGGTGATCGACGCGGTGCGGGTGCCGCCGTCGGCCTGGAGCACGTCGCAGTCGATCCAAAGGGTGTTTTCTCCTAGTTTCCGGAGATCGAGCACCGCGCGGAGCGAGCGGCCGATGAGGCGCTGGATCTCGACGGTGCGGCCGTCGAGCTTGCCGCGTGAGATGTCGCGTTGTTTACGCTCGTGAGTGCTGTAGGGGAGAAGTGAATACTCGGCGGTCAGCCAGCCGCCGGGCACGCGCTGCTGTTTCATCCAGGCCGGAACCTTGGGCTCGATGGTGGCGGCGCAGATGACGCGGGTTTGGCCGTAGGACACGAGCACGGAGCCGGTGGCGTGCGGGGCGATGCCGGCCTCGAAGGTGATGGGGCGGAGCTGATCGGCTTTGCGGCCGTCGGCACGGGAGGCGGATGACGTCATGTAGGGTGGACCGTAGTCATCGCAGGCGCCGGGCCGCCACTGCAAAATGCCATTGTTAAACGGCCGCCGATGATATGCCTTGAAGCCTTACGCTATGACGAAAGGTATCATCATTCTGGACCCCGCAGCTTATGAATTGATCTATGGCGAGGCGTTGCACGCCGAGATCGCCCGCAGGGTGGATCTTGTGCCGGGACTGCACACTGCGGCATCGATCAAACAGAATCCGGATCTACTGGCCGATGTGGAGGTGATTTTTTCCGGTTGGGGTGCGCCGACTATGGATGAGGCTTTCCTGGAGGCGGCGCCGAAGCTTCGGGCCGTGTTTTACGGGGCAGGGTCGATCAAGGCCATGACTCCGGATGCGTTCTGGGATCGGGGAATCATTGTGACCAGCGCCTACGCGATGAACGCGATCCCGGTGGCGGAGTTTACGTTGGCTGCGGTTCTTTTATCCTTGAAGCGGTTTTGGCGCTGCGCGCTGGAGACGAAGCGGCTGGGAGCCTATCCGAAGTCGGATGGTATCAAGCCTGCCGGCGCTTATGGCAGCAAGGTGGGCCTGATTTCCTACGGGATGATCGCGCGTTTGGTGCGCGAGCGACTCAAGCCGTTTGATGTGGAGGTGTATGTGTATGATCCGTTCCTGAAGCCGGCGCAGGCGGCGGAGGCCAATGTGAAACTGACGTCTCTGGATCGGATTTTCTCCGAATGCGATGTGGTGTCATTGCACGCGCCGTGGCTCAAAGAGACGGAGAACATGATTCGCGGGTCTCACTTTGAAAAAATGAAACCGGGCGCGACTTTCCTCAACACGGCGCGTGGGGCGATCGTCAACGAGGCCGAGCTTATCGAGGTGTTCACGCGTCGTCTTGATCTCACGGCGTTGCTCGACGTGACCTGGCCGGAACCGCCGGTGGCCGGTTCGCCGTTGTATTCGCTTCCGAATGTGGTGCTGACGCCGCACATCGCCGGTTCGCAGGAGCATGAGTGCCGCCGCATGGGCCGGCTGATGATCGACGAGTTCGACCTGTGGTCGAAGGGCGAGGTGATGAAGTGGGCGATCTCGAAGGAGAAGGCGGCCGTGCTGGCGTGACGTCGTTACGGAGACAGGGTTCCACCGAGATGAAGCGGCTGATGACGAGGGCGACTTCAGGATGATGCTCTCCACGCACACACGCCGGCAATTAAGCTATGCGGAGGGTTACCTGCTGTTGGGTTTAAAGAAGGAGGCGGCAGGGGCGCTTCGCGAGATCCTGGCGGCTGAGCGCGACGCCACGCCGGTGCTGGCCCTGTGGTTGGCTGTGCATGTCGAACGCGGCGAATGGAAGCGGGCGTCGGCGGTGGGAGCGTGGTTGTGCGAACGCGAGCCACAGGTGGCGGGGCACTGGATTCAGTCGGCGTATGCGACGCGGCGGCACACGGGTCTCGCGGCGGCGCGAGTGATTCTTATGCGGGGAGTCGCACTGCATCCGCGGGAGGCGGTGTTTCACTTCAACCTCGCATGTTACGAGGCGCAGTTGGGCAACCTGAGTGATGCCCGCGTGTTTCTCGATCTGGCGTGCGGGTTGGATGGGGAGTTTGTGGCGTTGGCGAAAACCGACCCGGATTTAAAGCCGTTGCGGGAGAAGTAGTTTAACGGCGGGCCGCCCGAGTCGCGGGCAAAGACGAGTCCGGCTTTGCGGGTTCGCGGTTTTGGGATTAGTCTTGGTCAGAGGCGTGCGTTATGGCTTGGACTTATCAAAATCCCGTGTGGCCCGGCTATTTTGCCGATCCGTTTGTGCTGCGTTGGCGCGGAGAGTATTTCGCCTACGGCACCGGCGAAACGCTGGAGGTCGACGGCCGGGGGGGAGAGGGTGCGTTCCAGGTGTTGCGTTCTCTGGATCTCGTTTCGTGGCAACCGGTGGGCGCGGCGTTGCCCGTGAAGCAGGCGGAGACCGGGGAGGCGGGGGGGGCATGGTCGTTTTGGGCACCGGAGGTCGCGGAACACGGAGGGATGTTTTACCTTTATTATTCAACGGCACCGAAGGAACGGGATGAGCTGCACCGGTTGCACGTTGCGGTGGCGGAGCATCCGGCGGGACCTTTTCACGACTGCGGCGTGGTATTGCCGGAAAGTGAAGGATTTTGCATTGATGCGCATCCATTTCGCGACCCGCAGGACGGCCGTTGGTATTTGTTTTTTGCGAAGGATTTTTTTGATGAACGCGCCGGCACGGGGTTGGCGGTGGTGCGCCTCACGGCCGATATGTTGCAGGCGGCGGGTGCGTCCCAACCGGTCTTGCGGGCGAATGCCGACTGGCAGATCTACGAGAGGAACCGCACGCTTTACGGGCAGCGATGGTCGGCATGGCACACGGTGGAGGGGCCTTGCGTGGTGGCGCACGCGGGGCGGTATTGTTGCTTCTATTCGGGAGGCAACTGGCAGACACAGGACTACGGCGTGAGTTATGCGGTGGCCGATCACCCGGAAGGACCTTGGGAGCATGCGGACGCAGGGGAGCCACGGGTTTTAGGCCAGCGTTCGGGTGAGGTCCTCGGACCGGGACACAACTCCTATGTGATCGGGCCCGATGGAGAGACCGGGGTGCTCGTCTATCACGCGTGGGATTCTCGACGAACCGCACGGCGCATGTGCATCGACCCGCTCACGTGGACCGAAGCGGGGCCGCGTTGCGCCGGGCCGACGACGACTGCGCAGGTGATGCCGCGAGGTTAGGGCGTGTTTCTGAATTAAATCAGGTCGGCGTGAGAGGGAAAGCGGGCTCGGCCAAGGCGGCCGAGGTGGAGGCGACCCGGCCGGTCATGCCGCCGAGGACAACGCCGGCCCAGCGCCCTTTCTCCCTTCCTTCGTAGAGCGTCAGCGATGCATTGATTTATTTGCGAAACACAATCTGGGGAGGAATGGCGCATGGAATCCTTTTTGCATGTGCCGCTTGCTTTATTTATAAGGCGGCTAACTATCAGGAGGCTTATTTGTTTTAAGTCGCTTCGACATTAACTAACACACCTCGTGCAACGCCTCGTTCTCAAAGATCTGCCGCGCTACGAATGCCTCGTCGAGGCATCTAGGCAGTTCCCTGATTTGCAGCCCGCCGCGTGTGAGGCGTTCATGCATTTGATTCGTGCGGGTGAGGAGGTCATTCGTGTGATGAACGCGCATTTTGCCGCCCACAACATCACTCAGGGCCGTTTTCTCGTGATGATGCTTTTAATGGAAAAAGAGGGTGGTTGCCCGACGGCGACCACGCCTGCCGAGTTGGCCGACCTGGCCTCGGTTTCGCGGGCGACCATCACGGGGCTGCTCGATACGTTGGAGCGCGACGGCTTTGTCCGCCGCGAGCCCGATCCGGCGGATCGACGCCAGATGTCCATCTACCTCACCTCGAAAGCGCAGGAGTTTATGCACGGTATCTTGCCCGGGCATTTCCGCCTCATCACACAACTGATGGGAAACCTCTCCAGCGGCGAGCAGCAGACCCTGTCCCGCTTGCTCACCAAAGTTTCCATGCAGGCTCTCAGCCTCGCCCCCGGTGAGACCGACGGGCCGGCCGTTTCCGGCTCCGGCGAGACCGTGTAAACCTGAATCCACGCCCCCCTAATTTTTCTAAATCCGTCCTCCCATGCTTAAGAAGTTCATCATCGCCGTCGTCGGTTTCTTCCTCGTGGTTTTCCTCCTTGGCTTCGTCAAGGTCGCCCAAATCAAGAAAGCCTCTTCGCAACCACACGTCATGCCCGCGAGCGCCGTGACCACCGTTGAAGCCGTCCTGGAAACGTGGCAACCGGTGCTCAGTGCCATCGCCACGCTCGCGCCCGTCGAGGGCGTTACCTTGGGCGCCGATGCCGATGGCACCATTGCCCGCATCGCGGTCGACAACGGCGCCGCCGTGAAAGCCGGTGATCTCCTGATCGAATTCGACACCACGGTCGAGGCCGCCCAGCTCGCCTCCGCAGAAGCCCGCCAGGCCATCGCCAAACTCGACCGTGACCGCGCCGTCGAACTGCGTGAGAAAAACACCATCAGCCAGGCCGAGCTCGATCAGGCCAACGCACAACTCATCCAGGCGACGGCCGATGCCGAAGCTCTCCGCGCCCAACTCGCCAAGAAAAAGGTCCGCGCTCCCTTCGACGGTCGCGTCGGTATCCGCATGGTCAACGTCGGTCAGTTTGTGTCGCGAGGCGCTTCGTTGATGCCCTTGCAAAAGCTCAACCCGATCTACGTCAACTTCACCATCCCGCAGCGCCACTTGCCCCAGCTTGTGGTCGGCCAGGAGACCGACGTGAAGGTGGACGCGTTCGGTGCCCGTATCTTTAAAGGCAAGATCGTCGCCATCAACCCCGAGGTGGACTCCGCCTCGCGCAATGTCTCCGTCCAGGCTCTGATCGAAAACCCCGGGGAGATCCTGCGTTCGGGCATGTTTGCCCATGTCGATGTCCAGCTTCCGGCGGAGAAGCCCTTGGTCGTGCTGCCCGCGACCGCCATCGCCTACGCCTCTTACGGCAACTCGGTTTACATCATCGAGACCATGAAGGGGCCCGACGGCGCGGAATACCTCGGTGCCCGTCAGCAGTTCGTGAAACTGGGCGTCACACGGGGCGACCAAGTGGCCATCACCGAGGGCGTGAAGCCCGGAGAGATCGTCGCTTCCGCCGGCGTGTTCAAACTCCGCAATGGCGCCCCGGTCCAGATCAACAACGACCGTTTGCCTGCCAATAATCCCGCGCCCAAGCCGGCGAATACCTGAGCCCGCCCCGTTCTCCCTTCGCTATGAAAACCAGTTTTACGGACCTTTTCGTCCGCAAGCCCGTCATCGCCCTGGTGATCAGTATCACGATTCTGATCATCGGCCTGGTCGCTTACAATCAGCTCAACGTCCGCCAGTATCCGCGCAGCGACAGCGCGGTTGTGAAGGTCACCACCGTGTATTTCGGCGCCAGCGCCGAGACGGTGCGCGGCTACATCACCACGCAGCTGGAGCGCGTCATCGCCAGTGCCGATGGCATCGACTACCTGGATTCGCAGAGTGTGTCCGGCGTGAGCACGATCAATGTGTATCTGCGGCTCAACTACGACACCAACGCCGCCCTCGCCCAGATCAGCTCGAAGATCGACCAGGTGCGCAGCGAGCTCCCTCCGGAGTCCGAGGCGCCCACCATCAGCGTCGAGTCCAGCGACAACCAGTTCGCCTCGATGTATCTGAGTTTCTACTCCGACACGCTCGAGCAGAACCAGATCACCGATTACCTCAACCGCGTGGTCCAGCCGCAGCTCTCGTCCATCAAGGGCGTGCAGCGCGCCGACGTGCTCGGCGGGCGCATTTTCGCGATGCGCATCTGGCTGAAGCCCGACCAGCTCGCCGGCCGCGGCATCAGCGCCTCCGAGGTGCGCCAGGCGTTGTCCAACAACAACGCGCTTTCCACCGTGGGCTCGACCAAGGGCTCCATGATCCAAGTCAGCCTCGTGGCCGACACGGATCTTAAAAACGTGGAGCAGTTCAAGCAATTGGTGGTCGCCGAACGCAATGGCTCCATCGTCCGCCTCCAAGACGTCGCCGAGGTCGTGCTCGGTGCCGAAAGCTACGACGAAGAGGTTCGTTTCGGCGGACAAAAGGCCACGTTCATGGGGATCTGGGTGCTGCCCACCGACTCCACCGTCGAGGTCATCGAGCGGGTGCGCAAGGCGTTCCCGGATCTGCAGCTCCGCCTGCCGTCCGGCCTCGAGGCCAAGATCGCCTACGATGCGACCGCCTACATCGACGATGCGCTCCACGAGATCGTGAAAACCCTTCTCGAAACGCTGTTGATCGTTTCCATCGTGATCTTCCTTTTCATGGGGTCGTTCCGCTCGGTCCTCATCCCGGTGATTGCGATGCCGCTTTCGTTGATCGGTGGAGTGTTCATCATGTTTGTGGCGGGCTTCACCATCAACTTGCTGACGCTTTTGGCCATCGTGTTGGCGGTCGGTATCGTGGTGGACGACGCCATCGTCGTGGTGGAAAACGTCGAGCGACACATCCGCGAGGGTAAGACCCCTTTCGACGCCGCCATCCTCGGCGCGCGCGAACTTGTGGGTCCCGTCATCTCGATGACGATCACGCTCGCCGCCGTTTACGCCCCCATCGGTTTCCAGGGCGGTCTCACCGGGGCGCTCTTCCGTGAGTTTGCCTTCACGTTGGCCGGCGCGGTCGCTGTTTCGGGCGTGGTCGCCCTTACGCTCTCCCCCATGATGAGCGCCTATCTACTCAAGGACCACGATCAGGAAGAAAAAGGCCTGAGCGGTAAGATCAACCGCGCCTTTGATCGTTTGCGCGATCGCTACGACCGCATGATCGGCCACAGCCTCAACTGGGTGCCGGTCACCATCACGACCGCCGCGTTGCTCACGCTGCTCCTGGTGCCGTTCTTCATGTTTGCCCAGAAGGAACTCGCCCCGAAGGAGGACCAAGGGGTCGTATTCAGCATCTTGTTACCGTCCCCCAATGCGACCATCGACCAGAACGTGATCTTCTCCACGCAGGTCCAGGAGATGTTCGAGTCCTTCCCTGAATACGCGAATTCGTTCCAGATCACCGGCACGAGTTTCGGTTTCGGGGGCGCCATCCTCAAGCCGTGGTCCGAGCGCACGCGCACCGCCGAGGAGATCCAGATTTCATTGCAAGGCCCCGCCGCAAGAATCCCCGGCCTCAACGTCATCATGAACACTCCCGATCCGCTGCCCTCCGGCGGACAGTTCCCCATCGAGTTCGTCATCCGTTCCACTGCGGATCACAAGCAGATGAACGAGTTCACGCAGCAGCTTCTGCTCTATGCGAATACCGAGGCCAACGAACCCAACGCCATGCCCACGTTCTTCTTCGCCGACAGCGATCTCAAATTCGACCTCCCGCAGGTCGAGATCGTCATCGACAAGGACAAGGTCGCCTCGATGGGCCTCAACCTTACCGACATCTCCCGCGACCTCGGCTCTCTTCTCGGAGGCGGCTACGTCAATCGCTTCGTCAACGACGGCCGCAGCTACCGGGTGATTCCCCAGGTCGAGCGCGGTGAACGCCTCAACCCCGAGCAGCTACTGGACTACCATGTGCGCGGTCCGAACGGACAACTGATCCCGCTCGCCACCATTGCCACGCTCAAACACACGGTCGAACCCCGCGCACTCAATCGCTTCCAGCAGCTCAACGCCGTCAAAATCACCGGCGTGGGGCCTTCGCTCGATACCGCGTTGACCAAGCTGGAAGCAAAAGCGAAGGAGATCCTCCCGCCCGACTACTCCATCGATTACGGTGGTCAATCGCGCCAGCTCCGCACCGAGGGTGGCGCCCTGTGGAAAGCCGGCGTGCTGGCGTTGATCCTCATCTTCCTCGTGCTGGCCGCGCAGTTTAACAGCTTCCGCGATCCGTTCATCATCCTGCTTGGGTCGGTGCCGCTTGCGTTGGTCGGTGCCATGTTGCCGATTTTCCTCTGGGAAACCACGCTCAACATCTATTCCCAGATCGGCCTGATCACGCTGGTCGGACTGATTGCGAAGAACGGCATCCTCATCGTGGAGTTTGCCAATAAACTCCAGGCGGAGGGTGTCGGCAAACGGGTGGCCATCCGGCGCGCCGCCGCGACGCGCCTCCGTCCCGTGTTGATGACGTCGGCCGCCACGGTCTTCGGCCACCTCATGTTGATCTTTGTCACCGGGCCCGGTGCCGCCGCGCGTAATAGCATCGGTTGGGTGTTGGTCGTCGGCATGGCGATCGGCACGTTCTTCACGCTCTTTGTGGTGCCTGCGTTCTACATGCTGATTGCCCGCGAGCAGAACCCCGACACCGCGACTGCGGAGAAAACTCCCTTGAACGCTTAAACGCCGCACGTTGCCCATTCACCAATCCCTAGTCACCTTCTCATTTCTATGAAACCAGTGCTCACCCTTTTGTTTGCTTTGCTGGCCTCTTCGACGGCGCTCCTTGCCCAACCTTCTGGCCGCGCCACGGTGCCTGTTCCCGATGTTCCTCAGCAACTCGATTTGCGCACCGCGATCACCTACGCGATCGAGAATAATTTCGCGATCCGCCAGGCCCGTGAACGCATCAAGGAACAGGAAGGTCTCATCGTCGAGGTGCGCGCCCGGGCGTTGCCCAACGTTTCCGCCATCGCCGACTACTCGCGCAACGACAAGGAACTCTCCCCGTTTACGCCGGCCAACACCCAGGATTGGACCATCGCCATCCAAGCACGCCAGGCGCTCTATTCCGGCGGTGGCATCAAGGCCGCGCTCGATGCGCAGAAGGTGTTGCGCGAGGCCGCGCTCCTCGACCTGCGCTCCGTGATCAACGGCGCCCTCCTCGATGTTCGCACCCGTTTTTACAACGTGCTGCTCGCCCGCGAGCAGATCAAAGTGCAGGAGCAAAATGTGACGCTCCTCGAGGAGCAGCTGCAGAACGCCCGGAACCGGTTCGAGGCCGGCAGCGTATCCAACTTCGAGGTGCTCCGCGCCGAGGTGGAGCTCGCCAACGCCAAGCCCCAGCTTATCCGGGCGCGCAACACGTTCCGCACCTCCACCGACCAGCTCCGCCAGGCGCTCGGCTACAGCAACACCAGCAAGGAAAACATCCGCCGCACCCCTGAGTTCGTCGGCACGCTGGATTTTGCTCCGTCATCCTACGATCTGCAAACGTCGCTCGACATCGCCCGCGCCAACCGCCCCGAACTCCTTCGCTTCGACAAACTCGCGCAAGCCCAGGAGCGCAACATCGACATCGCGCGCTCCGGTTACCGTCCCTCCGTGGACTTGGTCGGCAGCTATGGTCTCTACAAGGATAGGGGCTCCGATCGCTTCAACGACTCGCGCAACGGCTGGACCGCCGGTGTTCAATCGACGTGGGCCATCTTCGACGGACGCGCCACCGCCGGCCGCGTCGCGCAAGCCCGTTCCCAATTCCGCCAGGCCGATCTGGTTCTCAATGAGCAAGTCCTCGCGGTCGAGGTCGAGGTTCGCAGCGCGCTCTCTTCGCTTCAGGAAGCCGGTGAGTTGGCCGAAGCCGCCGTCAAGGTGGTCGGCCAAGCCGAGGAATCGCTCCGCCTGGCCAACGCCCGTTACGCCGCCGGCAGTGCCACCCAGCTCGATGTGCTCCAGGCCCAGGTCGCGCTCACTGATGCGCGTAACAACCAGCTCGAAGCAAATTACAGCTACAACGTCGCCCTCGCCAGCCTCCGCCGCGCCTTGGGTGAGCCCGATACCTATCTCGCCGAACCCGCCGCCCTCGCCAAGTGATCGAAAGGTAGGAGCCCATTTATGGGCGATTCCGGTAAAGCCAGATTCGACCCGATCCGACCAGCTCCCCACGCGGGGCTTCAACGTGGGAGCGAGCTTGCTAGCGATTGACCGCTCATCGCGAGCAAGCTCGCTCCCACATCGGAACCTCCGGCATGCCTTTAAATTTTAAGATTTCTCCGTGTCCAATCGCCTTATCTGCGGTCAATAAACACACTTACCACTCTTACTCGGATGAAACCACTTCGCCTCCTCCTGGTCGGCCTCGCCGCCCTCCTGCTGCTCCTAGTGATCGTTGTCGCGCTCGCCTTCACGCCGGGTGTGCAAACCTGGGCCGCGCGTAAATTCGCCCCCGCCACCCCCGGGCTCACCGTGGCCATCGGCCGCGTGAACGCCGGCCTTAACGTGACCCGCCTCGAAAACGTCCGCGTCGTCCAGCCCGGCCTCGTGCTCACGCTCCCTTCGGCCGAGATAGAAGTCGGCGTGCTCGACGCCGCCGGCGGCAAGGTCGAGGTTCGGCGGCTCGTCGCCAAAGGCTGGATACTCGACCTTTCCAATCCGGTTGCGACCGCATCGACCCAAAAAACGCCCGAGTCCGCCGCGAAGACCGCGTTCGACGGCATCTTCAATCTCATCCAGCTACCCGTAGACCTCGTCGTCGACGGCATTGATCTCTCCGGCGAGATCCTGCTGCCCGCCGGCCGCCGCGCTCAAGTCACCCTCGCCGGCGGTGGTGTCGCCGCCGGCAAAGACGGCACGTTCGCACTCACCGCCGGTCTACAAAGCCCCGATGCCACCACGCTCGCTCTGCGCGGCGACATCATCGCCCGTCTCGATACCCCGCGCACCTTCGAGCGCTTTGCCTTCAACGCGACCGCTTCCGCCACCGGCCCGCAGGTGCCGCAAGGTGCCCAAATCGATATCGCCCTCTCCGCCGCGCGCGAGGCCCAGGGCGAGGCTTACACCGCCGTCGTGCGCTCGGGCGCTCGGGATCTGCTCAACGTCGACATCAAGCTGCCGCCGGGCGCCGCGCCGCTCGCCGGCTCGTGGAAACTTGACGTGACCGCCGCCGACGCCGCCCCGCTTGCCCTCGGCCGTCCGTTGCCCGATCTCATCGCCAAGGGGCAGGGCGCTTTCGAGGCCGACCGCACGTTTTCCCAGATCAAAGCCAACGGGTCATTGGACGCTTCCATCGACAAGCTCGCCGCAATCCAACCCGAGTTCGCCGCCCTTGGCCGCCTCGTGATCAACGCCGCGTTCGATGTCGCGACTCAGGGCGACCTCGTTCGCCTCAACACCCTCGATGCCCGCGTCACCGGTGCCCAGCCCGTGGCCAGCGTGACCGCGCTGCAAGCCGTCGAATTCAACACCGCGACCGGTGCGCTCACCGCCGCCAACCCCGCCGCCGAGCTCCTTCGCCTCACGCTCAACGGCGTTCCTTTGGCCTGGGCCAAACCGTTTCTCGGCGACCTCGTGCTCACGGGCGACGACGTGAGCGGCACGTTTGTCGCCTCGGCCCGCGACGGTGGTTTCGCGCTGCGCCCGGTCGCGCCGATTACGCTCAACCAGCTCTCCGTCTCACAGGCCGGCCAGCCGCTCCTGCGCGCCGTCGATGTTTCGCTCGCCGCGCAAGCCGACTACACGCCGAAGGGCTGGACCGCCGAAGTCACCGACCTGTCCGTTCGGAGCGCCGGTGCCACGCTGTTCAAACTCACCGCCAAGGCCGCGCAGCCCGCCGGCGAAAACCAGCCGCTCACCGCCTCCGGCAACTACGAATCCGATCTCCTTGCGGTGAGCGCCCAGCCTGCCGCCGCCGGTTCGCTCGCTCTTAAGCGCGGTGTGTTGCGTGGCGATTTTTCCGCGACCGCCGCCGCCACCCAGCAGCTCAACCTGACGCTTCAACTCGCCGATCTGGTCGGTCTGGACTCCAAGCCTCTGCCTCTGGTCGCCCTGCAAGCGCGCGCGGATGTCGACGCCGCTGGACGCATCGATGCCAACGTGCCCGTCGTCATCACGCAGGCCGGACGCCGTTCGGACCTTACCCTCAAAGCCGTGGTCACGCCCGGCGCAAAGGAGATCAACATCAACGCCCAACTCACCGGCGAAGCCCTGCACATCCCCGACCTGATGCTCTTCTCCGCCCTCGCGCCCACCACGCCCGACGGCGCTTCCGCTCCCGGCAAGCCCGTCCCCGCCCCCGCGCCAACTCCCGCGCCCGCCCCGACGCAGCCGCTGTGGGCCGGCGTGACCGGCGAACTCAAGCTCGCGTTCAAGCGCCTCGTTTACTCGAAGGACATCGAGGTCATCGACGTGGGTGGCGCCATCGCCATCACGCCCACCGCGCTCACGCTCGAAAACATCGGCGCGGTCTTGAGCACGGGAGGCACACTCAAAGCCGGAGGCGGCTTGCAGTTCGATGCAGCCAACGCAGAGCCCTACGTGCTCAAAGCCGACCTCGTCATGGCCAACGTTGATCCCGCGCCGATCCTCCGCGCGCTCTCGCCCAACCAGCCGTCGCCGGTGGAGGGTAAGTTTGATCTCAAGACTCAGCTCTCCGGACGCGCCCTCGATCCCGCCGGGTTCACCGACAGCGTCATCGGCGACATCCATCTCAGCAGCCAAGGCGGCACCTTCAAAGCCCTCGGCATCAAGAGCAGTGCCGCCGTCGATACCGCCGGCAAGGCCGCCAAACTCGCCGGTTTGCTGGGCACGATGACCGGCAGCAGTTCCACCGTGAAATATGCCGACCGCGCCCGTGCCGCCGCCGATGTCACCGCGCAGCTCGCGGCGATCAAGTTCGACCAACTCAACATCGTCGTCGGCCGCGATCAGAAGGACAACCTGGCGATCAAAGATCTCTCGTTGCTCTCGCCGCTTATTCGCCTGGTCGGTTCCGGCGAGATCACCCGCGTCCCGGGCATGTCGCTCATGCGGCAGCCGCTGGCGGTTAACCTGCAATTCGGTGCCAAGGACAAACTCGCCGACGACCTGCGCACGTTGAAGCTTATCGGAGGCGACGCCGACCCGAAGGGCTACGCGGCATTGGTGGAAGACGTGAAGCTGGCCGGCTCGTTGCAGTCGATCAGCACGGCCCAGCTTTCCAGCCTGATCAGTCGCGCGATTTCCAACTAGTAATTGGTCACCAAGCCGGTCCACACGGAGGTGGACCCTCCCTCGCTGAAACCAGGGAGGGACGACCTCCGTGTCGTCCGCTAGCTGATCAGCAGCAAGCGCGGCGGTTGGCCGGCGTGAGTGAGCGGGGCGCGGTGGATGCAGGGCGGCACGGGGCTGCCGGGGCATTGCGTGGAGATGCGCCACAGGTTGCCGAACCCGAAGCTGTAGGGCTTGGCGTGCGGCAACGCGGCGTAATGGAGATCGTAGCAATGTGAATTGCACCACGCGGCGAAACTGGCGTCGTCGCGGCCGCCGTAAAGCTTGAGGAGCGCGGCGCGAGTTTCGGGGATGTCCACGCGGCAAATGGCTTCGTGGTTGGCGATACCTTCGGACGAGGCGACCGTGTAGCTACACAGAAACGTATCGGCGACGGTGTTGGCGCTGTCGGCGTGCCAGTCGTAAACGTCGATCGGCACGGGGCCTGGTTCGGTCTCGCGTGGGTAGGCGGGGACAAGGTCGAGCGAAGGATCGAGCCCGGCATCGCGCAGGAGTTTTTGATCGGCGAGCAGAATGTCGCGAGCGAGGCGCCCGGCGGCGCTGAGTGATAAATCGAGGAGCGACTCGTCGTCCACGGTCGTGATCTCTTCGAGCGGTCCGACGACAGCGGCGATTTCATTAAAGTCGCCGGCTAGCGTGCGCGGCCAGCACAGGGCATTTACGGCACCAGAGAACGGGGTTGAGAGGAGCTCTTGAAAGCTGCCGACAATGCGGACGCAGGGATGATCAGGGATGGACACGAGGGCGGATCGTTAACCCCGAGGGTGCTGAGTGCACGGAGTTTTTTTCCGACTAACAGGCGGACCGAATAAGACGGGGTCAATCCGACGCGTTACGGGGCGTTGCCGCGTCAGATGGCAAAGCTGTGCGCGACCAACCTCGGCGTGTTCGACCTGGGTGCGCAGGCGGTGATCGAGCGCAGCAAGGAGGCGGCGGTTCATGCGTTGATGCTCGATCCGCTTTGCGCGGCGGTGTGCACGCCGGTGCAGATCCGCGCGATGACGTTGGAGTTGTTCGAGGCGGAGAAAGCGTATCTGCCGGAGTATCGGTGAGTCTTGGGGGGGGGGGCGGGACGGGGGTGGATCGGAGTTCGGAGCCCGTTTACGGGCGATGCGGGAGACTAATACCACCGCCCCGTAAGTTTTAGACTTAAACCAACGCCCGAATATTTTGGGCTTTTTTCCACCGAGGGAGGGACGACCTCCGTGTCGTCCGTGCAGGCCGCAACGGACCGGACAGAGCCGGTCCCTCCCGAAGTCCAAAAGCAAAGGGCCGTTGGCATAACGACGGCGTTTATCTCTCATCGCGAGCGAGCTCGCTCCTACAGTTCGATCCTATCGCCCATAATCCGCCTCCGCCAAAGGCTATGGCGGGACTTTGATTGGCTCCGAACCTCAGCAGTGCGCGAAGATGTCGGCGACCGGATACACGATTCCTCCGACGGCGGGGTCGCTCAGGGTTTCGTTGGGGGCGAGGATGGATTCGAGGCGGAAACCGGCGTTGGCGGTCGTGCCATACACTTCCACGTTCTGATAGCGCGAATCGACAATCCACAGGCGCGGTGTGCGGCAGTCGCAGTAGAGCTGTTTTTTGAGCACCGTATCGGGGTGGTGATCGCCCGGCTGGAGCACTTCGGCGGCGAGGTAGAGTTGACCGTCATCGCGGCGCACCAGAGCGAGGTCGGGGCAGATTACGGTGCCGGCGCGCAGCGTCACGGGCGTGCGGCGAGGCAGGAGCTTGAGCGCGGAGTTGACGGGCAGGTGGCGCGTCAACCACGCGTGCAGGCGCTCACACATGAGCTCGTGGGGACCGTTGAGCGGGCCACGGAGGAACATCTCTCCGTCGATCAATTCTTGGTAGGGCTCGGACACGACGGGGCTATTTTTTAATCATGCCGACCAGCCAGAGAAGCAGCAGGCCGCCGCCGATGGCGAAGAGGACCTCCAGGGCGGCGCTACGGACCTGATGAAACACAAACCAACCGAAAAACGCACCGGCCACGGATACCACGAGAGCGACGGGCAGGCCGCTCTTTTTGTTACGGCCGGACAACGTCGTAACCAAGCCGACGATGGCACCGACGACTACCAGCGTGAGGACGGTTTGTAAGTTCATGAGGGGCGGAGGGGAGCGCCTGCGAGCAGGCGGCCTACGCGGAAGCGGGCGCGCGGAGTTTTTGCCAGAGGGCGACCGGGACCTCCTCGGCGCGGTTTTGCGGGCTGCAACCGGCGGCGGCGAGCTCGGCGAACCACGAGGCGCCCTGGTCGGGGAGCTTGTCGCGAAGGAGCGCGCCGAGCTGCTTGCGGCGTTGCTGGAAGCAGGCGCGAATGAGGAGCTTCACCTCGGGCGCGAAGACGAAGGGCGCGGGCTTGCGCACGAGGTTGAGCAGATACGACTCGATGTCGGGGCGCGGATGAAAACACGCGGCCGAGACCTTGTGGCCGGGGGCGATGTCGTAGGCAGACTGGAGAAAAATCGAAATGGCACCGAATTGCTTGCTGCCGGGCTTGGCGGAGTAGCGTTGCGCGGCCTCTTGCTGAAGCATGAGCACGAGGTGGGTCGGGAGCGGGCCGGAAAACACGGCATCCATCCACGGCGTGGAGATGGCGTAGGGGAGGTTGGCGACCACCTTGAAGCCGGCGGCGGCTTTGTCGGCGGGGAGGGCGGCGAGGGGGTGTTCGACGGCGTCGCCCTCCATCAGGTGGAGCGTCGTGGGGAAGCGGGGCAGGAGGGCGGCTTCGAGGTGCGCGTGGAGGTGGCGGTCAAACTCAATGGCCCAGACATCGGCACCGGCATCGAGGAGGGCGGTCGTGAGCGTGCCGAGGCCGGGGCCGATTTCGAGGACGGTGTCGCCGGGCTTCACGCCGGCGAGTCCGAGGGATTTGAGGACGATGTTGCCGTCCACGAGGAAGTTTTGCCCGAGCGCGCGCTTGGGGAAATGGCCGAGCTGGCCGAGGAGGTCGCGGGTGGCGGAGGGGCTTAAAGGCATAGCGCTTTGCGAATGACCAATGACGAATGACCAATGACCAATGGCTGAGGGGGAGCGTGGCAGCTCATGAGGTCTCGAAATCGGATATTAACGCGGACGTATCGGGGGCCTTCATGAGGGCCTCGCCGCAGAGGATGGCGTGAGCGCCAGCTTTGTGGACGCGGGCGGCGTCGGCACCGGTGAAGATGCCGCTCTCGCTCACCGCAATGACGTGCTTCGGGAAGAGTGGGATGAGGCGCTCGCTCAAACCGAGGTCGCATTTGAAGATGGCGAGGTCGCGGTTGTTGACGCCGATGATCTTGGCGCCGTGTTTTACAGCCCGCTCCAGTTCGGATTCGGTGTGGATCTCGAAAAGCGTATCGAGACCGGCCATCTTGGCGGCGATGAACAGGGCGGAGATTTCCTCGTCGGTGAGGGCGCGCACGATGATGAGAATGGCGCTGGCGCCGGATTCGCGGGCTTGGAGCACTTGAATGGGGTGAACCATGAAGTCCTTGCGGATGCACGGGATGGCTGGGCGGTCTTCGCGGAAAAGCGCGGTGACGGAGGTCAGGTCGGCAAGGGTGCCGCCGAAGAACTTTTCGTCGGTCAGGATCGAGAGCGCGCTGGCGCCGGCGGCGCGGTAGTTGAGGGCCTGATCGGTCGAGGCGAGGCTGGCGGCGACGATGGCACCGGCGGAGGGCGAGCGGCGTTTAATCTCGGCGATGACGGCGAGTTTCCCGTCGTCGCGGCGGAGGGCGGCGGCGAAGGACGGGGGCTTGGGCGCCTTGGCGTTGTAGGCCGCCAGCTCGGGCAGGGAAACGGTGCGGATGAAAGGAGCGATCTCCTGTCGCTTCCAAGCCATGATCTCGGTGAGTTTGTCGGACATTGTGTGAAGGAACCACGAAACACACGAAACACACGAAAACCAGAACTGAATTGGGGGGGAATTGGGGAGGGGGGTCGAGAGCTCGCCGTTGTGGACGACGAACCCCGGTTCGTCTCAGCTCCCGGTTCTAAAAAATAACGGGCGGGCCGACAGGTCGGCCCGTCGAAAGCGGCGAGAGCTCGCCGCACTCCACACCGAGCTGAATTTTCGTGTGTTTCGTGTGTTTCGTGGTTTCACCTCTGTGCATGAGCGCTGTTGCCGACCTTCGTAAAACCATCGCCGCGTTGAGGGCGCCCGGGGGGTGTCCGTGGGATCAGGAGCAAACCCATGCGACGCTCACGCGGTGTCTGATTGATGAGGCGAGCGAGCTGCTCGACACGATTGACCGGCTGGATTTTCCGCACATGCGGGAGGAACTCGGCGATGTGTTGATGCAGGTGGTGTTTCACGCGCAGCTCGCCGAAGAAGCGGGGCACTTTGACCTCGAGGCGGTGGCAGCGGAGGCCAACGACAAGCTCGTGCGCCGGCATCCGCACGTGTTCGGCACGGGTGACAAGATCGGCACGGCCGAGGACGTCATCGTGAAATGGGAGCAGATCAAGGCGCAGGAAAAGAAGAATGGTCCCGTGCAAGCCGGCGTCTTCAAAGAGCTGCCGCCCCGACTGCCCGCCTTGATGTTTGCCGAGACGGTGTGGAAGCAGATCCAAAAAAAAGACCTACCGGCAGACGGGATTGTCGACGTGGCCCAGGTCAAGGCGCTCGGCGCGCAACTCGACGAAGCGACGCTCGGTAAAATGTTGTTTGAACTCACGGCGGCCGCGCGCGGAAAGGGACTCGATCCCGAAGGTGCGCTGCGGTTGCACGCCACGCAGGTCATGCGCGATGTCGAAGCCCGCGTCACAACCACCACCGCCTGAGCTGGTGCTCACGCGCTGGTGGGCGCCGTTCGCGGAGTTCCTGGAAAAGGAGCGCCGTTACTCGGTGTATACGCTGCGCAACTACCGGCAGGCGTTTGACGACTTCTATCGTTGGCTCAGCGCGGGTGGGCTGTGGGAGCGAGGCTTCGATAAACTCACCACGCGGGACCTGCGCGATTTTGTGATCGAGGCGCAGGGCCGCTTTGATCGGCGCACGCTGCACAATCATGTTTCGGGTCTGCGGGCTTTTTTTAAGTTCTGGCTGCGGCGTAAAGGCGTCGCGCGCAATCCGTTCATCGGCGTGCCGCTGCCGAAGCTGGAGAAGCGACTGCCGAAATTCCTGACCGAATCGCAGATGAAGCTGCTCTTAAACGGGCCGCAGCGATTGCTCGAAAACGAGACGCTGGATGCGTTCACTGCGTGGCGCGACCGGCTGACGATGGAGTTGCTTTACGGCGGTGGTTTGCGCGTGAGCGAGCTCGTGGCGCTCAACTACGGGCAGATCGATTTCACGAGTGGCGTGGCCCGCGTTTTGGGCAAGGGCAAGAAGGAGCGGCTGTGTCCGCTCGGCCGGGTGGCGATGGCGGTTTTGGTGAAATGGAAGAGCGAGTTTGCGCGTGACACGGCGCATAACGCGGCGGTGTTGGTGAACGCGAAACACGAGCGATTGCCGGTGCGCCAGGTGCAGCTGATGTTGAAGCGTTATCTCGCGCTCGCCGACCTACCGCACGACCTTACCCCGCACAAGCTGCGGCACAGCTACGCGACGCATTTATTGAATGCCGGGGCGGACCTGAGGCTCGTGCAAGAGTTGTTGGGACACGTGAACCTGAACACGACACAGGTTTACACGCACGTGAGCATCGCGCGGTTGCGAGACGTGTATGCCAAGGCGCACCCGCGGGCGTGAGGGAGGGACGACCTCCGTGTCGTCCGCTTTTGAGGTGGATGGAAATGAGGCGTTCGACGCGGACCGGACGACACGGAGGTCGTCCCTCCCTCACAATCCTTTTATCGCGGACGACAGCACCTCGCAGGCGCGGTCGATGGCTTTGCCCTCGTGGGCGGTGCTGAGGAAGCCGGCTTCGTAGGCGCTGGGCGCGAGATAAACTCCGCCGTCGAGCGCGGCGCGGAAGAAACGGCCGAAGAGCTGGGCGTCGCCTTTGAGCGCGGTGTCATAGTCGCGCACCGGCGTGTCGGTGAAGAAGAAGCTGAACATCGAGCCGCATTGCGGCGCTTGCACCGGGATGCCTTTGGCCGTGCAGGCGGTGACCACGGCGTCGCGCAACTGGCGTCCGAGCGCGTCGAGGCGGGCGTAGGGATTGAGGTCTTCGAGCAGGCGCAGGCTGGCGATGCCGGCGGCCATGGCGAGCGGGTTGCCGCTGAGCGTGCCCGCTTGATAAACGGGGCCGAGCGGGGCGAGCTGGTCCATGATATCGGCGCGTCCGCCGAAGGCACCGACGGGGAGACCGCCGCCGATGATTTTGCCGAGGCACGTGAGGTCGGGCACGATGGACTCACGCTCCTGCACGCCGCCCTTGGCGATGCGGAAACCGGTCATGACCTCGTCAAAAATGAGCACGGTGCCGTGCTTCGCAGTGATCTCTCGGAGGTAGGCGAGGTAACCGGCATCAGGCATGATGAAACCGACGTTGCCGCAGAAGGGCTCGATGATGACGCCCGCAATCTGGTCGGGGTTGGCGGCGAACGCGGCGTCGAGGGCGGTGCGGTCGTTGTAGGGGAGAACGACGGTTTCGCGGGCGAAGGACGCGGGGATGCCGGCGCTGTCGGGGTGCCCGTGAGTAAGGGCGCCGGAGCCGGCTTTGATGAGAAGCGAGTCGGAGTGGCCGTGGTAGCAGCCGGAGAATTTGATGATCTTGTCACGGCGGGTGAAACCCCGGGCGAGGCGGATCGCCGACATGGTGGCCTCGGTGCCGCTGCTGGTCATGCGAACTTTTTTAATCGAGGGCACGAAGCGCACGATCAGCTCGGCCATCTCGACTTCGTAGGGATTGGGCGTGCCGAAAGACGTGCCGTGTTCGAGCGCGGTGGCGATGGCGGCTTTGATGACCGGGTGGTTGTGCCCGTGGATGGCGGGGCCCCAGGTGCAGACGAAGTCGATCAACTCGCGCCCGTCGGCGGTGGTGAGGGTCGCGCCTTGAGCTGACTTCGTGAAAAACGGTGCGCCGCCCACCGAGCGAAAGGCGCGGACGGGCGAGTTGACGCCGCCCGGGATGAGTTGGAGAGCGCGGGCGAAGAGTTGGTCGGACAAGGGAGAAGACATGGCGGAGTCGTGTTTTGCGAAGTAATGGGCACTAACCGGCGGTAATTTTCAATCGCCGGATTGCACCCCTCGCCGCCGACCGTTCATCGTCTGCCTTTGCTCCCATGGATGACCGTAAAAAACGACTGCGGTGGATTCTCGCCGCGCTGCTGCTGCTGGGCGGAGGACTGGCCTTCGTCGCGTGGCGGATGAACCTCGGTGAACACATCAAGGCCTGCGTGGACTATGTGCGGGCGGAGGGGGCGGTGGTGTTCTTCGTGGCAATGGCCGTCTTGCCGTTGTTCGGATTTCCGTTGGCGGCGTTCGTCTTATCGGCTGGTGCCGTGTTCGCGCCTTCGCTGGGCGCCGGCACGGTGATCGCGTGCGGCGTAGTCGCACTGGCGTTTAACGCCTCGATTTCCTATTGGTTCGCGGGCTTTGCGATCCGGCCGTGGATGGAGCGGTTGATCGTGTGGCTCGGCTACAAAGTCCCTGAGTTACCAAAAGACCGCGAATGGGAGTTCAACCTGGTGCTGCGACTGGTTCCGGGCGTCCCGTATTTCGTGCAGAACTACGTGCTGGGCCTGGCGCGGGTGCGTTTCGGCATCTACATGCTGGTCGCGCTGGCGGTGCCGACCACGCACCTGAGCATCGCGGTGCTGGCCGGCGACGCATTTGCCCAGGGGGATCGGCGCCAACTGATGATCGCGGGCGTGCTGGCCGCCGTCGTGGGGGTTACTTTGCACTTCCTGCGGAAGCGGTTCGCGGCGAAACGGGCGCTGGCCCGGGCGGGGTCCGTCCACGCAGATACACCCACTCAAACAGGGGCGTAGCCATCAACGTGGTCACGATTGCCATGAGCACCATGATCGTGAAGAGCGTGGGCGTGATCAGTCCGCGTTCGAGGCCGATATTGAGGATGATCAACTCCATGAGGCCACGGGCGTTCATCAACGCGCCCACGCCCAGTCCGTCGCGATGGGTTTCGCCGCACGCGCGGGCGGCGAGGTAGCAGGCGCCCATTTTGCCGATCACGGCGGCGACGAGCACGATCAACGCAATGCCCCACAAGCCGGCATCGTTGACCAGGTCGAAGCGCGTGTTGAGGCCTGAGTAGATGAAGAACAGCGGGAGCAGTAACTGCGTTGAAAGCGGTTCGATTCGAATCTGGATCTCCTGGCTAAACTTTCCGCGCGGCACGGCTGCCCCGAGCACGAAGGCACCGAAAACGGCGTAGATGCCGATACTGTCTGTATACCAGGCGGCGAGCATGAGCAGCACCAGCATCCAGCCAAACATCAGCCGGCTGTCCTCGGCGCTGCGTTCTGCGCGCCGGGCGATTGATCCGAGCAGGCGTTTCCCGAGCGTAAACGTGACTGCAACCAGCAGCACGCTGCCGCCAATCGCGTAAACGGCGATGGACGCGTCGTTGGCGAAGCTCGCCAGCACCAGTGCGAGCACGCACCAGGCGGCGGCGTCGTCGATGGCACCGGCGGCGAGAGCGAGGGCGCCGACCGGCGTGCCGGTGAGGCGGCGCTCGACGATGATGCGAGCCAGCATGGGAAACGCGGTGATCGCCATGGCGGCACCCAGGTAGGGCATCGCCTGCCAAAGGTTGACATCGGTGGTGAAAAATCCGCCGCGCCCGAGGAGCCACCACGCGATGGCACATCCGAGCACGAAGGGAGCGAGGATTCCCGAGGCGGAGATGGCGAGTGCGCTGCGCAGTCGGTCGCGCACTAGGTCGATGCGAAACTCAAGGCCAACAACAAACATGTAGAGGACGAGTCCGACTTGGGCGACGCTGAACAGGATCGGCTTCGAAGCGGGCGGAAACAACTGCGCCTGCCAGTGCGGTGCCAGCAGTCCGAAAAGCGAGGGACCCAGGAGCACGCCGGCGATCATTTCACCCACGACCGGAGGCTGGCCCACGCGCGTGGCCACCCAGCTGACGAAACGGCACACGCACAGGATGATGGCGAGCTGAAGGAAGAAGCGGACGGAGAGCTCGAAGGGTGTCATGAGGGAGCGTGGCGGTGCAGTCGGGTGGCGCGCATCGGGCGGAGCAATGCAACTGCACACGTGCTTGCGTAGGTGTAAATAGTTTAAACTTGAAGCTCCGAAGGCCTCCGTCGTGCTCTTACCTGTCATGTCACTTTCCGATGCACCGAATCCCCGGCCGTTAGTCACGGATTTCAGCGTGCGGTTCGGTGAAGGTGCCGGTGAAGGAAGTGTGTTCAACTTTCCAATACAGATTTTAGGCGGAGAAGCGCGGGAAATGATTTTTGGTGATATTCAAGAGATCCGGGCGCGGGAGGGATTTCGGCTCTTCGAGCGTGACGGGCTTCTGGTCGGAGCCATCGACGAGCCGGCTGACGGGGATCTTTCCGGGCTGGCGCACCGTCTCTACCGCGCCTTGCTGCGGCTGGCTGAAGGTTGCCGGCTGGTGCGGGTGTGGAATTACGTGCCGAAGATCAACGAGCCTGATGCGAGCGGGCTGGAGAATTATCGCGCGTTTTGCCGAGGTCGGTCGCTCGCGTTCGAGGAACGCTTGGGCGAGGGATACGAAGAGCATCTGCCGGCGGCGTCGGCGGTCGGCGGTGTCGACGGCCGGCTCGCGGTGGTGTTTGTCGCGACGCGCGCGAGGCCTGTCCATGTGGAGAACCCCGAGCAGGTGCCGGCCTATGAGTATCCGCCCGAGCACGGGCCGCGCGCGCCGAGTTTCGCGCGAGCGACGCAGGTGGAGGCAGCGGGCCGGCGATATGTCTTTGTTTCGGGCACGGCTGCCATCAAGGGCCACGCCACGGTCGCCCCGGGCGATCTGGCTGCGCAGATTGGCTGCACGCTCGACAACCTGCGGATTATCCTACGCGCCTGCGGACTGGGCGAGCGGCTGGGTGAGCAGCTGGGTGAAGGCGCAGAC
>JANODO010000115.1:0-48977 GCA_031412735.1 Rariglobus sp. | reverse complement strand
GCCGGCTTGGGTGAGACGGACGATGGGGAGGGGGGCGTGGTCGGGGTCGAGGGCACCGGGGGCGGGGTGAATCAAGGCGTCGAGGTGGCGGCGGGTGGCTTGGAATTCGGGGGTGTTAAACTGCGCCAGGCTGCGGGGGCGCGGGACCGGGACTTCGAGGAATTCGAGGACTTCGCCGGGATGGGCTTTGAGGACGAGGATGCGGTCGGCCAAGAGGATGGCTTCATCCATGTCGTGCGTGATGAAGACAATGGTGATGTCCACGTTGCGCCAGATCTCCATGAGGTGGGTCTGCATCTGGGCGCGGGTGTTGGGGTCGAGAGCGCCGAACGGTTCGTCCATCAGAAGAATCTTCGGGCCGGCGGCGAGGGCGCGGGCGATGGCGACGCGTTGTTTCATGCCGCCGGAGAGCTGGTGGGGGAAGGAGTCGGCGACTTTGCCGAGGCCGACGAGGTCGAGCCATTGGCGGGCTTCGGCGTCGGCGGAGTTATGTGCGTGGCCCTGCATGTCGAGGCCGAAGCGGACGTTTTGCGCGAGGGTGAGCCACGGGAACAAGGTGTAGCCTTGGAAGACCATGCCGCGGTCGGGGCTGGGGGCGGAGACGGGTTGGCCATCAACGAGGATACGACCGGCGGAGACCGGTTGGAGTCCGGCGATGACGCGGGCGAAGGTGGATTTGCCGCAGCCGGAAGGGCCGATGACGCACACGATCTCGCGACGGTGGATGCGGACGTTGAGATTGTGGAGGACGGTGATGCGACCGCGTTCGCTGTCGAAGGTGCAGGAGAGGTTTTGCGCTTCGAGGATGACGGGGCGGGTGTGGAGCGCGGCGAAGCGGGCGGCCACGGCGGGGGATTGGGCGAGGGAATCAGACATGGGCGCCGGGTGTTTTTACGGCCGTGCTGCCGGTGGGCTTTCCCGGGAAGTAGAGGACGTCGCGGGGGGAGAAGAGCCAGCCGAGCAGGGAGCGGGTGCGGCTGCGGCGGGTGAGTTTCCAACCGAAGAGGCGGGCTCCGATGAAGGAGAGCAACTGGTCGGTCACGAGGCCGATGAAACCAATGATGAGAATGGCGGCGTAGACGTTGTCGAAGTTGCGATACTTGGCCTGCTGGTTGATGAAAAACGTGATGCCGCTGCTGACGCCGACGACCTCGGCGACGACCAGATAGGTCCAGGCGCAACCAATGAGAATGCGGGTGTCGTTGTAGAGGTCGGGCAGGCTGGCGGGCAGGATGACGCGGCGGACCAAGTGGGAGCGTTTGGCCCCGAGGGTTTGCGCGGCTTCGATGAGGGCGCCATCGACGCGGCGGACGGTGCCGGCGGTGACGAGCACTTGGGTGAAAAATGTGCCGAGGAAAACGATGGCGATTTTGGGTTCCAAGTGGATGCCAAAGATGGCGACCATCAGCGCACCAAACGCAGGTGCTGGCATGTAGCGGATAAAGTCTACGAAGGGCTCGGTCAGGCGGGAGAGCGTCGGGTAGGAGCCGCAGATGATGCCGAGGGGGATCGCGAAGACGGACGAGAGGATGAAGCCGTAGAAGATCGTCTTGATCGACATGACGAGACTCTCGTGGAGCCATTTGTCGCCCTTGAGACGGGGGGCGGTGGTGAAAGCGCCATAGAGGGCGCGGCCCACGCTGTGGGGCGGGGGCAAGTAGAGCGGATTGACGGGATCGCCGCGAGGAGGGGCGAGGTGGGCGGCTTCGGCTTTGGCGACCTGGACGGCGAAATCAGCGCGGTCAAGGCGCAGGCCGGGCTGTATCCAAGAAACGGAGCCGGGCTCGGTGACGAGGATCTGAGTGTGCCAGAGCCACGGGATGTAACTGACGGCGCTCCAGACCGCCAGAGGGAGGGTGAAGGCGAGCACCCAGAGCAGCCAACGGTAGCGGGCGGGGGGCTCGCTTCGGACGGAGAGGAGCGGCATGGCGGACGTGATGCAGACCGAGGATGAGCGAGTGGGCAAGGGATCCACTCGCTCGTGCTCGTGGCTACGATTCGGAGGCGGGCAGCGGAGTGCCCGCCCTACCTTGAAGGCACCTTATTTTTTAAGGGCGTCGGCCATGATCGAGGTGTCGATGTAGTCCGCGATGGTTTGCGGAGCTTTGTAGACTTGGTTTTTCACGTTAAAGTCGTCGGCGATCTTGGAGGAGCCGGAGACCGACCCGAAGCCCGGGGCGGTGGAGGCGAGCACTTTGTAACCCTCGGAGAGCGGGAGAAACTTGGTGCCGGGGAGGAACTCGGCGTAGGTGGCGGCGTCAACGCCTGCCTTGGCTGCCATGATAGCGATGCCGTCGGCCTGGGTTTTCGGGTCGGCGAGGTAGGCGACGATTTTATCCCAGACCTTGACGAACTTCACCCAGTCGGCGCGGCGTTCGGCGAGGCTTTGCGGGGAGACTGCGACGGTGTCGTAGATGAGGCCGGGGACGTCGGCGCTGGTGAAGATGGCGGTGGAGCCGGGGACGGCCTTGAGGGCGGCGCCGGAGCTGGGCTGCCACGCACCGATGGCGTCAACTTGGCCGGAGGCGAGGACTTGCGGGGTCTGGTTGGTGGGCGTGGGAACGATCTCGACGTCGGACTCGGAAAGGCCGGCGTTTTCTAGGGCTTTGAGGAGCAGGAGGTGTTCGACGAAGCCAACCTCGATACCGATCTTTTTGCCCTTGAGATCCTTGATGGATTTGATGCCGGGCTTGGCGACGATCATGTCGTTGCCGTTGGAGTAATCGAGGGCGACGATCATGACGTTTTTCGCGCCACCGGCACCGGTGACGAGGGCGTCGCCATTGGTGACCATGACGGCATCCACCTTGCCGGCGGCGTAGGCTTCCATGGAAGGGCCGTATTCAAACCAGAGGAGTTCGACCTCGACGCCAGCGTCTTTGAACCAGCCCTTTTGCTCGGCGATGGCGAAGGCGGTCCAGCCCGGCCAGTCGGAGTAGGCGACTTTGAGCGGGGCGGCGGTGAGGACGGAGGCGAAGGAAGCGGCGCAGACCGCAGCGGAGGCGAGGAGATGGCGTAGGCGCATGGTGGTTAGGAGTATTACGTTTTATAATAAAAGTATTACCAGTTTATACCCAGCAAGAGCCATGCCTACGGGGCGGAGTGTGCGGAAATGGTCAGCCTGAAGCCGAAGTGACTCGGGTCCGCCCTGAGCTTGCCGAGCCCGGATTGAGGGATGGTTGTCACTTTATAGGTGACAAGCGGGGATCGCGATTGGGCCTGAATTTTTTGTCACCTATTAAGTGACAAACTGGGTTTGGGGCTGGTCGGGAATGGTTTGTCACTTAAGGGGTGACAAACTGGGATCGGCGAGGCGGTGGGTTGAGCGCCGGCGTGAGGCCTGATCGCGCATAAATGCGCTCCTACCTGTCGGGGGCGGCGCCCGGTGGCGCGGTTCACCGCTCGGAATCATGGGGCCAGGTAGACGTTTTTCAGCGGGTGCAGGTCGAGGACGTTGGGCTCCCAGCCTTTTACGCTGGGGCGGGCGAGGTAGTTGCGGCGGCCATACACGAGCGGACCAATAGGCATCTCCGCCATGAGGAGTTGTTCGGCTTGGCGATACAGCGGGTAACGAATCGCGTCGTCGCCGGCCTTGAGCGCGTCGGTGATGAGTTGGTCGTAGGCGGGGCTGTTCCAGCCGGTATGGTTGTTGCCGTTGCCGGTGCGGAAGAGTTCGAGGAAGGTGCTTGGGTCGAGGTAGTCGCCCACCCAGCCGGCGATGGAGAGATCGTAGTTGCGGGTTTTTAACGAATCGAAAAATACGCGGCCTTCTTGGAGCACGATGGCCACGTCGATGCCGAGTTGCGTGCGCCACATCTGCTGGATGGCTTCGGGCATCTGGCTGCTGCCGCCTTTGGACATCAAGAGTTCAACCTTCGGGAAACCGGCACCGTCCTTGAAGCCGGCTTCGGCGAGCAGGCGTTTGGCTTCGGCGATGTCCTCTTTGAAGCCAGGGACGGCCTCGTAACCCGCGATACCGGGCGGGGTGAGCGTGTAGGCGGGCACGCGTCCGCCGCGCAGGACTTTTTCGCAGAGCAGCGCGCGGTCGATCACCAGCGCGAGGGCACGGCGCACGCGGGCGTCGTTGAAGGGCAGCTTGGTGGTGTTGTAGGTGAGGTAGAAAGTCGAGAACGTCGGCTCCTGACGGAGCAGCTCCGGTTGGTCGCGTTTGTAGGTGGCGATCTTGTCTGGCGGCAAGGTGGCGGTGATGTGGAGCTGGCCGGCGCGGAAGGACGCCTCCTCGGTGGCGCGATCCTCAATGGGGTAAAAATTAACCTCGCTCAAGCGCACGGCGGCGCGGTCCCAATACGTTTCGCTCTTGGCGAGGCGGATCAGTTGGTTGGGTTCCCAAGCGGCGAGGGTGAACGCGCCGTTGCCCACGTGGTTTTCGGGACGCGTCCAACGCGAACCGCGTTGGTCCATCTTGCCGAATTTCTCGATGGTGGCTTGGTGCACCGGGTGCCACGCATTATGCATCACGAGCGCGGGCAAGTAGGCGACGGGCGTGTGCAACGTGAGGGCGAGCGTGCGGTCGTCGGTCACGCGCACGCCGACTTGGGAAAAATCGGTGAGCTTGCCGGTGTTGAAGGCCTCCGCGCCGCGCAGACAGTAGAGCAGCGAGGCGTATTCAGAGGCGAGGCCGGGCGAGAGGATGCGTTGGAAAGCGTAGGCAAAATCACGGGCGGTGACCGGGTCGCCGTTGGACCAGCGGGCGTTATCGCGGAGGTGGAAGGTCCAGGTGAGTTTGTCGGCGGAGTTCTCCCACTTTTCGGCGACGCCCGCGATCGGGTGGGCGTCCTTGGGGTCCATCGCGGTCAGGCCTTCTGTAAGGCAGATCGCGATCTGCGCGTCGCTGATGCTGGTGATGAGGTGGGGGTCGAGGTCCGACGGTTCCGAGGAATTTCCAAGATGGATGGTCTGCGTGCGATCACCGGCGGCCACGCGATTTTCCGGGCGTTTGCAGGCGGGGAAAGCAATCAACAACAGAGCGGCGATGAGTGGTGGAAGGTAACGGAGCATGGAGAAAGAGACTTAAGGTGAGCCGAAAAATTTCAGAAAAAAGCCACGCGGCTGAGGCGTGGCTTGTGGGCGGGTGACGCGATTGCGTGCGGCGGGTGATAGGCGCGCCGCGTTATTTCTTGGGCGAGGCGGCGAGTTGCTCGTCGAGACGGTCTTGGATGGCGGTCATGCGCCGGATAAGCTCCTCCTCTTTCTTTTTGCGTTCGCTGCTGCTGATAATGCTGAACTGCGAAGCGTCGCGCACGACGTTGGCCGGGAGCGTGAGGATGCGGGTGAGGATGCCTTGGTCCTTGAGCGAGCTGAGGTAGAGCGCGGCAAGTTCTTGGGAGAGGCCAAGGGATTCGCGGGCGACGGATTGGGTCTCGCCCAGGTTGTTGGTGAGGACCTGATTTTTCGCGAGCTCAGCGGTGAGGATCACGCCGACTTGGTCGGAAATTTTTTGGCTGTAGGTGGCGAGGGATTCGCGGGTGAGATTCTGGTCCTTGGCGATATCGGCAAGGATCGGCTGGATGCGTTCCGAGAGGCGCGAGGAGACTTTATCGACCTGTTCGTTTTGCACGCGCTCGGCTTCCTCGGGAGTCTTGGGGAGCGGGTTGAACGGCTGGATTTTTTGAGCGATCGCCTCGGCGAGTTGGTTGACCTTGGCCTCGTTGGACTTGGCGAATTCCTCCTCGGTGAGGAAGGCGTCGGCGGCGCGTTTCTGGATGGCGTCTTTGAGGAGCGTGTTGACGGAGTCGATCTGCCGGCGCGTCTGCTCGGCGGAGGCTTGCAGCTCGGCGGCGTGCTGCTGGCGGACGTTGGCCAGCTCCGCTTGCTGAGCGGACTCGAGAGCGTTCACCCGGGTGTGAAAATAATAACCGCAGCCGACGAGAACGAGAGCGACCAGTGCGACAGTGGCAAAGACTGCGGGGAGTTGTTCCTTGAATTTGGGCGACATAACGGAATCGAATAAAGTGTCTCGGACGTTGGGGCGCGGGCCGGGTAAAAGCAATGACGGGTTGGCTCATGGCTTTGCGGTTGTTTTTCCATCACACCTGCTCACGTTTCCGCGAAATGAGTCTGAACCGCGCCGAACAGATGGTGTTCGATTATCTAAAGGAGAAACCCGACGAGAAGCGTCACTGGCAGGACAAGGTCACGAGTATTTCCGCGCGGGCGCGCGACCCGCACGCGGCGGCGATCGAGCTGGAGGACGAGTTGTGGCGTTACTTTGAGGAGCGTTCGTCGGTGGCATCGCCGTTCCGCGAAACGGTGCAACGCGAGGGTCTGCGGCGGATCAGCCTGCGTAATCTTGCCGAACTTCTGCTGCGTCTTTGGGCGCCGGTAAAAGTCAAAGCGCGTGCCGAGGGCGAGGAGCCGTGGCGTCCTTATGCGTGACATTTTTCAAGGGCCTCCGCGCCTCCGCGGCGGGTTGGCTTTCACCTCGGTGCGATGTCACGGACACGAAACTTTTCGAGAGTTGGCCCATCTCTTGCATGGACAAAGCCGTAGTTACCTGCAGCTTCTTATTCACACGTTATCCACACCTAATGGAACACCTGAGCGAGGCTAAAACCTCTAAACCGCAGCTCAAGGCCTCCGCAAAGGCGAAGACCTTCGTCCTGGACACCAACGTCCTCCTCCACGACCCCCAGTCGATTTTTAAATTCGAGGACAACAACCTGGCCATACCGGTCGAGGTTTTGGAAGAACTGGATGCCATCAAAACCGAGCAGTCCACCGAGCGCGGCCGCAATGCCCGACGCGTGCACCGCATCCTCTCGGAGCTCTTGCCCAACTCGCGCTCCATGCACGAGGGCGTCAAACTCGCGACGGGCGGAACCCTCCAGGTGATTATCAATCCCTACATGGCGGACAGCACCGCCATGCGCGAGGCGCCGCTCATGCAGAAGCTGCGCGCGGTCCTTTCGGACTTCTCCAAAAAGGACAATCGCATCATCGCCTCGGCCCTCTTTGTCCAAGAGCGCTACACGCCTCCGACGATCCTCGTCACCAAGGACGTCAACGTCGCGCTGAAGGCCCGTGCGGTCGGTCTCGAAGCGCAGGACTACCTCAACGACAAGGTCCCGAAGACCGATGACGAGGACGCCTACCGCGAGATTCCTGTCACCATCTATGAGATTCAGCGTTTCTGTTCCGAGGGGGAATTCGAGCTCGATGCCGAGACCGCCAAGGGTCTTTACCTGAACGAATACGTCCTGCTCCGCTCTGATGAGGGCAAGACCATGCCGGCGCGTTACTACGGCGAAGGCCTCGTTAAACGCCTCCGCATCCCGGAGAGCATCAAGGCTCCCGGCGGCATTTCGATCCGCTCGCGCAACCTAGAGCAGCAGTTCTTCATGGACGCGCTGCTCGATGATTCGATCGCGTTGATCACCTGCTTCGGCAAGGCTGGCACGGGTAAGACGCTCCTCTCGATTGGTTGCGCGCTTCACCAGACGCACGACGACCGGTCGCTCTACGACGGCGTGTCGATCTCCCGCCCCGTAATGGCTCTGGGCAAGGACATCGGATTCCTCCCCGGCACCATGGAAGAAAAAATGAAGCCCTGGCTTCAGCCTTACTTCGATGCGCTGGAAGTGCTCATGCCCTCGAAGCCCACGAAGGAGCCGCAGTTCGCCTCGAAGAAAGTATCCAAGAAGCAGCAGAAAAAGCAGCCGAGCGCGCTTGAGACTTCGCGCCAGGAGTCCGTCTCCAGCCACGGCGGTGGCAACGGCCACGGTGGCGGTGGTGGTGGCGGTGGCGGTGGCGGGCATGGCCCGGCCGCGCCGATGAAACCCTACGAGCGGCTTATCAAGAGCGGCCTCGTTGAGGTGGAGGCGTTGTGCTTCATCCGTGGACGTTCGATCGCCCGCCGTTTCTTCATCTTGGATGAAGCTCAGCAGCTGACTCCGCACGAAGTGAAGACGGTGATCACGCGTATCTCCGAAGGCTCGAAGATTGTGCTCATCGGTGACCCGGCGCAGATCGACAATCCCTATGTGGACTCTCGCAGCAACGGCTTGGTGTATTGCCACAACCGCATGAAGGGCCACGCGCTGTCGGCCCATGTGAAGCTCACGAAAGGCGAACGTTCCAAGCTGGCCGAGCTGGCCGCCGACTTGCTGTGATCCGACGCCGGAATTCGTAACCGCATATTGGATACGCTGAAAATGCGACACCCGCGCTCGACCGAGTGCGGGTGTTTTTGTGTCCGGGGGGGGGCGAAAGATAGGAAGCCGGTTTATGTCAAATGCTCCAAGGTGAGAGGCTTTCCTCATCGAGGGAGGGACGGCCTCTGTGTCGTCCGTGCAGGCCGCAACGGACCGGACGGAGCCGGTCCCTCCCGAAAACCAAAAGCAAAGAGACGTTGGTATTCTACAGACGTTCGGATTGGTCTAGTAGCCTGTAACGATTAAATTTTCGGTTTGGTGTAGCCTCACCTTGCGTGAGGCCGGGTAGTCTTTTGGCGGGTGCACGCCTAACCGGACTGACGCAAGGTCAGGCCCTCCGTGCGTAATTTTTCGTGGGACGTCACACTGGGTTTTACCCGATACGGGGAGCTCGCCCGTGGGATCGGAATCAGGGGCAAGATGCCTAGGGCATGTCCGGAATCGCCCGTAAACGGGCTCCTACCTTTCGGATTCCGCCTCGGCCTGCCGCGCGACGAGCCAGAGGAAATCGGAGACGCGGTTGATGTAGCACCCGAGCAACGGACGCACGACGCGCCCGTGGGCGGGCAGGCCGACCAATCGACGCTCGGCCCGGCGGGCGGTGCTGCGCGCGAGTTCAAGCGCGGCGGCATGAAGGTTTGCACCCGGCGTGGCCCAGCCGTCGAACTTGACGTCGAGCGCCTCGATGGCCGCCACGGCGGCGTCCACGCGGGCGAGGTCCTCCTCCGTGAGTTTGCCGAATTTCGATGAGGCGTAGCGCGCCGCGTCCGCCTCGGCGCAGGCCACTTCGCCCATCAGGTTGATGAGGGTCTTTTGAATTCGTTCCAGTTCTCCGCGCCGCTCGGCGTGCGGGCACGTTGCTTTGGCAAAACCAAGGGCGGTGTTAAGCTCGTCGAGCGCACCGACGGCCTCGATCTGCGGGTGATCCTTGGGCACGCGCTGGCCGTAAAGAAGGCCGGTGGTGCCGGCGTCGCCCGTGCGGGTTGCGATTGAAGACATGGTGCCAACGCTACGCGCACGGCCGGTCGGATTGCCAGCGTCAATGGTAGTGTCTGGTCAGCTTGAAATGTAGGAGCCTGCTGGCAGGCGATTCGGGTGGCTGACGCGGGCGGTGCGTGCTCATCGCCTGCAAGCAGGCTCCTACATTTCGAACCGCGGACGCTAAACAGAAAACCCCGGGAACCACCCCGGGGCTTTCAATAATGAGCTATGGCTAGACAAACCGCCGGGAAGCGGCGGCGGTCAAAAGCCGACGTTAATGAACGGAAACACCTTGGGCAGCGGGTCGAATTGATCCCAGTCGCGCGAGTCGACCTGGTTCCACAGACCGAGCTGCACGCCTTTGAGCGTCTCGGCGTAGTTGACGAAACCGAACTGGACGCCGTGCACGTGCTTGGCCGTGTTGAGGAAGCCGAGCTGCACTCCGGATACGTCGGCGGTGGTGAGATCGTTCCAGTTCACCAACCCGGATTGGAGTCCGGTGACCTTTGCGCGGCTGACGTTGAGCAAGCCGTTTTGCCAGCCGAGGACGGAGCCCTGCGTGTAGTTGACCACGCCCCACTGAATGCCCGTGGTGGTGCCATCGACCCGGTTGTAGAGCGCTCCGATGACGGGACCGGCCCAGCCGACGAAATTGCCGGTCGTCACGTTGAGGAAACCGATGTCCACGCCGGTGACATTGCGATTCTCGCCGTAGATATTCAGGCGCAGGCCCTTCACATCATCGGAAGGGGCCACGAGCTGGAGATCCGGCGGCCAGAGGGCGGCTTGGAAAAACGCCTCCGCGTGAGCGGAGACGGCAAGGGTGCTGGCAATAGTCAGGACGGACAGGGTTTTGAGAACTTTCATGTGTGAAACGTTAACACGGTCGCAATGGGGCTACGTGTTGAGGTGCGTGATGTCTGACGCGGGTAATCACCCGGCTTCACCCATTGGCTATCGGCAGCCAGGGGTGAAAGCCGTGTAACGACCACGCGGCCACGGACACAGGAACTCGAAACCGGTTCGCCCGGTTTGGCGATTTATGGTATTTCAAATAAAGTTCTAGCTGCTTCAAACCACCACTCGGCCCGTTTCCCTGAGGTAGGCAGCCTGCTTGCAGGCGCGGTTCGGAGCGCGAGCGAGCTCGCGGCCTACGTTTGAATTTACCAAAACCGAACTATGCGATCTTGCGCGCCGCTGCCTGGGCTTTGAGGCAGAGTTCGGCCGCTTTGAACACGTGAGCCTGCGTCATCGCCTTCTCGGTGCGGTTGAGGCAATCGAGGATCAACTCGCCGAAGAAACGGAAACCCACCTGGCCGGCGACGTGGATGTGGTGTTCGCCCTTGTCGTCGACGAGGTAGACGTGATCGCCGGTTTTCTCGCGTCCGATATCGACGTATTTGCGCAGCTCGATGTAGCCCTTCGTGCCGAGGATGGTCATGCGCCCGTCGCCCCAGGTGCTCAGGCCGGCGGGGGTGAGCCAATCGACGCGAATGTAGTTTGTCGCGCCGTTGTTTCCGACGAGGTTGGCCTCGCCGAAATCTTCGAGCTCGGGCGTGCCGGGGTTCGCGTAGTTGGCGACGGCGGCGTTGGTCACGGTGGCCTCGGTCGCGCCGGTGAACGTGAGGAACTGTTCAAATTGGTGGCTGCCGATGTCGCAGAGAATGCCGCCGTATTGTTCCTTCTTGAAGAACCAGTCGGGGCGGCCCGTGCCGAGGCGGTGCGGGCCGAGGCCGATCACCTGGATCACGCGACCGATGGCACCTTGTTGCACGAGGTCCGTCGCATACATGGCGGATTCCACGTGGAGACGTTCGCTGAAATAGCACGCGTATTTGCGCCCTGTGCGAGCCGAGACGGCGCGGGCTTCGTCGAGTTGGTCGAACGCGGTGAACGGGGTCTTGTCGGTGAAGTAATCCTTTCCGGCTTCCATCACGCGGCAACCGAGGGCGCCCCGCAGATTCGGAATGGCGGCGGCGGCGACGAGTTTCACGTCCGGATCGGCGAGGATTTCGTCGAAGGAACGGGCGATCTGGACCTGCGGGAATTTGGCGCGGAAAGCCTCCACCTTTTTCGGGTCCGTATCGTAGACCCACTTGAGTTGGCCGCCGGCTTCGGTGAGGCCGTTGCACTGGCCATTGATGTGGCCGTGGTCGAGGTGCGCGGCGGCGAAGATAAACTCACCGGGTTTGACGACCGGGCTAGGCTTGCCTTGGGGCGCGTAGTTCATGCCGTCGGATTTTTGGCTCATGGGGATTTTAGAAAGAGGGTGCCTTCGAGCAAAGCCAGCGAAGGGCGGGCAGGCGAGGGGAGGCGCGCTGCAAACTATCTCAGGATCCCAGGAGTAGACGGTGTATTTTGCCGCTTTGGGAAGCTCCAACGTAACGCACGGAACGCGGCAAGATGCCGCGTCTACTTTTAAGCGTCTAGACCGCTCCGCACTCCTCGCGGGTTTTGTTTGCGAGTTCCTTGATGTCCTTCTCAAGCGCGGTGCGGATTTTTTTCTCCATGCGGTCGATGAAGAGTGTGCCGTTGAGGTGGTCGGCTTCGTGTTGAATACAGCGCGACAGCAGGCCGTCGCAGAGCAAGGTGTGTGGGGTGCCTTGCAGGTCTTGATAGGTCACCTGGATCGCGTCGGGCCGGATGACGTCGCCACGGATGCTCGGGAAAGAAAGGCAGCCCTCCTCGTAGACGGTTTTGTCGGAAGGCAGCACCTTAATGACCGGGTTGGCCAGCGCGAGCGGCATAAATAATTCGAGGGGCGGCGTGCCGCCATCGAGTTGCCAGCTGAAGTCACGGTCGGCCGGCCGCAGGTCGACGACGCAAAACTGTATCGCTTTTCCGATCTGTTGCGCAGCCAAGCCGATGCCGGCGGCGGTGTGCATCGTCGCGAACATCTGCTCGGCGAGCAACGTGAGCGCGGCGTCAAAAATTTTTACCGGTTCGCCCTTTTTTCGGAGGACGGGGTTGTTGTAATGAACAATTCGCAGAGCCATTAGTCTATGGAGGGGCCGCGTAACGTGCATTTGCCATGTGCCAGCGGCAAACGAATACTGCGCGCTGCATGAGTTCCCCCAGTCACACCCGGCCCCGATCAATCCTGATCTGGATGATGATCGGTTTCTTGGTGTTGGTCGCGGCTTGGGTGGTGCCCGTCAACTTGAAGTCCGTCACGCCCGCCCTCCTCAAGGAAGCGGGAGCCGGCACTCCGACGATCACCCGCCACGGACGCCAATGGCTCGAAAGCGAAAAACTCGGCCCGGCTGCGCTCGTGCTCGCCGCAGCCCGCGCGCTTGGCGACCCGCAAGCCGCTGCGCTCGCCACCGCCGTTGACAACGCCACGCACCGCCAGCCCGAGCTCATCGCGTGGGGTGGTTGGGATCCCTTTCTCGACCCGCTCTTCAACCTAAAGGAAAACACCGGCCGCGCCGAGAGCACGCCGGTGCTTACGTTCTTCATCACCGAAAAGGCGCGCACCCAGTTGCTCGGTTATCTCAAAAACTCCCGCTCGCAGGGCGTGCAAACCCTGCTTCGCGTGCGTGACGTCGCACAGGCCAACCGCTTCGTGCCCGCCACAAAACCCGGCGGACAAACCCTCGACGCCGTCGTGTTGCTCGCCGCCTTGCTCTACCAGGGCGACCACTTTTCCGCACCGCTGCAACGCGAGTTGCGCACGCTCGCCGACACGGCGGTGCAACAAAACCAACTCGGCGAACTCGAGCCCGTTTTCGTCGACCTGCTCTCGCTCGGAAAGCGCCTCGACTGGGTTCAACTCAGCGAGCTGCTCCGCGTCACGGGAGACGTGCAGACCGTTGATGAGTTTGCCCAGCTCGCCCGCGCCACGCCCGACGACCTGCCGCTCATCTACACGGCCGCTCTGTTCACCGGCTCGGCGGATCGCGTGGCGACCTACCTATTGAAATACGGCCGCGCCGGGATGGAGGACCTGAAACTCGCGCTCACTCTGGGCGAGGGCGCGACCGAGCAATTGCTCGCGCGCCAAGTTCCCGTCAACCGCCAGCCGGCCCCCGCGTTCGGGCCGTTCACAATGGCGGCGCTGCTGTATCCCAAATTCGCGCTCGTCGGTAAATACCTCGGCTTTCTTCTCGGTGCGTTTTGTCTTTTTCGCGGGGTGGGGCGCTGGCTCTTTGACGATGAGGTCGAAGCCGAATCCTCGATGCCCCGCGTCAAAAGCGGCCTGCTCGCCTTGCTCACCGCAGCGATGCTGGTTCTCGGCACGGAACCGTTCCTCCTCAAGACCCCCGCGCCTTCCGAATTTCAACTCAAGTTCACCGTTCCCGTTCTCTCGAATATCACCGACCCTGCCTCGCTTACGCCCACGGCACCCACGACCACCATGGATACTTCAACGCTCCTCACCATCGGCTTTTTCGCCCTGCTTCAAATCGGCATGTATCTTTACTGCATCGCCAAGATGCGCGAGATCGACCGCCAGCGCTCACCCTCGCTCCTCAAGCTCCGCCTTATGGAGAACGAGGAAAATCTTTTCGACGGCGGCCTCTACATCGGCATCGCCGGCACCGCGACCGCGCTGGTGCTCCAGGTGCTCGGTGTCATCCAGCCCAACCTCCTCGCCGCCTACTCGTCCAACCTCTTCGGCATCTGCTGCGTGGCGCTCATTAAAATCCGCCACGTGCGCCCCTACAAACGCCGACTCATCCTTGACGGCCAAGCCGAGACGACCCCGCCTCCCGTGGCCGCCGCCTCTGTCTGAAGCTGACGCACCCCGGGGCCACGCGCCATGAACCGAACCCTCCTTCTCATCCTCTGCGACTTTCTTCTCCTCACGCTGCTCGCGTTGACGGATTGGCAGAAAGCCGTGCCGGCGGATGCCGCGCCCAAGCCCCCCGCAGCCGCCGCGACTCCCGGCGCCGGTGCCGCCACCAAGGACGACGACATCGTCTCCCTGATGAAGCTCTCGCTCGAAGACGAACGCTCGCAACGTGACCAACTTTCGCAGCAGCTTCAGACCACGCAAAGCACGCTCAGCGAACGCGAGAAAGCCCTCTCGCAGACCTCCACCGCGCTTGCCGACACGCGCACGAAGGTGGATGCGCTTTCCCAGCAATACACCGCAGCCGCTGCCGACGCCTCGCTCACCAAGGAGCAACTCGCTCAACTCCAGCGCGAACTCGAAAAACGCCAGCTCGAGGTCGAGCGCCAAACCAAGGAACTCGCCTCGCTCGAAAAAGCCCAAGGCGAAGCCCGCGCCAAGATCGAAGACCTCAGCGTCACCGTGCGCGTCGTCGAACAGGAAAAACAAATGCTCCGCGTTGCCGCCGATACCTTGAAGGTCCAGGTCGAAGCCGAGCGTGAGGAACGCATCCGCGTGCAGGCGGCCACCACGCAACTGGCTCAAGGCGTCGGCCAGCTCGCCGACAGCTCCACCGCGCTGACGAAAGAGATCCGCGAAAACCGCCCGATCAACGTCAACCTCCTCTTCAACGAGTTTCTGGCCAACCGTGTGCAGACCTCGTTCACCGGCACGCGCCCCGGGCTCTTTGGCGAGCGCACCGAATCGAAGGACACTCGCACGGTGTTCGTGACCGACGGCCGCGAGACCTTCGCGCTCCTGCACGTGAGCGACACGCCGTTCTCGTTGGTGGAACCAGGTTGGGATTGGAACGCGCTGAAAGCCGAGTTCAGCAAAGCCGGTTACCGCAGTGGGGTTGATCGCCTCGTATTCCTCGCGCTGGACCCGCGCGTGGCGGTGCTCCCCGTCGCGCCCGCGCAGGCCGCCGCGCTCGGGGTGAAGGCCTACCCGATCGCGCTGGAGCCATTTAAGTTTACCGACGCGTTGCTCATCGCCAACGGAGGCACCGGCTATGGCGAAGTGCCCTTCAAGCTCGACCCGACGAACCCGAGTTATGTGCGCATGGACAACCGACTCGTGCGGCGCCTGTTTGGCGACTTCGCGCCCTCGCGCGGCGACCTGGTCTTAAGTAAGACCGGCGAGTTGCTCGGTATCATGGTAAACAGCGAATACTGCGCGTTGGTGACGAATTTCCTGCCCTCGCAAGTCATCAAGACAGGCGACGATTTGGCGAGCCGCCCGACGAGCAAACAGTTCAACGACCTGTCGCTACGGTTGCGTAAGTTGCCACTGCGAATGCAGCAGTAACGAGAAGGTAGGAGCCCATTTATGGGCGATGGCTCGAAGGCCCGAAATATCCCTCGCGGCGATATGCCGAAGTGTAGGAGCCTGCTTGCAGGCGATGGGAGTCTCATCGGCACTGCCAACCAACCGAATCGCCCACAAGTGGGCTCCTACCTTTCGGAATCGCGGGCTGCGGTCCGCAGCTTAGTGCGCTCGGTAGTCCGGTGTCGCACCGGGTTGGCTCGCGACCCACTCGCCGGTGCGGCAGGCGCGGACGAGGCACGCGGCGTCACTCAGCGTTCCGGCGAGCAGGTGGGTGAGCAGGCTCGCCAAAAACGCGTCCCCCGCACCGACCGTATCAACGACGGCGACGGGTTGGCCGGGTTCCCAAGACCACCGGCCTTCGCGGAGCAGTCCCGCCCCGCGTCCACCCGACGTTATACAGATCAACGGGCAGGCGGTTTCATCGGCGAGAAGCCGGGCGTGCCGTTCCTCGCAGCCGGGCGGCTCGGCGGTTTCGTTGCAGAGACGGGCGGCTTCTTCCGCGTTGAGCTTGAGCAGCGTCGCCCGGGCGGCGAGGGCGCGGACCAGGTCGAGCTCGTCGTGCGGAGCGCGGAGGTTGACGTCGAAGACGCGCCAAGCCTCGTCGCCACCAGGAAGCGGGTTGAGCAGCCGATCAAGTGAGGCCCGGTTCGATGCGGTGCGTTGCGCGAGAGAGCCGAAGACGAGAGCGCGGGCGCGGCGCGCCGTGTCGATGATCGTGTCGGTCACGGGAATGTCGTCCCACGCGACATCCTGAGTGATTTCGTAGCGGGCGTCTCCGTTGGTGTCGATCAGGGCGCGCACGTAGCCGGTAGGCAGGTGTGTGTGCCGGGCGATAAGATCCGTATTTATATCCCAACTACGGAGTCGGCGAAGAAGTTCATCGCCGAGAATGTCGCGACCGACGGCGGATACGAGGCGGGCGTCGGCACCGTGTTGGGCGAGGTGGTAGGCGACGTTGAACGGCGCGCCGCCGGGAAAAAGTCCGGCGGGCAGGAAATCCCAAAGGATCTCGCCGAAGCAGAGGATGGGGGGAAGGGTGCCGGTCATTGACTCAGTGGTAAGAGAACGAGAACGATAAAGGGAACGGAGGGGGTGGATGGTAGGGCGCGGGCTTAGTCGTTGGCGAGATGCGCAGGGTCCACCTCGACTTCTTGGCAGGCGCGGATGAAGCACGCGGCCGACCATGCTTGGAAGGCTTTGCCCATGGGACGACCGGTTTGACCATGGGCCCACTCGTTGAACTCCCATTCCTGATCGCGGCCGAGTTGGTTCAGCTTGGCGAGGCGCACCAATTCGCGGCAGGCGACTTCGTGAAAACCAAGTCGATGAATGAAGCGCACCCACATGCCGCCGATGAACGGCCAGATGCCACCGTTGTGGTAATGGTGCGGGAGGTTGAGCAGGTTGACGGTGTAATAAGCACGCCAGTCGGGGTCGCCCGCCTGCACGACCGGGTAAAGGTTGGCCCCGGGCCAGGGTTCGTTGACGCCCACGCCCCACATGAAACGAAACGCGGTGCGCGCGCGTTCGGCGTCGAGCAGGTTCATGAGATAGGCGAGGACGTTGGCGTAAACGTCGCAGCGCCAGTTGAAGGCGAAGGGCGTGATCTCGGCGATGAGGTATTGCGCGTCGCCGAGGCCAAACTGGCGGTCGGCAAAACGATTCGGACGCTTCTCGTCCGGAGCTTCGGTGGTAGGCCAGAAGAGATCGAGCACGCGACTGCGGATGCTTTGGGACCACCGCAGATAATCGGCGGCGCGGTCGAATTCGCCGAGGTATTCGAGCAGCCGGCCGAAGCATACGTTCGTGCGATACCAGAGCACCTCGTCGTAGAGGACGTTGTAGCTGCGGCCGAAGAGGTCGGTCCAATCGCCGGCTTCGGGGATTTCCAAGAGCCCGTCGTTGTTGCTGTCGTGCGCGCTAAGCCAGTCCATCGCCCGCTGGAGCCGGTCGGCGTGTTGGCGGAGGAAGTCGGTGTCTCCGGTGTGGGTGACAAAGTTGTAGACGGCGATGATGACCCAGAGCCCGCTGTCGATGGAGCAGATGCTGCCGACTCCCGAGTAGTCGGGCACGCCCGTGTCGATGCGCACGTTGGCCGGAAGCTGGCCGGTGGGCGAGGTCGCGTTGAGCAAGGTTTCCAACGTGCGCCGCTGGCAGGCGCGGATTTCGGCATCCTCCAGGTGGAGCGTGTTAATGATCGTGATGGCACCGTCGCGGGCCCACACACTGCGGTAGTTGGCATCGGTGCCGGTGACGGTGTTATCCGTGAGCGAGCAAGCGGAGAAGCCGAGTGGCGTGATGTTTTTGCGGAGGGCAACAAGCGCCTTTTCGAAGGCGGTTTTAAGGAATTCTTTTTCGCCGGCGTCGAGTGAACCGAGGCGCGTGCCGGTGAAGAGCATGCGGAAGCCCGGCGTGGTGGTCTGGCCCGGTTCGGGGGTTTCCTGCGCGGAGGGAAGCTCGGATACCACTCCGTAGTGCAGCAATCCATCGAGCACGCCATCCGCCATGACGCGGCTCGAGTAGTAGAACGGGCGGTCGACGGTGGCTTCGAAGAGTTCGGGCAGGGCGTTCTCGACGATGATACCCTTCACGCCGGGCAGGCGAAACATGCCGGCGTCGTTGCCCGTGTCGCCGGCCACCAGCACCTGTTCGAGTGAAATGCCGAGGTGGGCGGCGAGCCATTGCAACGCGCCGCCCTTGGTCGCATTGCGGGGCAGCACATCGAGGTCACGACTACTTGAATACACGAGCGCGACCGCGAGGCCGGCCGCGACGAGTCGTTGCTCCAGATCGTGGAGAATGTCGGGTGTGGCGTTTTCAAGATACCAACTCGACTTGAACTCCTCTTGAAACTCGTCGGGCTGCTTGCGGATACCGGTTGTGTGGGCGGTGATCTGTTCGGCGCGTTCGCGGTCCCAGCCTTCGCTGATCTTCGTGGAGAATGCGTCGATTACCTCGCCGGTGTGGCCATTGAAGATCCGCGTGCCGACTCCGCCAATGTAGTAGTCGGGGGCCAGGAGCTTGCCCTCGGAAACGAGCCGCACCATATCGGCGACGAGGCGACCACTGTTATAGACGAGGAGGGGGCGCAGATCCGCAGGAATCGCTTCCCAAGTGCGAACGAAGCGCTGCGCCGACTCGGAGTTGCCCAACAGGGTGTTGTCGAGGTCGCTGCAAAAAAGACGGATGTTGCCGTTGCTCATGGTCGGGCAGGTGGGAAAGCGGGCGCGTTAGTCGGCGTCATTCCAGGGCTCCTCCCACTCGGTGTCGTTGAGCGCCCGCTGCATGGGCCGACCCTCGGTGAAGCTGATGAGTTGCTGGGCGATGCCGGTCCATGTGAACAGACTGCGGGCCTTGTGCGCGCCCATGCGGGAGAGGCGGTTCCAGAGCCTGGGGTGACGGAATGGTTTCAGCATCATGATGCCGAGGTCGGCTTTATCGAACGGATCGCCGAACAACGCGTGCCGACCAAACGTGACCGCACGGAAAAGACCGCCGTGAATCGTCACCACGGTCGGACACCCGCATGCCATCGCTTCGATGGCGGTCATGCCAAACGGTTCGTAGCGACTGCTGAGAACGAAAAGATCGGCGGCACGGTAGTAGTCGGCGAGGTCCTCGTTTGCGATAAAGCCGGCGAAGCTCACGCGTGTTTCGAGCCGATGTTTTTTTACGCGCTTCTTCAAATCGGCGAGGAGGTGTTTTTCCTGCGCGTCCATCTTTTCACCGCCGACGGCGAGGTGGAGCCGGATGCGCGGGTCGCGCCGGGCGACGACCGTGAAGCCCTCGATGAGGAGGTCATAGCCTTTGTTGGTCGCGAGTCGGCCAAGGGCGAGGATGGTCGGCTGGGTGAAGCCGAAGCGTTTTCGGACCATCTGGCGGGAGGCTTCGCTGACCGGAAAAAACCGGTTGTCGTCGTAGCCGGGTGGTATCATCTGCACATGCTCCGCCGCCACGCCGTAGTCGCTGATAATCAAGTCGAGCTGGGGCGGAGTCGTGGCCACCACGAGGTTGCAGGTGCGGTAAATAATCGTCTCCTGCCGAATGCGCTCGGTGAAGTTGAACTCTTTATCGAACGTGTCGGCGCGATCAGGATAATCGGTCTCCATCTGCTGTTTTTTCCAGAGTCCAAGCGAATGCGGTGTGTGGACGTGGGATATGTTAAGCGCCTCCGCGAGCCGCAGGCCGGCGACACCGGCGTCCCAGTAATGGGTGTTGATGAACTGGTAGATGAGACCGTGTTTGCCCATGAACCGAAGGGCGTTTTCGCACCATTCCATGAGCTCGTGGCTGAGGTATTCCTTGGAGATAAATGCCTCTCCTCCGCAGCGAGCGCGGAAGATGCGCACGCGGGAATTCACAATCTCGATTTCAGGCTGTTTCTCGAAACGTCGCGTCCAGATGTCCACCTCGTAGCCGAGCTGGGCGAGCTTCTTGGACAGTTCGATCACGTAGACGACTTGCCCGCCGGTATCCGCCGCTCCGAGAGGCGGGTCGGCGGCAACGTAGCCGTGGGTCGAAACCATCGCGATCCGCGGTCGTCTCTTATCAACGTGTAACGTGGCCATCCCGTCACTGTGGCGATAAAACGCGCAGGGTTCCGCCTCCTGTCCGGGACTGTGACTCCCGCCTTTTCACAGCAACGGGTTACTCTGGGTTCCCGTGCGCGAATGCCTCCGGCGACGCTCCCACCTTCAACCCGGACAAAACTTGCGCGCGGAGATTGCCATCCACCCACTGTGATGGCTTTTCTGCGGGCTGATCAGTTCGAGATCACCGCCATGCCCAGCAGGTTCCGCAGGCGGATGGGATCGGTGGCCGAGGTTTTCGCCACGAAGCCACGGGCGTGCGCGAAGTGAATGTCGGGTTCTCCCGCGATGCGCGTGAAGTCGAGGCGTGCGCTGTCCCGATGACGGGAAAGTCCATAGCCGCCGCTGCGGCGATCGGGGGAGATGAGCCCGATCACGCGACTGCCGAGGCCGCGGCTTTCTACGTAGCGCTCGATCGCGGCTGAAGGTTCGTCGGGCATCGGATCGGTGCGCGGGAGAAACAGCGCACAGGGCGCGCCGGCGATGTGGTCGAGTGTCCACAGCTCCGAGTGGCGCGCGATGAAGTCGAGGCGCGCGCGCAGGGAGCGCACGTAGGTGAGCAGGTCTTCGCCCAGCATTCGCATGATTTCCCAGAGTGGCTCGCCGGGGGACAGTTGAGAGCTTTGCGCGAAGCGGCGGAGCAACGTGCCGTCGATGGGCGAGTGGAGCTTGCTGACGATGTTGCGATCCACGCCCAGCCAGCGGGCGGTTTCTACAGGACCTCGGCAGTCGAACCACTCGGCCGGTTCCACCCAGTCGCAGAACTGGCGCGCATCGTCGTAGAGTCCGAGGTGTTGAAGCACGAGAGACAGTGAGCACGTGGGCGGGTGATCCTTGGGCAGTTGGTGGTGGTCAAAATTGTTTAGCGCGGGATCATGAACCTGCCCCACATCGACCACCGCGATGGTGGTGTCGGCGAGATCGGCGGGCATAGGCTCGCGACGCACGATGGTCACTGGATGCACGGCAAGGAGCACGCTGCAGGCGAGAAACTCGTCTTTATGCGCGCCGCCGGGATGGGTGAGAATCGTGGTAAAGGGAATCATGAAAACGCGACGCTGTCGGACATCACCCGTCGGGGCAATGGCGGTGATTGCCTCGCCACCTTCATCGGAAACGCCCAATCCAAAGTGTAACCTGTCAGGTTACACTTTGGATTGGGCGGGTGAAGCAAGGACGATTTAGGGGACGGTGAATTTCAGCTGGATCGGGCCTTCGGCGTCGCGTTCGGAGAGGACGACATTATCGCCAATGCCGTCGGCGCAGCGAAAGCTCGCCGGTTGGCCCTATGCGGGAAACGTGCGCAGTGAACGCGGCTCCGGGTCGAGCGGGGCTCCAGCGGCGGTCACGAGACGGTGGCGTTTTCATCTTGGTAAAAGCGGTGCGCCATCTCGAGCGGTATCAGGCTTGAAGCGCACGCCGCAGGAGTTCGGGGGTCACGGCGAAAAGCCGTTGCGGGGCGATCACCCAGAGCTTTTCGTCCTCCGCCAAGGCATTATTCCACGGAGCCCCCGCCGCCCACGGGGAAAACGCCGGCATGATCCAGCGTTGGGCGCCCCACACCAGCGCGGGCAGTTTCAAGCGAGCGCCGGCACCGTCCCACCAGTTGAAAGCCGGGTGGTGGTGGCCGATAATCTCGATCACACCAGGCGGAAGGGGCTGGGCAGTGTCGCCGTGATGGAACGCATACCGGCCGCGCAAAACGAACCGGGGACCAAGTGCGGCTTTCCAACGCGCGTCGTGATTACCCGGTAGAATCGTCACTGGCACCGGGCAGGCATCGAGAAACATCTCTGCGCCGAGGCGACCGGCCATCGTGTGCAACGAGTCGCCCAGCCAGAGGAGTTCGGCGGGTTGATAGTCGGCGATGAGGGTATTGAGATCGCTGGCGATTTTCGCATCGCCCCATTCGGGAAGGAGGTTGCCTCGGGAGCGGTGACTCTCAGAGTAGCCCCAGTGCAGATCGCTCACCACGAGGAGGCGCAGCGATTCAATAAACACGGCCCTGCGATTATCGAGCCACACGCCCGGCTGGATTTCAGAGCGGATCATGATGACGGATGCGCCAGCGTGGCGGCGGACGGGTTTTCGACGAGAGCGCCATACATGGAATGAAAGAGACGTTCGATCGTGGTCTCCGGATTTTCGAGAGTGAGCGTTTCTTTGATTTTGCTCACATAAACGCCAAAGGAGAACGGACTGACGCGGTCGAGTGTCAGGAGTTTCCAGGGCAACGATGTCACCTGATTAAGAAATCCCAGCGCCCGCGGTGTATCCAGGAAGCGGAGCGTTGCCTCCGCATACGCCTCGACGAGCAACGGATGGTCCGGTTCGTGGCGGCGCAGGACGTCGAAAATGATCTCCGAGCTCCACTGCAAGGCGCGTCCGCCGCGTTCGGAGCCGCGCACCCGGCGCGGGACCATCAAGCCCGTCTGTGCAGCGACGCGGAACTGCCATTTCACGAGCGGGGCGTCGGCCAGGGCGAGGCGCAGCGCATCCTCGGCTCCGTCGACGCGGAAGAGGGATCGCAGCTCCGCCTCATCCATGTCTTGGAAGGCGAGTAACGTGAGCATGAATCCGTAATCGTCGATGGTGACGAGTGCGTTGCCGCCCTTGGTCGCTTGCACGCGTTGGGCGACGATGCGGGATAAAGCGTCGTTGGCGGAACGACCGAGTAGCGAATGGAAGAAGTAGTGGCGCAGGTTGTTTTCGGGAAAACGTTCGATGAGGAAAAACTCCGCTGTGGGGATGACGGAGATCTGCGCCTGCAATTGAAAATGGCGCACGACCGCCTCGGCGTTTCCGCGTGATAAATCGTAGGAGTCGATCAACAACGTGTTGGCTTTTGCGGCGCCCTCTGGGTCGGCCAGTTGGTGCGCAAGCGCCGTGCGCAGGCGCACGACCTCCTCGGCGAGTCCGCTGGCGAGCGGCATCTTGTTGGCATTCCAGCGCGGCACGGTGGGCAGGCTGGATTTCGCTTCTACCACCTTGGCGGTGAGCAGGTGCGTGTCGACGAGGCGCAGGCAGCGGCCGTTGAGGACAAAGACGTCGCCGGGGCTCAGGCGCTTCATGAACGACTCCTCCACCTGGCCGAGAGTGCGGCTCTTAAGTTTAACCTGAATCATCTGGTCCGCCGAGAGGGTGCCGATGTTCTGGTAATAATCGCGTGCGGTGCGCAGCGTCGCCGGCGTGAGCACGCCATCGATGATGCGGATCTTGCCGAAGACCTCGCGGTAGTTGGTTTCGAGGGAAGTGCCGCCGCCCTCCAGGTAACGCACCACGCGGTCAAACTGCTCGCGAGCCAGCGTGGCAAAGGGCTGGCTGCGCCGCACGAGGGCAAACGCCTCGCCGGTCGTTACGGAGGAGAACAACGCAAGGCCGACGAGGTGCTGCGCGAGCACGTCGAGCGGGTTCTCCGGGAGTTTTACGGGATCGAGTTCGCGCCGGTCCATCATGCGGGCCGTGACGATGCACTCGGTGAGATCGTTGATGTTGCTGGCGACGAGGAGCCCGTGGCTGGTTTCGCCGAGCGAGTGCCCTGAGCGCCCGATGCGCTGAAGCGCGCGACTGACACCTTTCGGGGCGGAGATCATCACGACCAGGTCGATGGAGCCGATGTCGATGCCCATTTCCAGCGAGGTGGAGCAGACGACGGCGCGGAGTTCGCCGCGTTGGAGGCGATCTTCGACTTCGAGGCGCACGGCGCGGTCGAGGGAGGCGTGGTGGACCTCGATCCGGGCGGCGAGGTCGGGCAGCAGTTGCTTGAGTTGCACGCCGATGGATTCGGCTCCGCTGCGGGTATTGGTGAAGACGAGGGTGGTGCGCTTGGTGCGCAGCAAGTCTCCGAGCTCGCGCAACACCCGGGTGGCTGTGTAACCGGCCGGCGGATACGGATTGGAGCGTAAAGGCGAAAAGACTTCGATACGCGCAGGTTTACGTCCACCCACCTCGACAACGCGGCACGGTCTCCCCGGTCCCGTCAGGTATGCCGCCATGGTTTCAAGGGGTGCTACGGTCGCCGAAAGCCCGACTCGAACCAATGAATCTGATCGAGCCAAAGTGTAACCTTGCAGGTTACACTTTGGCTTGGACGCGCCGGTGGTTATTTGTTCGAGGCGCTCGGCGGAGACCATCAGGAGGGAGCCGCGTTTATTTTCGGCGAGGGCGTGAAGTTCGTCCAAGATCAGGAAGCGCGTGCTTTGGAAAACGCCCAGCCAAGCCGGCTGGCTTAGCAGCAAGGTCAGGCTTTCGGGCGTGGTGACGAGGATGTGGGGCGGCTTGCGCTTCTGCGCGGCGCGCTCCTTGGGCGTCGTGTCGCCCGTGCGGGCGGCTACGCGCAGCCACTCCCAACCGATCTCCGCGAGTGGCGTTTGGAGGTTTTTTTGAAGATCGTAGGCGAGGGCGCGCAGCGGGGAGACATACACAGCGACGATGCCGTCGGGGAGTTCGCCGCGGTCATGGGCGCGAGCGAGGTGGTCGAATACGCCGAGGAACGCAGCGAGGGTTTTGCCGCTTCCGGTAGGAGAAGAGAGCAGGGTGGAGCGGCCGGCGAGGATCTCGGGAAGCGTGGCTTGTTGCGCGGGCGAGAGCATGCCGAAGCGCCGACGCACCCAGGCGGTCAGCTCGGGGTGCAGAGCGGCGAGGGCGGAATCGTCGGAAACCGGAGGCGTCGGAACGCGGGTGACCATCGGGGCGGTTGTTTCCGGGCACCTAACGGCGAAAGGGTTTACTCGCAAGGTGCCGCCCGTGATCGCGAATCGTTCCGGGGCGATGTGTCGCCGACCGCCGATCCGGCTCGTGTCTTGACGGATTCCCAAAACGGAAAATAGCCGCGTGCGGCTTGCGGCCACAGGGACGAATCCCAATCGCGCCGTATCCAGATCAAGGGTATGCCCTCGACTGACAAGGCATGGGCCACCGCGCGGGCTTCATCGCGCCAGGGGCCGACGGACGGTTCGTAGGCAAGCACGGTGGTGAGGCGTTCATCACGGGACCATTGGGCAAGGGTGTCGGCCAAAGCTTCGGTTTCGCCGGCCCGCACGGGGCAACGGAAATGCGCGGCGGCGCGGGTGGCTCCGTCGTCGAGGGCGGTGCGGGTCCAGCCGGTGACGGACGGGCTCCAGGCGGTGCGAGCGGGAAGCGTGAGAGGCCAGGCGGCGAAGAGCGCGGCAATCGGCGCGTCCGCGAGGCTCCCCCGCTCGGCGCAGAGATCTTCGGGATGGAGCCAGAGGCCAAGACGGCGGTGGGCGGGCGAGGCGAGGAGACTCTCTTTCCAGCGCGTGGGGCGGGCGGGCAGGGCGATTTTGGTCAAAGGCTCTTCGCGAAGGGCGACGGCCTCGCTGGCGAGCTGGTGGGCGAGTGGGGCGGAGGCATCGCCTTGGTATTTCGCGATGTTGTCGGCGCGGGCGAGGTAGGTTTTCCCCGCGGTTTGCAGGCCGGCGACCCAGCGCCAGGAGAGCGTGTTGCTGGCGGCGTCTCCGTCGAGGAGGTGGCTTTCGAAGAACCCCGCACCCAGCTCCCACGGCAAGCGAAGCGTGAAAATCCAGATCGAGGCGAACCACATGCGGGCGTGGTTGTGCAGCCAGCCGGTCGCGAGGAGCTCGTGCACCCAGGTGTTGAAGCACGCGAGGTCGGTGCGTCCGGTGATGGCGGCTTCGTAGGTTGAAAGACGTTCACCGCTCAGGGCGTCGCGCTCGCGCGGGAGGGAGGCGCGATAACGAGTGTAGGCTTCGGGGCGTTGTTCGAGCCAGCCTTTCCAGTAGGTGCGCCAATAGACTTCCTGGATGAATTTCTCGGCGGCCGAGAAGCCGTGGAGTTGTTGGGCGGCGGCGATGATTTCGGATTCGAGGATGAGGCGTTTCTGCACCCACGGGGACAGGCCGGAGACGTTGGCGTGCGCGGGCGGACGCACGTGGTTTCGCTGTTCGGCGTAGTCGCGGCCGGCGTGCGGGAGGAAGGCGTCGAGCCGGGCGAGCGCGGCGGTGCGGGTGGCGATGGAGACGATGGAAGCGGACACCCATCAGAAAAACGTGACTGCGCGAGGTCGCAAGCGGTTGCGTGGGATAAGCTACCGCTTGGCCGTATCCATGCAGACGGATGGGTGCGCAACACAGGGTTACTTTTAGACGGATATGATTCGCCGCAAGAAGGCGCAAAAGTCGCAAATAAAACAGAGATCCACCTCAGTAGTTTTTGGTTTTTGCGCTTTCTTGTGACTCTTTGCGGCTAAAACTCCGATGCATTGAATTTCGGATATGATTCATTATTTCACGTGCACCACACTAGATATTAGCGGACGGGGTCGGGTTTCCAGGTGTAGATTTTCGCAACGGCGTCAGACCAGAGGAACGGCCAGTTGCGGTGGAATTGATCGGGGCCGTTGATCTGCCACTGGCTCCAGCCGAGGCCGAGACGTTCGCACGTTTGCAGGATGAATTCGTCGGAGCCGTAGCTGACGGAGCGTTCGTTGTCGCCGGGTTGGAGACCGAGTTTTTCGCCCGAGTAGCCGGCGGGGAAATTATTCTCCGAGGGCCAGCCGGGGTAGGCGGCGTGGAGGGCGCGGAGGTTTTCGGCGGCGGGGAAGAGGTTCACGTCGGCGTGGTAGAGGTGGTAGGCGACGGAGGTTTTGGACCAGTCGAGCGGGCCGGATTTTGTCTCGAAGGCGCGGACGAGGTTGGGCATCGCGGTGAGCGTGCCCCAGCCGGAGATGCCGGCCGGGGTGAGGATCATCAGGTGGGTGTCGCGGGCGAGATGGCGGGCGACGGCGTGGACGCGGACGAGGGCGTCGAGCGTGCGGGTGGCGTCGGGATCGAGCACGCCGTCGCGGCCGGGGCCGGTGAGAGGCTCGTTGGCGAGTTCGTAGAGGACATGGGTGCGGCGGGCGAAGGCCGGGGCGACGGCGCGCCAGAGACCGGTGTTGAGCGGTTCGTCGTATTTGGGGGCGGTGCCGGGTACGCGGTTGTGGGCGTTGATGATCGCGTAGAGCCCGTTCGCGGAGCAGTGGTTCACGGCGCGCTCGAGGCGGGAGAGTTGGGCGCGGCGGTAGTCGGCGTCATTCCAATCGTAGCGGTTATAGCCTTCCTCGTGGATCCAGACGTCAAAGAGGATAAGGCGAACGGCGTTGAGACCGGCTTTGCGAAGATCGGCGTAGTAGGAGGCGGGCGGCTCGGTGGGTTCGCCGGACCAGAGCCAAGCGGTGCCGGCGCGAAGAGGGGTGTTGGCGTCGGTGCGGAGGACCTTGAGGCGCGGGCCGGAGGCGTTGACGGCGTCGGGAATGGCCACGACCCGCACGCGGGCGCGGTCAGTGGGGCGGGGAGAGGAAACCGTTTGGGCGCCCGCGGTGGAGACAAGCGCGAGGCCGAAGATGAAAATGAGAGCGAGGGGTAGCCTCATGGGGCTATGAGTGTAGGAGAGGGTGTGGCGATGATCGGAGGGTAAAGGTGAAGGCTGCTTTCGGATGTATACGCAACTAACATGGCCTCGATGGGCTCGCTCCCGTAAAATACAGCATCGAGCGGCCTGCCTCCCTCGGATTGCTACCTTCAGGCTAATCAGCGGCGAAGGGCTGCGAGGTTGAAGCCGTTTGACATACATGGAGCCAGTAAGACAGTAAGACATGACTACGACACTTTCGAGCAAAGGACAGATCGTTTTGCCATCAAGTGCTAGGCGGCGGCTGGGGCTAAAGCCGGGGATGAAATTCTCATGCCGCGTCAACGGCGGGGACATCGTTTTGACCCCCTCTTTCAAGGTCGCGCCCGCGCCTAAGTTGCACCGCTCAAAGGTGACGGGTTCTCTGGTGGTGCACACGCCGCCCGGCACCCCCGAATTGACCTCCGCCCGCGTCAAAGAACTGCTTGCGGATTTCCCGTGAAATACCTGATCGACGTGAATATCGCGCTGGCGGCTTTGATCACCGGCCATAGCGAACACCGGCGGGCTGAAAAATGGCTGGGAGGTCTTGCGGCCTCGGACGAAGTTCTTTTGTGCCCGCACACCGAGCTGGGTTTTGTGCGCGTCGCATTGCTCGGAAAATACATCAACGAAATGGCGACGGCCAAAAAGGTCATCGCCGGATTTGTGCCGGGAAAAGCCCGCCTAACCTTTGTGTCCGATGCGAGCCGCGTCAAAGATTTGCCAGGATGGGTGAAAACAGCAGCCGCCGTGGGGGATGGGCACCTTCTAAATGTGGCGGAGGCTCACGGCGCGAGACTCGCCACGATGGACCAGGGTATTCCAGGCGCCTTGGTGATTTGATGGGTAAAGCCCGCCGGGTGCAATGGAGTAGCCGCCAGATACAACGAAGCGGTGATTGAGCGAGCGAGATCGGGCTGTTTTCCGGTGCGTGCAAAAACACGAAAACACCGCTAGTCCCTTTTGGAATCGGCCCCCATTGTCTCGACCGACCGGGAGACAAACTTTAATCCATGCGACGAGTGAGAAAATCAGTTCGGCACCAATGGATCGAAAAGCTCCCGCTGCACAGGCACTAGGGCGGTTAACTCAGGCCAGAGATTCACTAATTGTATCGCGGAGATACGCGCCAATTCGCTCGGTTCGATTTTATTAAGTCCGCCTCCGTAAACACGCCCCTCGCCCCGGAGTTCATGTCCCGTCACGTGGCCTAAAAGTTCATGAATGATAGCCTCGCGCTCGGGATGGCGTTGCAACATTGCGGCAAGGCTGCCCTTGGGGGTCAGCATAAGATAGAGATTGGTTCCAATGGCCCGCGACCGATTCCAGATAAAACGAAATGGTTTCACGTGATCAGATCCGCGCCCCATGTAGGTGCATAAAAACGGTGCAGGATCACGCTGCTCCTGTTTATACCAAGGGCTGCGCTTGGTTACCAAATAACCCTCCCGATGCCCGAGTGCCTGTGCTGTTTCCAAATAAGCCCAGAGCTTGGGATACTTCGCGACCACTAGAGCCTCGGGGAGATCGCAATCGATCACGCACAAGGCACGCTCAAGAAGCGGATATCCCTCAGGGTCGGCCTCAATAACCATAGTCTTAAGGTTCCGCGGACTGGGTAGAATCGGCCGAAGATATTTCTCGGGAAGGCCCAATCGACGGGCCTCGGCATGTTCCAAGACGAAAAACTCGTTGCACCCGGTGGCGATGCCACGCTGGACGCGGAACAAATCCCCGAGGATCACACCTTGGGTGACGCCCGATGCGCGCCGATCATTTTTCGAATGGGCCGGAAACACCGTCCACTTCCGCGACCCGCGCAGGCGGGCAAGTGAAACGCGTTCGCAGGCCTGCGGCGTGGCCATCGCACCCCCAAAGGTAAACTCTGCTGCGTGGTCGGCTGCGGGCGGAGTTTTCCTGAAAACCACCACGACCGAAGACACCAGCGCATCGCCAAACTGCATGTCGGCAGGGTCGAACCGATGGATACGCACCAGAGTAACCCGATCGGTGAGAAAATTTTTGAGCACCGCGCCGTAATTTACATCCATGAACTCGGACGGGATTAACCACGCCGCGACCCCGTCGGACTCCATCCACGCGGTCGCCAGCAACAAAAAGTAAACGTATAGTCCCGCAAGCCCGTTCACGTGCAGGCCGGTGAGGCTTAAAACGAGATTTTGCAGACGCTGCTTCTCCTCACGGGGCAGGTGATGATGGCGGACATAGGGCGGGTTGGCCAAAACAACATTCGGCGCGGCCGGCACGGTGTGGCCTCCCACGATTCGGGTGAAATCGCCCAGAATTACCTCAAGCCCGGATTCTTTCCAAAGGTTGCCGGCCGCTTCGGCAAACGCAGGATCAAGCTCAACGCCCACAGCGGAGGCGATTCTCTTGGATCCGAAAACCGTGAGCGCCGCCGAAAAGAAACTGCCGGACCCGACGGACGGATCCGCGAAACGTATTTTCTTCCCCTTGGGCTCGCTGAGCGACGCGACATAACGAGTGATATCCAAGGCGAGAGCCTGAGGCGTCGCAAACTGACCCAACTTATTGCGCTCCGCCGCCGTTTTTCGGGCATCGATCTCCCCTTGAACGATCAGGCGGCGAACCTCTGCGGGATTTTCGTCGAACGCGACCATGATCAAAGCCCAAGTTTGGCGAGGTCGTCGATTCGGTGTTCCCACACCCAATCAATACCCTCGGCAGCCTCATATTCAAGATAGTCACCCCCAAAGTATCCGCAAAGGAACAGTATAAATTGCACGTCCTTTCCGTAAGCGGCCTGTAGCTGATGAATCTTGGTGGCCTCTTCCTTGCGAAGCTTGTTGGTGTTCGTAAAATCACCGGCGGATTTTGCTTCGATAAGAATCGGCAACTGCCCCTTGCGCAGCTTCTCGGGCTGAACCACGACATCCACAGGGATGTTCACCTTGAGCGTATCGCCAACCGCGAGATTCAGGCGGAAAGTGTAAGTGCCCGGCACCATCTTGGTCAGCGGCTGATCAGGGGGATGACTTTGTTTCCGATAGCCTCGTGCCTCCAACCACTCCCCGATTAGCTTCAGCTGCCGTTGCTCCTGCGCATTACGCACGATGGGATTGGCCACGGCACTGCACAAACGATCCGCCACCACCGAGGCAGCCCGATCACGCTCATGCTCGGTCGGAACCTTGCCCGCATCGAGCCACGGGAAAATATCACGATCCCGTAGTTTGATCAGCACGCCACAGATCTTGCCAAGGTTTTGATCCACGAGTTCGGCCTCCATACGAGCGGCCAGTTTCCCCTCTTCCATCGAGCCGATGAAAGACTTACTGGCGCTCGCCAGACCAATAAGGCGATCAACTGCGAGCGGCGGAGCTGTGCACATGCGCAGCGTGGGTAAAACCCCGGGGTTCGCTCGCAGAGTGACAACATCGACGTCGCGCAGATCGCGGGTCGCAAGGAGGGCCTTTTTGACGTGCTCGGTCGTCTTTACGCGAGTGGAGCGAAATGCCACCGGGGCGAATTCCATGAACCAGCGATTGAACTGGTCAACCGACGCGGCGATGTCCGCTTTCCAAAGATGGGTTTTGTCGGCGTTGATTCGTTTGGCCGTGGGAGTCAGTCGATCTCCCTACGTTGTAAGTTGCCGCCCGCTTGTCGATAGGCTCGTTCAAGATCTCACTTATCGATCCACAGGTCGGCCAAAGGGCAAATCTTGATCTCTGTGATCACAGTCAGATCATAAGCCGAACGAGGGCGGATTCTTCACTCGAACATGGATGGTTCGCATGCCGTATTCGTCAAGGGCGCCGGGCGGGGGCGCAAGTCGGACGGGGACTGGCCGTGTTTTGGTGTTTTTTGACAAGTCGGCAGTCGAAGCAAAACGGCGAGCTGAGAATGATTTCTGGATGGTTATAACAGCGAGCCCTGGTCGCCGCCGGTGGCGGATTTTAGGCCGATGGCGGCGTAGCCTTTGGCGGTTAACATGCGGCCTTGGGGCGTGCGCATGAGATAACCTTCTTGGATGAGGAAAGGCTCGTGGACTTCTTCGAGGGTCTCGGCTTCTTCGCCCACCGCGACGGCGATGGTGCCGAGGCCGACGGGGCCGCCTTTGTAGTTTTCGGCCATTACGCGGAGCACGCGTTTGTCCATCTCATCCAAGCCCGCAGCGTCGATCTCCAGGAGCTCCAGCGCGGCGGCGGCGGTGGCTTGGGTGATTTTGCCTTGGGCGCGTTCCTGGGCGTAGTCGCGGCAGAAGTTGATGAGGTTATTCGCGATGCGGGGCGTGCCGCGGGAGCGGGTGGCGATTTCGCGGGCACCGGTCTCGTCGATGGGGACTTGGAGCAAACCGCAGCTGCGGGTGACGATGCCGATGAGCGTGGGGATGTCGTAGTAGTCGAGCCGCGTTTGCAGCGTGAAACGCGAGCGGAGCGGGGCGGTCAGCAAACCGGCGCGGGTGGTCGCCCCGATCAACGTGAAACGTGGAATCGAGAGCCGCACGCTGCGGGCGTTGGGACCTTGGTCGATCATGATGTCGAGGCGGAAGTCCTCCATCGCGCTGTAAAGGTATTCCTCGACGGTCTTGGGGATGCGATGGATCTCGTCGATGAAGAGCAGGTCGCCTTCTTCGAGACTGGTGAGGAGGCCGGCGAGGTCGGAGGCTTTTTCGACGACGGGTCCGGAGGTCACGCGGACGTTGCGGCCCATCTCGTGGCCGAGGATGAACGACAAGGTGGTTTTGCCGAGGCCGGGCGGTCCGGAGAGCAGAATGTGGTTGAGCGGATCGCCGCGGCGCTTGGCGGCGCCGACCATGACCTGGAGGCGTTCGACGGTCTTGGGTTGTCCGGTGAAGTCGGCGAAGGACAGCGGGCGCAACGCGGCTTCGGCAGAGGAGACCGGCGTGGTGAGCGTGCTGGTGATGTAGCCGAGGCCTTTATTGTCGGATGAGGGAGTGGGAGAGGGGGAAGGCATGCGGGTGATTTTCTAAGGCAGGTTACACAGAGGACACGGAGCCAAGCCCACAGAGTGAGGGGAGGCCATAAGGTTGGCGTGATGTTGTTGGCGATGGATGGTTATGGATCGGACCCTGTGACCTCTGTGCCACCTCTCGTGCCCTCTGTGTAACTCTCCGATTCCGACTCTGGGTTTTACTTCCACTCCACTTCGGCGCCGAGGGTGCGGAGGTTTTCGACGAAGCGGGGGTGGGCGCGTTTGATGATCTCGGCGTGGCGCACTACGGACCTACCCGGAATCGCGGCGGCCACCATGTAGAGGGCGACGGCGGCGCGGATGATGTAGGGCGACTCAACCGTGGCGGGACGCAGCGGTCGGTTGCCGAAAATCACCAGGCGATGCGGGTCGCTCACGAGGGCGTGGGCACCGAACTTGGCCAGCTCGGGAATCCAGGAAAAACCGTTTTCGTAGACCTTGTTCCAGAAATGGATCGTGCCGTCGCAACGGGTGCTCAGGGCGATCATCAGCGGGAGCAGATCGACCGAGAAATACGGCCAGGGGGCGGCTTCGATCTTCGGGAGCAGGTTGGTCGTGAAGGGCGTTTCGATGACCAGCTTTTGTCCGCGACGGACAACCACTGAGTCGCCCTCGTGCTCGATGATGACGCCGAGTTTTTTGAAGGCGCGGCTGATAAGGTCGAAGTGGTGAGGAAGGGCCTTGGTCACGCGGACCTCGCCGCCGGTGATCGCGCCGAGGGCGAGGAAGGTGACGATCTCGTGGTAGTCGGAGTTGATGGTGATGTCGGCCCCGTGGAGTTTTTCGACGCCGGTGATCTTGAGCATCGAGGTGCCGAGGCCTTCGATCTTGGCACCCATGGCGACGAGCGCGGCGCAGAGGTCCTGCACGTGAGGCTCGCTGGCGGCGTTGATAAGGGTGGATTCGCCCTCAGCGAGGGTGGCGGCCATGGCGAAATTTTCCGTGACGGTGACGGACATGTAGTCGCACCAGTGGCGGGCACCTTTAAAGCCCTTGGGCAACGCGATGACGAGCGGGTCGCCTTCGTTTACGATCGCACCGAGGACGGAGAGGATTTCAAGGTGCGGGTCGATTTCGCGGACGCCGAGGGAGCAGCCCTTGGTGTTGGCCTGGATGGCGATTTGGCGGAGGCGATTGAGGAGGGCGGGGTAGAGCAGGACGGTGGAACGCATGTCCTGCGGGAGCTCGTCGTTGGCGAGCGTGCTCTTAAACGTAGCGTGGCAGACGCGCATCTCAGCGAGCTCGCGGTTCCATTCAATCTGCGAGCCCTGCTCTTGGAAGAAGGCTACCAGTTTATTGAGGTCGGTGATGTCGGGGACGTTGCGCAGGGTGACGGGCTCGTCGGTGAGCAGCGTGGCGCAGAAAATGGGCAGGACGGAGTTCTTGTTGCCGGAAGGGGTGATGGTGCCGGTGAGGGGCTTGCCGCCGTGGACGATGAGATCGGACATGTGGGAGTGAAAAGGAGGGACGAAGGAATACGGACCACTCGCGGGTGCTCGCGGCTACGAAAAACCTGGACGCGAAAAAGGCGTTCGTAGTGAAACGAACGCCTTTGAAATGCGCGGGGCGTTGAAGCCCTTGGCAAGGTTTAACTCGAAAGGGAGCGGCCTGACACGAGGTCAGGCCCTACGTTAAGCGGAGGGCGGCATGCCGGAGCCGCCGCCATCATGACGATGGCCGCCGCCCTGACCGCCTGCGCCGCCAGCCGGGCCGGTTGGACCGCCGCCGCCGGAGCGACCGCGACCACCGCGACGACGGCGACCGCCGCCGCCTTGGCCCTGGGGGCGATGTTCGCCGCCGCCGTGGCCATGCGAGGGATGACCCTGGCCATGGCTTTGAGCGGGGTTGGCGGAACCTTGCGGACCGCCGGGGGCACCGGCTTGAGGGCCGACGCCACCGCCGGAACGACCGCGACCGCCACGACGGCGGCGACGGCGGGTGCCGTCGGGACGTTCGCCGCCTTGGGAGGGAACCGGGGCGCCAGGAGCGTCGGGAAGAGCCGGCTTACCGGCTTCCGGCGGCATGGTGCCGAAGAGGCCTTTCACCCAGCCGAAAATCCCTGGTTTCTTGGCGGGCTGAAGACCGCCGCTGACCGGCGCGCTGGCCGGGGTCGCGGGGCGATTTTGATCGCGGGGTTGCTGAGGGCGTTTGTCGCGCGGCTGTTGCTGCGGACGATTGTTGCCTTCGCGGCCACGGCCACGGCCGCCTTGACCGCCGCGCTGACCGCCGCGTTGACCGCCACGGGTGTCGGCCCGCGGTGCGTTGCCACTGGCGTCCGGAGCGCGTTCCAGCATGGGAACTTCGCTACGACGCACGGGGCGGAACACGGGACGCTCCTCATCGAGGGGCGACGGTGTCCCTGCGGCTGCCGAGGCTTTTGGCGCTTGGGGCGCTTTGGCGACGGGAGCGTTGCCCTCGTAGGGGAACGCGGGGGTCTCCCAGCTTTGGGAGGGGTGTTTCACTTCCGCAGGAGGAAGGATGTTGAGCTCGGCTTTGGGGGCGGGAGCAGTGGGTTTGACGACCGGCGCGATGGGCGCGACGGGAGCGGGGGCGGGAGCCTCCGCGGATGGGGCAACAACCGGGACCGAAGCGACGGGGGTCGAAGCGGCGAACGGGTTCTGGTATTCGGTCTCCGCCTTAATCACTTGGACGGCGGAGGGTTGGTAGGAGCCAGTGACGGTGGTGTTGCTGGGGTTGGCCGAAGCGGCCGGACTGCTGACGCGTTTGCCGCGCGCGAGTCCCGAGCCGCGATTGGCGCCGGAAGCGGCACCCCAATCGGCGGCGGGCGCTGTGGGCGCACCGGCGGTCGCGGCAGGGGCCTCGGAGGGCGTGCTGCCGGACGTTGATGTATCTGACATGTCTTTGTTTATCTGTGGGTTAACTCGCGCTCACCGCAGAGGGCGGGAACTGCGAGGAGGAGTTGCCGCGGGGCGCGTGAGCGCTCGACACGGGCAACAAGTTCCAAAAGTCGCGTATTTGCGCCCGTGGAGCAACTGTTAATTTAAAGGGGCAACGAGGGGGAAACCACAGGAGATTTGCGGCGGATCAGCCTGACGGAAGAGTCGTTAATAAAACGACTGAGACGCGGGCTAGCCGTTATCGGGCGTTTAGGGAGCTCTGTTTCGAGTTCGCCGTCGTTTCGCGAGCATCGTGTGGTTGGGTTGATCGAGCGGTGCGCTTACTTGCCCCTTGATCCATCGTGCGGGTCCGCCAAACCTCGCGGCCTCATGGACAAACTCGAAGAAATTTTCCGCATGCAAGAGGCGCTCAACGCACGCATTGGCGTGGTCCTCCCGCCCGCCACCGAAGAGGAAAAGACGAAGTGGGTGCTCAACTACACGCGCGCCATGCAGCAAGAAACCGCCGAGCTGATCGATAGCGTTCCCTGGAAGTGGTGGGCCAAATACCAGAAATTCGACGAGCAGAATGCCAAGGTCGAAGTCGTCGACCTCTTCCACTTTCTCGTCTCGCTCGCGCAGACGCTCGGCATGACGGCCGAGGACGTTTACGCGGCTTATCTCAAGAAAAACGCCGTGAACCACCAGCGCCAAGAGTCGGGTTACGTGGCGAAAGACGCCGACGACTCGAAGCACATCTGAGCCGCCGGCGAGGCGAAAACACGCCGCACGCGTTGACGTCGTGGGGCTTACCCGCTCATTCGCCGAGCCATGATCACTACCGGTAAAAAGCTCAAAACCAACTTCAAGCTGAAGGTCGTCCGCAACGGCGCCGAATCCGAGGTCCTCTTCAAGGATCTGCTCATCCAGCCGACCATCGTGTCGGTTTACATGAAGAACAACACCGGCTCCTGCGATAAGCAGAACGACTCGCTTGCCGAGCATGCCGCCGAGTTTGCCGAACTCGGTTACAATCTCGTTGCCGTGAGCCGCGACACCTGTGGATCGCATCTGAAATACGCGGCGAAGAAAAAAATCACCTACACGCTCGCGAGCGACCCGGACGACGCCTTCGCCAAGGCGACCGATTCCATCGTCGAGAAATCGATGTATGGTAAAACCTACGAAGGTCCGGCGCGCGCCGCCTATGTGATCGCCAAGGACGGGACCGTGTTAGCGGTGATCGACAAGGTTGAAACCAAGGACCACGCCGCGCAGCTGAAGGCCGTGCTCGCCGGGCTTTGACCGTCGGTTCAACCTAGGATTGAGCTTGCTCGCGAAAACCAATCATCGAAAGCAAGCTCGCTCCCACATCGGAACCTGACGACGTGGCGGTCGCCTCTGCTGGTGCGTGCGCGGCGGCGGTGGGTCGTTGCTGGCTTTTTGCTTTTTAACGAATCACGTTTTCCCACTCGCCATGTCGTCGCACACGCCCGCATCAGCCATCGTCGCCCAAGAAAAACGCCTTCGTCGCCAACGGCGCCGCCGCTGGCTGGCACTCACCGGTGTTGCCGCGGGTTTGTTACTGTTCGGCTTCTTCGGACTTCCGCCGATTCTACGCGCTCAAGCGATGAAGCACCTCTCGGCGGCGCTGAACCGTGAGGTCACCATCGACACGGTTCGCCTCAATCCCTTTGTGCTCTCGATCACCATCGAAGGTCTTGCGGTCAAAGACCGTGACGCGCGCCCGTTCACCAGCTGGAAGCGCCTGTTTGTGAACTTCGACTCGTCTTCGTTGTTCACCGGCGAGTGGCGTTTTCAAGAGATCACGCTCGACGGGTTTTCCCAACGTGTGGTCCGGGCAAATGACGGCACGTTCAACTTCGCCGATCTGCTCCCGTCGCCTGCCGAGACCTCCGCCGCGTCGGAGCCGGCGCCGTCGAAACCGCGTCCCATTCGCATTGCTTCGCTGGCGGTGAATTCGGCCGCCCTCGCGTTTGTGGACGGCGGTCGCGGGCAACCGTTTGCGACCGATGTCGGGCCGCTCACGTTCAAGCTCAGGAACTTCCTCACGGTCGGCGATCCGAAGGCACCTTACGAGTTTTCCGCAGTGACCGAGGGCGGCGAAACATTCACCTGGAGGGGCACCGTTTCCATCGACCCGGTGCGCTCCGTCGGCGAGTTCAGCGTGGGCAAAATCGCGCTGAAAAAATACGCGCCCTACTACGCGGATCTCATTGACGCCGACCTCCTCGACGGATCGCTCGACATCGCCGGGCGCTACTCCATCGACTTGGCTGAAGGCTCGCGTCAACTCACGCTGACGGACGCCGTCATCAAGCTCTCCCGGCTGCAAGTCGCCGCGCGCGGCACCACCACGCCGCTCATCGACCTGCCCTCGTTCATCATCGAAGGATTGTCGGCCGACGGACTAAAGCCCTCCGCGACCATCCAACGCATCGCGCTCGACGGCGGACGCCTGACCGTGGTCCGCGAAAAAGACGGCTCGATCAACCTGCTTAAGCTGCTCGCCGCCTCCGCCACCTCCGTCCCGCCCGCCGCGCCTGTCGCACCCGCCGTGTCGACGATTACAACCCCTGCGCCGGTGTTAACACTGCCCGATGTCAAACTCGCCGAGTTCGCGCTCACCGGTCTGGCCATCGACATCGAAGATCGCACCACGCCCACCCCCACTAAAAACAACATCGGGCGTTTGGACGTGTCGGTTAAAAACGTCTCCCTCGCCGAACCGGCCGCGCCTGTCGCGTTGAACGTATCGATCGCCCTGTTGCCTGGCGGCACAGTGGACCTCGAAGGCACCGCGACGCGCGACCCGCTCTCCGCCGACGTCTCCGTAAAGGTTGACGCGCTCCCCCTCGCCGGCGCGACGCCCTACGTCGAGCCCATGCTCAATATCAAGATCGCCAGCGGCACGGTGTCGATCGACGGCAAAGCCCGCCTCGCGGGCCCCGTCGCCCGCTTTCAAGGCGATGTCATGGTCGATAAATTCGCGTTGGTGGACGGTGCCAAGGCCGAGGACTTCGTGTCGTTTACCCAGTTCGCGGTTCGCGGCATCGATGCGCTTTCCGAGCCGCTCACGGCCCACATCGCCGAGATCAGCCTGGTCAACCCCTCGGCCCGCCTCGCCATCAACGCCGATAAAACGACCAACCTCGCGACCATCCTGCGCCAGCAACCCGCTTCGGCGACGACCGGCGACGCGGTCGTCGCGCTCCCACCGCCCGCCGCGTCGTCTGCTTCGTCCGCTCCCGCCGCTTCATCCGGTCCGGCGCCGATTTGGTCGCTCGGCAAGTTCACGCTCGCCAACGGCTCCGTCACCTTCGCCGACCGCTCGATCAAACCCGCCGCCCGCATCGCGCTTGATCAATTCTCCGGCACGATCTCGGGCTCGTCGTCGGCCGACGCCACGCGCGCCGATGTCAACCTGCGCGGCAAGGTCAACGCCACCGGCTCGGTCGCGCTCACCGGCAAACTCGATGCCAAGGCCGCCACGCTCGCTCCCGGCGCGCTCACGGAACTTGTCATCGACGTGAAGAACGTCGACCTGTCTCCACTTTCCCCCTACGTGGGCGCCTACGCCGGTTACGAACTCTCGCGCAGCGGCCTCGCCGTCGATGTGAAGGCCCGCCTGACCGAGCGCAGGCTCGACACCGAGAACGTCGTCACGCTCAAGCAGTTTACCCTGGGCGCGCCCACCAACAGCCCGGAGGCGACCAAGCTGCCCGTGCGTCTCGGCGTCGCCCTGCTCAAGGACATGGACGGCAATATCGTCATCGACCTGCCCGTGAAAGGCAGTCTCGACGATCCGCAATTCAAGATAAACCGCGTCGTCATCACTGTCCTGACCAATCTCCTCCTAAAGGCCGCCACGTCGCCGTTCTCGCTCATCGGCGCGGCGTTTGGCGGCGGTGGCGATGAATTGGCGTTTCAGGATTTTTTGCTGGGCGCACCGACCCCGCTGCCTAGCGAACTCAAGAAAATCGACACCCTGCGCAAGGCGCTTAAAGGCCGGCCCGCGTTGAACCTCGACATCACCGGCAGTTACGACGCCGATGCGGATCTAGCGGCGATGAGGGACAACACTCTCACCCGGCAGGTGCGTTTCCGCCGTTGGGAAGAGTTGCGCGCCTTGGACCCGAACACCCCGCCAGCGGCTGAAATCACCGTGTCGCCCGAAGACGAGGCGCGCATCGTCGGCGTCTTTGTCGCCGAGCGTTACCCGGCAGGCCAGGTCCCGATCTCGGCCGATGGCACGGTGCAAGCTCCGCTGCCCCGTTTCGAGCCGTTGCCGCAGACGCAACCCAAGGCGAAGTCCCAGACGGTCATGCGTCGCGGCCGGGTATTCGACACCCGAATCGATCCCACTCCGGTTAAACCCAAGCCCAAGCCAGCTCCCGTGATCGCGCCGGTCGTGGTTCTTCCGGGCTCCCCCGCCGGCCCTGCAGCCGCCACAGCCGAAGGCGCGGCGCCGCCCCTCGCGTTGGCCGATGCCCGTCGCGCCCTGGCCGCCGGCATCCCGGTCTCCGAAGACGACCTCCGCCAGCTTGCCGACACACGCGCCCAGAACGTGCGGGATGCCTTGCTGGCCGGGGGCGAGATCGACGCCGGTCGGCTCTTCCTCACGCCCCCCGCGCCCGATGCGAAAGGCGCGAAAGTCTTCCTGCAATTGCGCTGAGGCGAGCCGGGATGAATTGAGATGAACTGCCGTCCTAAGTGTGGCGCGTGTTGTATCGCGCCTTCGATCACCACGCCAATTCCCGGCATGCCGCAGGGCAAGAAAGCGGGTGAGCGCTGCGTGCAACTCTTGCCCGACATGCGCTGCGCGATTTTCGGCACGCCCGAACGCCCGGCGTTCTGCGCGAGCCTGCGGCCCACGCAAGAGATGTGTGGGGCGAGTGCGGCCGATGCGATGGCGCACCTCGCCGCGCTCGAACTCGCCACCCGGCCGTAAGCGGTCCAGCGTCGTTGGCATGCCGAATCTCTTCGTGATCGCGGGCCCCAACGGTGCGGGCAAAACGACTTACGCCCGCCGTTTCTTGCCGGAGGAAATGCGCACGCGGGAGTTTGTGAACGCCGATATGATTGCGGCGGGCTTGTCGCCGTTTGCACCCGATACGGCCGCGTTCGAGGCGGGGAGAATCATGTTGCGGCGATTGCGTGAACTCACCGCGCTGCGGGTGGATTTCGCGTTTGAAACGACGCTTTCGGGACGGACCTACGCGCCGTTGCTGCGCGAGATGCGCGCGGCAGGGTATCGTATCCGCATGGATTTTTTGTGGATTCCACAACTGGGCATCACGCGACAGCGAGTTCGGCAACGCGTGGCTAAAGGTGGCCACGATATTCCGGAAGAAGTGCAGCAGAGGCGGTTTCACCTAGGCATTCGCAATCTGGCCACCCTTTACCGTCCGCTCCTCAGCCATTGGCGATTGTATGACAACACCTTCGATCAGCCGCACTTAGTGGCTGAGGAGCAGGAGGGTGTGTTCAAAATCAGCGATGCCGGCCGGCTTGCGAAAATTGAGCAGGCCGCCAGTGTCACGTTTATGACTGATGAGCCAAAGGACGGTTTGCTCGAAGAGCCGATTGCCTTCACGCCCGATGAGGAAACCCGCCGTTCCATGCGTGCCATGCGCAAGGCCTACGCCGATGCCGTCTTGGAGAATCTTCGTTTTGGTCTGCCGATCATCCAATATCGTGACGGGCAAATCATCGAGGTGCCCGCCGAAGACCTTGCACCGCAAGCCCGCCGCATCCTTGAAGCCAACGGCGAACCGCTGCCCGAGGAGATCGCCGCCGGCCGCACGTTTTGAAGGTTCGAAAAGGTAGGAGCCCGTTTACGGGCGATGTTGGACGTCCGTAAGCCAAACGCCTTCATCTGCCGCTCATCGCCCGTAAACGGGCTCCTATCTTCCGATCCGTTTACCGCTGCGGCACGCGGCGTAGTTTCGAAACGTCGTGGCCGGTTTTGGCCAGGAGATCGACCAACTCCGCATAACGTGCCTCCGGGATGGTTTTCGTGCGCGCCATGATCCAGGCGTAGTCGCGATCAGGCACGCCGATCACGGTTGTTTCGTAGTTTTTATCCAAATACGTGATCAGGTAGGCCGCCTTGAACGGCCACACAAAGCGCATGCGCCACTCGGCGTTGGTCTCGCGGTTGTGAATGAAACCGCGCGGCGTATAGGTCTTCAGCGGACCATCGAAGCTGCCCTTGTTAAAGAAAAACGTGGTCGCCACGGTGCCATCGGGAGCGAGCTCGTAGCGCTCAACCGCGTTGTAGGCCTGCGTCTCAATGAACGTGGGAATGTGGGCGATGACATACCAGTCGCCCATGAAGCGCTCCACATCGACGTGGTTGTCCATGGCGCGGAGCGGCTCGGATTTGGCGGAACGCGCAGCCTGATTCTGGCAGCCGCCCAGCGTGGCTGCGAAGAAGCCGAAGAGCATCAAGCAAGGAACTGATCGGGAGAGGGGTAGGGCATTCATGCAAGAGGAGAGTAAGGCTGCAACGCCCCAGGTGCCGAGGCGGACGTGATTATTTGGCGCCCCGCCGGGATTTCGTCCCCCTTGACCCCGCCGGCCGCGCGGCTTCCATGCACCCATGGCCAAGCCCGACGAACCCAAGATCATTTTCTCGATGATGCGCGTATCGAAGAAGATCGAGCGCAAGGAAATCCTCCGCGACATCTCGCTGTCGTTTTACTACGGCGCTAAAATCGGCGTGCTCGGCTTTAACGGCTCCGGCAAATCCTCGCTCATGCGCCTACTCGCCGGTCGCGACAAGGAGTTCGACGGCGAAGTCCACTTCGAGCCCGGCTACACCGTCGGCCTCCTCGAACAGGAGCCGCAGCTCACCGCCGGCAAAACCGTGCGGGAGTGCGTCGAGGAGGGCGTGCAACACCTCACCGACCTCACCAAAGCCTACGACGCAACGTGGGACGAAATCGACAACGCCAAGGACGATGCCGAACGCGACTCCATCACGACGAAACAAGGCGAGTTGCAGGAAAAAATCGACGCGCTCAACGCTTGGGACGTCGCCCCGCAGGTCGAGATGGCGATGGACGCCCTGCGTTGCCCGCCCTCCGACCAGGTCGTTGATCATCTTTCCGGCGGCGAACGCCGACGCATCGCCCTCGCCCGGTTGTTGCTGAAAAAGCCCGACATCCTGTTGCTCGACGAGCCGACGAACCACCTCGATGCCGAAAGCGTCACCTGGCTGGAGCAACACCTCTCGCGCTACGAGGGCACGATCATCGCGGTGACGCACGATCGCTACTTTTTGGACAACGTCGCCAAGTGGATTCTGGAGCTCGATCACGGTCATGGCATCCCGTGGAAGGGCAACTACACGGAGTGGCTTGAGCAGAAGCAGGCCCGCGCCACCGTCCAGCAGAAGACCGAAGATCGGCGCCAAAAGGCGATGGCCCGCGAGCTGGAGTGGATTCGCCAATCGGCCAAGGCCCGTGTCGCCAAATCGCAGGCGCGCATCAGCGCCTACGAGTCGATGCTCAAGGAAAACGTCGCCGAGAAAGAGCGTGAGTTTGAAATCATCATCCCGGCCGGCCCGCGGCTCGGCTCGCTGGTCGTCGAGGCCACGAAACTCTCCAAGGCCTACGGCGACAAAGTGCTCTTCGAAAACGTGAACTTCTCGCTGCCCCCGGGCGGCATCGTCGGCGTGATTGGGCCCAACGGGGCGGGCAAGACCACGCTGTTCAAGCTGATCACCGGCGTGGAGCAGGCCGACGAAGGCGCATTGCGCGTGGGACCGACGGTGCAAGTCGCACACGTCGATCAATCGCGCGATTCGTTGCCTGATGCGCAGACGATCTACCAGGCGATCAGCGGCGGAGAAGAGATCTTGAAGTTGGGGCCGCGCGAGGTGAACGCCCGCGCCTATTGCGCGCAGTTCGGTTTCACCGGTGCGGATCAACAGAAGAAAGTGGGCGTGCTCTCCGGCGGCGAACGCAACCGCGTGCACCTGGCGCGTCTCCTGAAGAGCGGCGCTAACCTGATCCTGCTTGACGAGCCGACCAACGATCTGGATGTGAACTCCATTCGCGCCCTGGAGGAAGGCTTGGAAACCTTTGCCGGCTGCGCCGTGGTGGTGTCGCATGATCGCTGGTTTCTCGACCGGGTGGCCACCCACATCCTCGCGTTTGAAGGCGACTCGCAGGTGCACTGGTTTAGCGGGAACTACTCGTCCTACCTGGAAGACTTCCGCCGTCGGAAGGGCAAGGAGGCGGACCAGCCGCATCGGATTAAATACCGTCCGCTCACGCGGAGCTAAACCCACACTGGGCGTGATCCCTCCGCTTAGCTCCGCCACCCTGCGACGCGCGGCTGATCACGCGTGCTTGAACGGAGGGTGTAACGAAGGGTCTTCGGTCGGCGGAGTAAATGCGGGGCGGCTTTTGAGCTTGGGTATTTCCGTTTCCTTTGGCTCGCCCATTTCACTTTTGATTTTCGAGGCGGCCTCCTCCGAAATCCCGTGGGTAAACTGCAGGTTGAACCGCGCCCGTAGGTAATCCTCGAAACTCACCCAGCCGCCATTGAACCTTACCCGCTTGGTCCAGGCGCAAACGGTGATCATGGCTTCGAGCTCATGCACGCGGCGCATGAGCAGAATGGCCCCCGCCCCGCCCAGCACGCAGGCGGCAACGAGCATGCCGAGTCCCACTTGCTGAAAAAAACCGGCCCGCCGGCTGACCAAGGCTGAATTAAAGGCAAGTTCCGCCAGCTCGTTTTGTTCGAGTTCATGGATGGAAGCGCGCAGGGCATTCATGGTCTCGAAGCCCACGCCCGAATCAACGATGTGGAGTGCGGCGGCGGGCATCTTGGTGCGGCGTAAATCTATGGTGCGGCTCAACTCGGATTTTTTGTCGGCGACGAGTCGGTTGATGCTCTGCAGAATCGCCTTCTGCGCAGGCGTGTTCGCGAACAGTTCGTCCAGTCGGGCGAGCTGCGACTCAATGCGTAAAACCGACCGTGTGTAGGGGGCCAGATAGTTATCGAGTCCGGTGAGCATGTAGCCCCGTTGTCCGGCCTCGGCGTCCACCAAGGAGGCAAACAGGTGGTTGATCTCGAGCAGCGTGTTTTGTGTAGTTGAGGCACGAATACTCGCCGCCGCAACTTCCCGCGTCGACACGGTTGAAAGAAGCGCGCTGCTGGCGGCCAGCACGAAACCAATCACCAAGCTGAGAATAACCAGCGGGCGGGACAAAAGGACGGGGTGGGGAGTTTTCATCGGTGGGTCTGGATGCGGCAGCGCTGCTAACGCCTGCTGACAGGCGTGTTTTGGTCGGGGTTCACGCGGGGATCACGCGGGTGGCGGCTTTTACTCTTTTTTATCCGGTGTAAACGGTGGCGCCGGGTGAAAAGCCGCGTAGTATCCTGATATGGTTTCACTTAAATCCCTGATCGTCGGCGGCGGTTGTTTTTGGTGCACCGAGGCCGCCTATGAATTGCTGCCCGGCGTCGAGGCCGTGGTGAGCGGTTACGCGGGAGGTCCGCGCGCGAACCCGAGCTATGAGCAGGTGTGTTCGGGCGCGACCGGCCACGCAGAGGTCATTCGGATCGATTATGATCCGGAGCGAATCACGTTGGATGCAGTGGTGGACTTTTTTTGGACGATTCATGATCCGACCACGCTGAACCGCCAAGGCGCGGACGAGGGCACGCAGTATCGCTCGGTGATTTTTTACGCGGATGAGGAGCAGAAGGCTGCGGCCGAGGCATCGTTGGCCCGCGCCAATCCGGGTTGGGGAGGGAAGATCGTCACGCAAATCTCGCCGCTAACGACGTTCTATACGGCGGAGGATTATCATCAGGATTACTTTCGGCGCAACCCGGAGGGTGGTTACTGCCAAGCCGTGATTCGGCCAAAGGTGGAGAAGCTGCGGAAGCGGATCGGAGCGGGCTAATCAGGGCGAACTCGGCGCGAGGCCGCGCCCTAGTAGGCCGTCCCGCGATAAATTACGCAGGTAGGGCCTGCCTTGGGTCAGGCCGGTTCGGCGTGCGCACGCCAAGAGACTACCCGGCCTCACGCAAGGTGAGGCCCTTGTTGCTACACCAATCCTAAAATTGAGTCGTTACAGGATACTCGTTTATAGGACGGCTTTACATCCGCCGTTTCCGACCAACGCTGCCGCCATGCCCGAGTCGACGCCCATCAATCCCGAAAATTCCGGTCTCGAAGTGACCACTTGGTTTGTGCGCAACCGCAACGCGCTCTACGCCAAGGCGGACTTCGGACAGCTTTACGTGGACTATTTCCTGCATTTGTCGGATCAGGCGATCAAGGTCGCTCCGGAGCACGCGAATTTATTCAAACGTGCCCTCGCAGGCTACGTGTTGCACGCGGTATCGCGGCCCTGGAACGAACTCACGGCGTGGACGATAAATTTTCAGGAGCCTTTGGTGAATCTGTTCCTCACCGGCGACAATGCCGACGGTTCGGTCACCGGGCGCGTGTTCGCCGAGAACGTGAAAGAGATGCCATCCAACTTGTTTTTTGCCGATGTGATTCGCGGCCACCAGCCGAAGCGGCGCAGCTCGGTTGAGTTTACCGGAGGCGATCCGTTGGGCGCGGTGGAGAGTTACTACCGGAAGAGCGAACAGCGGCCGGCGCGGTTTTTTCAGACGGGCGAGGAGGAATTTGCGCTGGTTGCCGCGCATCCGGACTATGACGAGACGTGGTTCGAAGGGCTCACGACGGCACAAGTCGCCGACATGGAAAAGGCGGAGGAGCTCGGTGAACTCGAAAAGCGCGTTTATCGCTGGCACTGCGGGTGCAATCAGGCACGCATGTTGGAGGTGCTGGCTCCGGTTTTTCGGCAGGATGGGGACGGGCTTTTTGAGGGCGAAGAGAAGATCGAGATCCGCTGTCCGCGGTGTGCGGCGCGGCATGCGATCACGCGCGAAGCGTTGGAAGCGTTCGTGGCCAACGGGAAATGAGCGGCGGCCATGCGGAACGGTTTGGCGGTGTCGGGCGACTGCTCGGGCGGGGCTCGCTGGAGCGGCTGCACGGCGCGCATGTGTGCGTTGTGGGTGTCGGCGGGGTGGGCTCGTGGGCAGTCGAAGGCCTGGCCCGCAGTGGTGTGGGGGCGCTTACGTTGATCGATCTCGACGATGTGTGTCTGACCAACGTGAACCGCCAGTTGCCCGCGCTCGATGGCCAGATTGGGCGCCCCAAGATCACGGTGTTGGCCGAGCGCGCACGGTTGATCAACCCGGCGTGCCGCATCACCGAAGTCGCTCAATTTTTCACGTCCAAGACGGCGGATGAAATGTTGGGCGAAACACGTTTCGACTGCGTGGTGGATGCGATTGATCGCATGAGCAATAAGGCGCTCCTCATCGCCGAATGTGTGAAGCGCGGCCTCCCCTGCGTGACGGTCGGTGGCGCGGGCGGCAAGCGGGACGCGACGCAGATTCGCGCGGGAGATTTGGGCGAATCGGGAGGCGACGACCTGCTGCGATTGGTGCGCAAAAAACTGCGCCGCGACCACGGTTTCGCCGGAGGTGAGGGCAACCGCTATGACGTGCGTTGCGTGTTCTCGGCCGAAAAGCCGCTGTATCCGTGGGCCGACGGCACGTGTGCGGCCGAGCCGGAGCCGGGCAGCAACCTCAAGCTCGACTGCGCGAGTGGGTTTGGGACGGCCGTATGGGTGACGGGCTCCTTCGGGCTCGCCGCTGCGCAAGAAGCGGTTGCCTGCGTGCTGGCGAGGGATTCTTCGTCGTGAGTCGCAGCCGAAAAACGATATAGCCGCTGCCGGACGGTCTTGAGGTGGTCTCCGGGCTTATTCCCGAGAAGACAGTCGTTGAAACCGGGCCACCGTGAAAGAGAATGCGTGCTTGGCCAAGGAAACGCGGCTACCCGTTGCGTTCCTTGCGTCGAGGACAATGCCGGGCCGCAGCAATGTTGAAAAGTAACGATACTCGGCCTGACGGATCGGGCCAGCCCCGCCGGATCGGACCCATGCCGACACCAGTCCGGTTGCGACACCGCTTCTAGGTGGCCACGCCTTACTTGCTCGCACCAAGCCCCGGTCGAGTTCAAATTCCCTTCGTCATGTCACCGTTCACCCTCCTTGTTGCGTTTTCGAGTGCTTCCTTCCTGGGCTACGGCTTGGGTTGTCTTTTCACCCGTTATTTCGCGCAGGAATTTGAACGGTTTCGCTTGGCGAAATTTCGACGCCTCACCGGTGCGTTGGAAGTTGCGGGGGCGGTTGGCCTGCCGCTCGGATTAATAGTCCCCCTCCTCGGATGCTTTGCGGCGGGCGGGCTCGCGCTGCTTATGTTTTTAGGATTTCTGGTGCGGCTAAAAATCAAAGATTCGCCCGTCCAAGCGGCTCCTGCGTTATTTTATATGATGCTGAATTTATACCTGCTGTCCGGGTTTTTGAAGAACACGTGACGGCTCATCGAACAATTGAGCGGTTAATTGAAAAATGCTAAGCGGAACCGCGACTCAGAAATCAACCTATGCTTCTAATCAAACTGATCCTCCAGACCGTAATCGCCCTCGGTATTCTTAATGTCTGGCTGCTCCGTTACGGCCAGCCAAGCGCATGGCGTGGCGGCCGAGCCGTGACAATGAAAGAAGAGTTTGCCGTCTACGGACTATCGGGTGGTGTCATGTATGGTGTTGGACTTGTAAAAGTATCTTGCGCTCTGCTTTTGCTCGTTGGCATCTGGTTCCCTTCTGTGACCACGCCGGCAGCTGGCCTAATCGCCCTTTTGATGGCGAGCGCGGTTGCGATGCATGTTAAAATTCGGGATCAACCGAAGAAGTCCTTGCCCGCCGCCACCCTGCTCGTTCTGAGCCTCCTCGTGATGTTTCTCTAGCCCCGTTTCTTCGCTGCTGAGTAGGAAAATGCGATAGGTGTCCGACTGCACGGCGTCCGTATTTAAATCCCCTCGCCAGCCGGTGGCCCTTCTGATCCTGGCTTTGGTTTTGTGAGCTTTTGTGCTTTTTGTGGCTAAACGAATTGGGGCGGCGTGACGGGTCCCGCCGTCGAAAGCGGCGTCGGGTCGCCGCACTCTATATCGGAGGTGCAACGCGGGATCGGTTCTTTCGTGTTGTTCTGTGTCTTCCGTGGGCAAACGGATCGGATGTCGTTCCTTACTCGGTTAATACACTTCGACCAGGTAGGCGCTGGCGTTGAGTTGACGGATGACCTCGGGCCAGAGTTTTTCTATGGCAGCGAGCAGGGTCGAGGCTCGGCAGTTGACGACTCGCACGAGCACGCTAACCAGGAAACCTGCCCCCAAAAAGGCCTCGCGTAAGGTCGTTGCACGGAAACCGGTCGCTCGTGGTGACGTGCAGGGTTCGCTTGCGGGGACTGCGACTCAGAGACGGAGGCGCAGAGCGGACTTGGTTGGTCCACGGACCACACGGACTGCACGGAAGAATCGGAGTCGTAGAAATTGGAGCACGTGGAGCCGGATTTTTGACCACGAAACACACGAAACACAGGAAAAGAAAACACCGCTCCGGTTCACCTCCGACTCTCGTGTATTTTGTGTGTTTAGTGGTGAAGAGATCGGGGGTTTGGCAAGTCAGCCTGCCTTCTGACTCTTCGGTTATTCTGCGTTTTTCGCGGGAAAAATGGGTTGGAGGCTCGAACAAACGCGTTCGGGGCAATGCGTCCCACCTATATGAAAAAGGCGCACCGGGTGGGGTGCGCCTTTTGAGGGTGTCGGGGACGCGCCTGCGAGCAGGTGGCCTACGATTCGGAGGCGGGGAGCGGAGTCCCCGCCCTACCTCATTCGGAGGGGGGCGTTTCGGTGGGGGCTCCGGCCGCGGCGGCTGCCTGCT
>JANODO010000114.1:0-2340 GCA_031412735.1 Rariglobus sp. | reverse complement strand
CGCGCGGGTTGTTGCCCACTTGGGGGCCGATGTAACGGCGCTTTTCCATCTCTTCCATGAGGGAGGCGGCGCGGTTGTAACCGATTTTAAGACGGCGCTGGAGGTAGCTGGTGCTGGCGCGGCCGTGCGAGGCGATGATCTCAAGCGCTTCTTTGACCATCGGGTCGGCGCCGGCGTGGATCGTCGCGCCGTCGACGCTTTCGGACGCGCCAGGCGTGTCCTCGGCGCGCAGCTCGACGCGGTAGCGCGGCTGGACCTGGGCTTTAAGGAAGCCGACGACGCGTTCGATCTCCGAGTCGTCAACGAAGGGGGCTTGCAGGCGTTGGAGGCGTCCCAAGCCGGGTGGGCTGTAGAGCATGTCGCCGCGGCCCTGGAGCGACTCGGCGCCTTTGCCGTCGAGGATGGTGCGGCTGTCGATCTGCGAGGCGACCTGGAATGCCATGCGCGTGGGATAGTTGGCCTTGATGATGCCGGTAATGACGTTGACCGACGGGCGCTGCGTCGCGAGGAGTGTGTGGATGCCGACGGCCCGGGCCATTTGCGCGAGGCGGGCGATGGGCGTCTCGATCTCGGCCGAGGCGGTCATCATGAGATCGGCGAGTTCGTCGATGATGAGGACAATGTAGGGCAGCTTCGCGAAGCCCTCGGTGACGGCCTTGGCGTTGTAGCCGGCGAGGTTGCGGACGTTTTTCTCTGCGAGGGTTTCGTAGCGGCGCTCCATCTCGCGCACGAGCCACTTGAGGGCCTGGCAGGCTTGCTTGGGGTCGGTGACGACCGGGTGGATGAGGTGCGGCAAGTCGCGATAGATGGCGAACTCGACGATCTTCGGATCGATGAGCATGAGCTCCAACTCGTCGGGGCGGAAGCGGTAGACGAGCGACAGGATGAGATTGCTGATGCACACGGATTTGCCGGAGCCGGTGGCGCCGGCGATGAGGGCGTGGGGCGCGCGGGCGAGATCGCAGAGGGTCTGTTTGCCGGTGATGTCCATGCCGAGGATCAGCGGAATCTCGGCGGTGGACGTGCGCCAGGCGGCGGATTCGAGGGCGCCGCGCAACGTGAGCGGCGTGGCGTTGCGGTTGGGGATTTCGACGCCGACGTAGCTCTCGCCGGGGATCGGGGCCTGGATGCGCACGGCGCTGGCCGACATGGAAAGCGCGATGTTTTTTTCGAGGGAGGCGATGGCTTCGACGCGCACACCGAAGCCGGGCCGCACGCGGAACTGGGTTACGCGCGGGCCGACGATGGCGTCGTGGACGAGCGCATCGATGGCGAAGCTGTCCAAGGCGTCCTGCAATAAACGGCGTTCGGCTTCGAGATCGGCGGCGGAAGTGAATTCGTTTTCGTCGGGCGAGGGCGCGCGGAGGAGGTCGAGCGGAGGGAACTGGTAGTCCGCCATTTCGGCGGAGGTGAACGGATCGGGGTGGCGGGCGGCTGGCGCGGGGATCGGCGCGGGTTCGGGCGAAAGGACGTCGGCGGAGGCACCGGGTTGAGCGGCGCGTTCGCGAGAGGAGCGGCGAAGGGTTTCGAGGTGGTCGAGGGCGTCGTCGAGTTGGTCGCGATGGCGGGCCTGTTGGTTGGCGCGCTCTTCAAGGCGGGCTTCGAGTTCTTCGCGCCAAAAGCCCAGGAGGTGTTCGTCTTCAGTAAGGGGAGCCGAGGGAGTGGGAGGTGCGGAAACGGACATGGAGCTGCTTTCGAAGCTCGTCTATAGGTGACGAGCCGGAGCGCGCAAGCGAAGCTTGGTGACCGCCTAGGCAGTCGTCAGTTCAGGTCCATGCGCCTGACTCTGGGGCGGGCGCACTTTCCTGCTCGATCAAAGTCTCCAACGCCGTCTGAAGCGGTTTGATTTTCGCCCGCACGACATCCCAAACCAATTGATCGTCCACCGCATCGTAACCATGGATCAGTCGATTGCGCAGCCCCACAATGCGCGGGATCTCCGGCACTCGATAAGCCAAACCCGCGTCTAACGCCGATGCCTTATTAAGTGCCTCGCCGATGATTTCGAACTGCCTTTCAACGGCAGATTTTACCAAAGCTGATTTTGAAAAACCTTCAAAATCCACTCCGACGGTAAATTCTAGGATACGCGCGCACGCGCTTAAGGCGTCCTGAATGCGTTTTCGAACCTCAGGCTGCATAGAGTTCGACCTGGTCGCGTTTCACCGCCTGGGCAAAGAAAGGACTCATAATCGAGCGTGGCGTGATCAAATCCACTCGGCGGCCGAGCACCTTTTCAGCCTCCAGCGCAAAATCCAAGTAACGGTCTGCATACCCTGCACCCGAGGTGTCCTCAAACTCCGCAATTAAATCCACATCGCTGTGTAAAGGGTCAAAATC
>JANODO010000113.1:0-37063 GCA_031412735.1 Rariglobus sp. | reverse complement strand
GGGTTGGCATAGTCATGACAACCTCGGCTTGGTGCTCAGGTCCGGTGAAGCCGAACGGCTTTCCAATAAACAGATAATATAAAGGCTCACTTCCGCCAAAATTCGCCATGTGGTAAGCGAGCCCAACCGCCCTGGCTTTGGCAACCAACGGATTTCTGCGATGATCAAAGGCTTCCGCCTCATCTTCGGAAAGAGAGATTCGGACACCGAAAAACACAATATTAGCATCAGCACTCATTGTCGTATTCCAAAGCCAAGTTTATCTAGCATCTGTTGCAACGCCGCATCCGGGCCACTTTTTCCAGTGATCGGACTTGGCGTAAATTCCCATATAACATCATCAACCTTACCACTACGCTTGAGCCAGAAGTCACGTGCGAGTTCACGCCTCACGTCCTTATTGCTCAGTAGCGTCCGGCCAACCTTCGACTCAATGGCCAGATTTCTTTCCCCCAATGTCAGGACGTCAACGCGACGCGGACCGTAGATCGTGTTCAGCGGAACTTCACGCAGCGCGAAAGGATAACGCGCCGCAATAGCGTCTGCTGTCGCATCACCTATCGCTTTATTCAGCTGAATGCCGCGTGCCGGTATATTCTCTGCGGCATGAGAGTAGCCTGGTGCGAGTTCGTAGCCGTGGCCTTCAAAACCTAGGCGCGAGTCAGCAACTTGCGGCGCGGATTCCGGGCGTGCGTTCGCGGTCGCCGCAAAAAAATCCCAGGTGCGAGTTTCGGCTGTGCGCGCGCCCGCGCGAGAGGGCGCGAACGCACCCGCAAGCGTCAGGACAACGAGGAGCCAGAGCCGCAAAATCACGCGGTAATCCAGAGCAGCTAAGGAAGGAAGCGGCGAGGCTGTTTTTGCCGGGTTTCCGCGCGTTTAACGGGCGGGCGCAGCCCCGCCCTAGCTCGCCCTACTCCGCGCCGTCTTCGGCCTCTTCGTCGGCCAGCTCCGCCTCGATCTCGGCCGCGGCCTGCGGCGAGAGCGTCGCGCCGGGATGCGTGCGCGTGTGGACTTCCTTCAGCATGCGGATGCTGACCTGCGTATAAATCTGGGTCGTGGACAGCTCGGCGTGTCCGAAAGCAGGCATAAGGGGTCAATGCGATTTTTGTTAGTTTCGGGGGGGGCTTAGAAGGGTTATAAAACTAACAAAAAACGCATTGACCCCTTATGCCTTATTGTCCGTGCCGTCGGGCCTGAGGCCCACGCTGAAATTGGTGCCACCCGTCACCGCGCCGGTCGACGGAATCGTCTGCGCTCTGGCCAAACTGATAGACAAAACAAATAATAATCCCCCCAGTCCAAGGAGCTGCAGCTTTGTGGCGGTTTTCACCCCGCGAGAACCCGAGGTCTTATTCTTTTTTACAAGTCTCCAGCGTGTAAAACATCCGTTAAGCTGCATTTGCGGGTTTTGTCGCTCCTCGCGCACGGCTATTTTCGACCGCACCGCCTCGCGCGTTGGCTAAACGTAGGTGCGATTCAAATCTGCAGCTCTGATGAGCTGATCCGCTATCGGATCACCGTAGCAGACCTCACCGCGCCGGCATGCCTGCGGATCCGTTGGAACGTCCAAGCCGGTGAATCACCGGTGTCCGTTGAGCTGGTGTGAGCGCCGGGAGCTCTGGCAACTCGCTCGCGCGAGCGTCGCCGAGTAATGCTACCGCTTGGGTTCGCGCTTCATTCCAGCGGGCGCGTAAGAGCTCGGTCACATACGGGAGCGTCGGCAGCAACGCACCCGCGGCGGCGAGGCTTCGTAGGAAGCTGCGCCACTCGGTCAGCAACCGGTCGATGTCTCCCCTGCCCGCTTGCGCCTGCTCGTCGGCCAGCGTGTGCGCCAGCGCACCGCGCGAGGCCAGGCCGCCGACTACGGCCTGCACGATGTCGCTTGCTCCATATCCGTATCCGGGCGGAACGCCTTCTTCCAGATAACCGGGCGCGGTCGCTCGCCGGTAGGTTTTTTCACATACAACCACCAATCGCCCGAGGCGCCGTGGATTGGTCCCAGCAAAGCGGTCTCCGGCGAAGAGGTTGGCGCAGTCGAAGAGCAAGTGATCGACGGGGTAACGCCGGTCTTCCAACCCGGCGGCCAAGGCCAGTCCTTCGGCTCCGAGGAACACCGAGGCGATCGATCCGCGCGCCGTGAGGTGGAGGCGTTTGTCGAGCAGCCCCGCGCGTTGCCATTGCCAGAGCGGGGTAGGCTCAAGCGATAACCCCAGGCATTCGCTGCGCAGCGGGCACTCGACGCAGCCAGCGAACGGATCGCGTTGGCGGCGCACCAAGCGCGCACGACCCGTGTCGGTGAGGTGTCCGCACGGCGTCGTCGCGGGAGCAAGTTTCACGGTGGCTTCTGCCCCGAGCGGCATGGGCTCTTCGGTGAAAAACCGTCCCGCCGAGGATTGCACCAACGTGAGCGCGGACTCGCCCGGCTTGAGCTGGCGCAGCAGGAGCGACCACGGCAGCGGCGCGGCGCGCTTGAGCCGCTGCGGTGCCGCCCGACGCAAGCGCGGGGTGCGTCCGGAAACCAGCATGTAACCCATGTCGTCGAGTCCGCGGCGTCCGGCCCGGCCGACCATCTGCAACAATTCATGCGGGGCAATTTCGCGCTCCACGGCGCCGACGCGGTAGCCGGGAGCGGTGAGCATGACCGACCGTAGTGAAAAGTTGATACCAGCGGCGAGCCCCAGTGTGGCGACCACCGCGCGGAGTTGGCCTGCCTTGGCCAGCGGCTCCACTAATCCGGCGCGCTGCGTGTAGGCGAGTCCGCTGTGGTGATAGGCGATGCGGCGCTTGAGCAGCTTTGCGAGCACAGGCCCGGCCACGGATTCTTGCTCGGGGGTGAGCGTCAGCGGATCGGCCAGCGGCAGTTCGCGGGCCAACTGGCGGGCGAGCCGTTCGGCGTCGGCCCGATGCGGGGCAAATACGAGGACGGGCGCGAGTCCTTCGCGTAGCGCGGCGGCCACTCGGCGTGACCAAAAGCCTTCGATCTCGCGCGGCAAGCCCGCGACCAGGTCGTCGATTTCCACTTCTTCGAGCGGCACCGGCCGAACCGCAGTGCGCACAACCTCGGCGCGCCGGCCGAGGCGTCGCAGCCAAGACGCGATGTCTTCCGGGTTGGCCACCGAGCCGGAGAGAAACAGCAGCTGCACAGTAGCCGGCAACGTGGCTAGCACGCCTTCGTAGTGGTTGCCGCGCGCGGCGTCGCCGAGCCACTGGTATTCGTCGATGACCAGCAAATCGGGACGAGGCGTGTCGTCGCGAAACAACGCGCCTTGGGCAGCTTCCAGTGTGGCGACGATGATCGGCGAATGCAGCGCGACGGCGAGGTCGCCAGTAGCGATGCCGACGCGCCAGCCGCGGGCGCGCCATTCGGCGTATTTGTCGTTGGCGAGGGCACGCGTCGGCACGGTGAAAACCGCCCGGCGGTCGAAACCGTCTTGTTCGACGAAACGCTCGAAGATGTGGGTCTTGCCGGCGCCGGTCGGTGCATCGACCACGACATCGTGACCGGCTTGCAGGGCGTGCACGGCGTCGCGCTGCCACGCGTCGGGCAACATCAACGTTTGCAGGCCTTGCAGATCGCCCAGCTTCATAAGCGGGCAACAGTAGGTCGCGAACCGGGTTGGTCAAATGGCGGAGTGCTTGAGTGGAGACGGGGTCTCCTGACCCCGTGTCGGAGAGGACGGGACCGGAGGTCCCGGCTCCATTTCAGGCAGAAAAAAGCCGCGCCTTTTTTTTGGCGCGGCTTTTGCGGATATACGCGTTGGGGCCGTTATGCGCGACGGCGCCGCACCAGTGCGAGACCGAGGACAAAACAGCCTCCGATGGCGGCGTAAGTGGAGGGTTCGGGCACGGCGGTTACGCGGGTTAACGTGGCAGAATCGATGTTTAGCGAATTTCCAGAAACCGTAATAATGGACGGGGAGTCGGGGTTCAGACCCCATTGGTTATTGGTATCAACGGCGATGGTGGATGAAAACACCCCGGTGACCATATTCCAAGTGTAGGTGCCGCGTTCCATGCCGGCCGTGCCATTGATCGCATCGGCCGTGTTTTCCGATTCAGCGTGGAAGTAGGTTCCGTTGCCCAGGAAAACAATAACTGCGGCACCGCTTGGGCCCGGGTTGGGCGTATCGCCTAAGGTCCAAGCCCCCACGATGGGGCTGCCTCCGGTTACACGAGTGAGAGGCATGCCATCAATGGTCATCGTATCGCCGCTAACGGTGATTGCCGCAGGCGAATCAGGTGAGAGGCCCCACTGCAGATTTGTATCAATGATCGTCGCGGACGTGAATACGTCGGTGCCGGGGTTCCAGGTGTAGGTGCCGCGCTCCATGCCGTTCTGCCCGTTTTGCGCGTCGGCCGTGTTGTCCGATTCGGCGTGGAAATAGACACCGTTGTCCATAAAAACAAGGACTCCCGTGCCCGTCGAACCTGGACTGGTGGCATTGCCGAAGGACCACGCACCTACGATGCCCTGTGCCTGAGCTATATGGACCGGGAGCAGTGCAAGGGTAATGGCAACGAGGCTGGTTTTAAGCGAAGTCATATGATTTAATCAGGGACGTTTTGTGGAAATGCGTGGGTGGGATGGTTCGGAATCGCCCACGAGTGGGCTCCTACCTTCAGACGGTGACCGGCATCTTGGCGGCGTCGTAGGTGTAGACCGACTTCGGGGTGTCGGGCGTGGGCGGGAAGGGCACGACTTTCCAGAACTTGCTGACCGTCTTCTCCCAGTTCTCTGCGAGGCTTTGCGAATGGGGGCTGGCGGTGACCTTGAAATGCGTCTGGATCAGCTTTTTGAGGCTGTCGCTTTCCTCCTGCGAATTCAGACGCTCCAATCCGATCATCGCCGGATTGATGCTTTCAGCGAAGGTGTCCTTGGCATCGTAAACGAACGCCAAGCCGCCGGACATACCTGCACCGAAGTTGGTGCCGGTCGGGCCGAGAATAACCACCAAGCCGCCCGTCATGTATTCGCAGCCGTGGTCGCCCACGCCTTCGACCACTGCGGTCGCGCCGGAGTTGCGGACGGCGAAGCGCTCGCCGGCGCGGCCCGCCGCTAAGAGCGTGCCACCCGTCGCGCCATACAAGCAGGTGTTGCCAAGAATCGACTGGGCCTGCCACTGGAACGTCTCGCTGGGCTTCGGGCGCACGATGATCTCACCGCCGTTGATCCCTTTGCCGACGTAGTCGTTGGCCTCGCCGATGAGTGTCAGGCGGAGTCCGTTGACGAGGAACGCGCCGAACGACTGACCGGCGGAACCGGTGAACGTGAGGTCGATCGTGCCGGCCGGCAGGCCTTCATTACCGTGTTGGTAGGCGATCTGGCCGGAGAGCTGGGTGCCCACGTCGCGGTTGACGTTGGTGACCTTGTAGCGGGCCACGAGGCGGGCGGATTCGCCGAGGATGACGTCGCGGGCTTCCTGGAGGATGGCTTCGTCGAGCGAGCCTTCGCCACCGAAGCGTTCGTTGCGCTCGCGGGTGTGGTAGCGGTCGAGTTCGCCGGAAGGATCCGGGTTGTGGAGGAGTCCGGCGAGGGAAACGAACTTGGTCTTCGGGTTGGCGGGGTCGTCGATCTGCTGGAGGAGGTCCACGCGGCCGATGATTTCGTTGAGGTTGCGCGCGCCGAGCTTGGCGAGGTAGTGGCGCACGTCCTCGGCGACGGCATTGAAGAAGTTAATGATGTTCTCGGGCTTGCCGCGGAACTTGGCGCGGAGGTCTTCGCGCTGGGTGGCGACGCCGACCGGGCACGTATTCAAATGGCAAACACGGAACATCGCGCAGCCGCCGGCGATCAAGGCGGCCGTGCCGAAGTTGAACTCTTCGGCACCGAGGAGTGCGGCGATGACGATGTCGCGGCCGGTCTTCATGCCGCCGTCGGTGCGGAGGACGACGCGCCCGCGTAGCTGGTTCATCATCAAAACCTGGTGGGCTTCGGCGACGCCGATTTCCCAGACGGAGCCAGCGTTCTTGATGGAGGCGAGCGGCGAAGCGCCGGTGCCGCCGTCATGACCGGAGACGAGGATGACGTCGGCGTAGGCCTTGGCCACGCCGGCGGCGACGGTGCCGACGCCGGACGAGGACACGAGTTTCACGCACACCTTGGCGCGCGGGTTCACTTCCTTCAGGTCAAAGATGAGCTGGGCCAAGTCTTCGATGGAGTAGATGTCGTGGTGCGGGGGTGGCGAGATGAGGGTGACGCCGGGCACGCTGTAACGGAGGCGCGCGATGAGCGGGGTGACCTTGGCACCGGGGAGCTGGCCGCCTTCGCCGGGCTTCGCGCCCTGGGCCATCTTGATCTCGATTTCCTTGGCGGACGAGAGGTAGGCGGCGGTGACACCGAAGCGGCCGGAGGCAACCTGCTTGATGGCGGAGTTGGCGTTGTCGCCATTCTCGCGGACGTTAAAACGATCCGGATCTTCGCCGCCTTCGCCGGAGTTGGATTTGCCGCCGATGCGGTTCATCGCGATGGCGAGTGCTTCGTGCATCTCGGGCGAGAGCGCGCCGAGGGACATGCCGGCCGTGGTGAAACGCTTACGAATGTCCTCGATCGGTTCGACCTCGTCGAGGCCCACGGCCTTCGCGCGGTCGAAGCGGATCTTGAGTAGGTCTTTAATGGATACGGGTTGGTGTTCGTCGGCGTTGGTCTTCCATTCCTGGTAGGACTCGGGCGTGCCGGCGCGCACGAACTTGTTCATCGCGGAGACGACCTTGGGGTTCCAACCGTGGAACTCGCCCTCGCCCTTCTTGTTGACGCGGTAGTAGCCCTCGTTGCCGAGATCGGCGGGGACGGACGAAGCGTCCGGAGCGCCAGCTAGCTGGCTGCCTACGTCGGAAGGGAAGGCGCGGGTGTGGCGGCGGAGCGCTTCTTCGGCGATCTGCGCATAGCCGATGCCGCCGATGGGCGACGGGGTGCCGGTGAAGCACTCTTCGATGACCTTGTGGGAAACACCGAGGGCTTCGAACATTTGCGCACCGCGGTAGCTGAGCAGCGTGGAGATGCCCATCTTGGCCATGACCTTGAGGAGGCCGGCGTCGATGGTGGTTTTGTAGTTGAGGCGGGCCTGCTCGGCGGTCACGGGCTTGGCGGTCTTGCCGGAGGCGGCGATAGACGCGACGAGGTTGAGCGCGAGGTAGGGGTTGATGGCGTTGACGCCGAAGCCGAGGAGCGTGGCGAGGTGGTGGACGTCGCGGGCTTCGCCGGTCTCGGCAACGAGGTCACACTTGAGGCGAAGGCCAGCACGCACGAGCTGCTGGTTGACTGCGCCGACGGCGAGGAGCATCGGGATGGCTGCCTTGTCGGCGGAGGCACCCTTGTCGGAGAGGATGAGGACCTTGGCGTTGTTCTGCTCGACGGCGGCCTGGGCGCGGGCGGCGAGGTCTTTGAGGGCGGGTTCGAGGGCGTCGGGTCCCTTGGTGGCGTCGAAGAGCGCGGAGAGGCGGACAACGCGGTTCTTCAGGAAGGACACATCGAAGAGCGCGGCGACCTCGTGGTCGAGGAGCACGGGCGACTCAAGTTCGGCGAACCCGGTGGTCTCGGGGAACTCTTCAAAGAGGCCGAGGCGGCCGCCGAGGTAACCCGTGAGCGACATGACCGCTTTTTCGCGGATGGAATCGATCGGGGGATTCGTGACCTGCGCGAACAGCTGCTTGAAGTAGGTGTAGAGCAGGCGCGGGCGGCGGGAGAGGACGGCGAGCGGTGTGTCGTCGCCCATCGAGCCGGTGGGCTCGAGGCCTTCGGCGAGGGGTGTGAGGACGAGTTCGTTTTCGTCGTGGTCGCAGCCGAAGGCGATCTGGGTGGCGACGGCGGGGGTGGCGGTTTCGGAAGCACCAGCAAGCTGGCTGCCTACAGGCGTGGCGGCTTTGTGGAGGTTAACGAGGTGGGCTTCGCACCACTGTTTGAAGTGCGGGTCGGCGGTAAACTTGGCCTTCACGTCTTCGTCGCGGTAGAATTTATGCTCGGTGAGATCGAGCGCGAGCATGCGACCGGGCCCGAGGCGGCCGGCTTCGACAACCTTGCCGGGAAAATCGTGAACAAGGCCGGCTTCGGAGGCCAAGATGAAGTAACCGTCATCAAAAATCTTGTAACGGGCCGGGCGGAGACCGTTGCGATCGAGGGCGGCGCCGATGGTGCGGCCATCGGTGAAAACCACGGCGGCGGGGCCGTCCCACGGCTCCATCATGCAAGCGTGGTAACGGAAGAAGGCGCGCGTCTCGGGGCACAGCTTTTTATCTTTTTCCCACGCGGGCGGCATCATCATCATCGTCGCGTGCAGCGGGCTGCGGCCGCCGAGGGTGATGAGCTGGAGGGCGTTGTCGAAGCTGGCGGAGTCGGACATGCCGGGCTGCACCAAGGGCTTGAGGTCCGGGAAACGGGCCCCCCACACGCCGTAGGCCGTGGAGTTTTCGCGGGCGCGCATGAGGTTGCGGTTGCCGCGGATGGTGTTGATCTCGCCGTTGTGGGCCATCATCCGAAACGGATGGGCCAGGTGCCAGGTCGGGAACGTGTTGGTCGAGTAGCGTTGGTGGAAGATCGCGAACGCGGTGGTGAATTTCGGGGACTTCAGGTCCACGAAATATTTGCGGATCTGGGTGGGCGTGAGAAGGCCCTTGTAAACAATCGTGCGCGAGGAAAACGAACAGACGTAGAAGCCGGGGATTTTAGCCTCAAGGACCTGTTTTTCAGCGGAATTCTGCGCGAGGAACAGCTTACGTTCGAACTCGTCGTCGGTGGTCTCGTCCTTCCGGGCGACGAGGGCTTGAACGATGAGGGGCTGGGTTTCGAGGGCCTTGCGACCGAGGCAGGTGGAGTCGGTGGGAACGTCGCGCCAACCGAGCCAGGCGAGACCTTCGGCCTTTACGGCGGCCTCAACGATCTTCTTAGCGTGGGCCTGGGCGTAGTCGTCGCCCTTGGGCAGGAAAATCATGCCGACGCCGAGGTCGGCGTCCTTGAAGAGGGGCTTCTTTTTTTCGGCGAGATAGTCCTTGAAGAGCTCGACGGGGAGCTGCGTGAGGATGCCGGCGCCGTCGCCGGTGACCGCGTCGGCGTCGATGGCGCCGCGGTGGGCGAGCGCTTTGAGGGCCGAGATCGCGCGGTTGAGAACGTCGTAGGAACGTTCGCCAGTCAGCTTCGCAATGAACCCGACGCCACAGGCATCGTGTTCTTGTTCAGGTGTATAGAGCGGTGACGGTATGATCTTGGCCATTGGAAAAAACGAAAAAGGAGGTCGGCGAACCGGCCGGTTACTGCATAAATCGCGCCGCTTATGCGGTAGATGAGAGCGCAAAATTCGCGTGATTAGTTAATTCCGGGAAGGTGTGCGCAAGCGTAATTTCGTCAACGGGCTGATGAAGGACGGTGAGCACATTCGCGTCGAGCAGCAGCGTGTTCATCCCCCTGGGTCACGATCCCCCTGCCCCATCAACGCCCGTGCCGCCGACTTCTCGTCGGTCGCCTTCGGCAACGCTACTTTCGCCGCCCCGAAAAGCGAAAGCACATCCGGCACCGGCCGCACTCGCACCGACCCATCCTCGCATCGCTCCCGATGAATCTCCGAGCCTCCCCACTCCCGCCGAAACTCGATAAGCGCGGTGGTTTGGCCCTTACTGGTTCTGCCTTATTGGTGATGCGTGTCTTTACCCTTTGGTTAAAAAAGGCGTGGATGCCTGGGGGCAAGCCGCAGTTCTCCCGCTTGGGGTAGTCACGACCGGTGGTTGGGTGGGTTGGGAAAGCCCGATTAGGAACCCCGACCAGCGGTCGGGGCTACAGCGGAGGCGCGTATTCGGTGGCGAGCATTCCTTACATCGGGGAATCGAAATGGATATGGCCGGCGTGAGGCCACGACTCAGGCGTGGCCGCGAGACTCGCTCGGACCGGGTTTTCGGACACATAGGTCCACTTTTCCGCGTAACTCTCCGGCGTCCGCAGAACGTGATCGAAAAACTTGGGTTGCCACAGCGGAGCCGGTCGCTGCGCGACGACTAGGATGCGCTTGGCGGTCCACTCTTTCCAACGTTGTATGAAGTCGGGGAGTGGTTTGGCTTCGGGTAACCCGGCGCAGAAAAAATGCACGTGGTCGGGCATGATCACGTAGCGTCCGATGCGCCAACCGTGGCGTGCTTCGGCAGCCATCCATTCGGCGCGCAGGAGGGCGTGAATCGTATCGGTCGCGAGGAGCGGCGCGCGGTTGTGCGTGCAGGTGGTGAGGAAGTAGATCGGGCGGTCGATCCAGACGTGGGCGAGACGCGTAAGGTGGGGAGCGCGAGGCGGTGGTCTAGATCCGGTTTGCGATGTAGACCCGACCGCTGGTCGGGTGGGTTGGGGATCGGGATCAGCGGGCATCTCGATCGGTAAAGCATGACCGATGCCGTCGGAACGCAATGGCGGACCCCGACCAGCGGTCGGGGCTACATCGGACCCCCGGACACCGGACCCCGACCAGCGGTCGGGGCTACACCAAACATTACGGCAGCGTGGTCGCGCCCATCAAATAGCGGTCGCACTCTCTGGCGGCGGCGCGGCCTTCGTTGATCGCCCACACTACCAGGCTCTGGCCGCGGCGGCAGTCGCCGGCGGCGAACACACCCGGGAGGTTGGTCGTGTGCACGTTGTGGTCGGCTTTGATGTTGCTGCGCGGATCGGTGTCGAGCGTGAGCGCTTTGACTAGGGCTTGCTCGGGTCCGAGGAAACCCATCGCGAGGAGGACGAGCTGTGCGGGGCGGGTCTTTTCGGTGCCGGGCTGCTCTTGGGGCACAAACTGGCCCTTGTCGTTTTTGGCCCACTTGATCTCGACGGTGACGAGCGACTCGACGCGGCCGGAGGCGTCGGCGTTGAATTTTTTGACGGTCGTGAGGTAAACGCGCGGGTCGGCGCCGTAGCGGGCGGCTGCCTCTTCTTGACCGTAGTCGAGTTTGTAGGTTTTGGGCCACTCGGGCCAGGGGTTGTCGGGCGTGCGCTCGAGCGCGGGCTTGGGGAGAATCTCGATCTGGGTGACGCTCTTGCAGCCGTGGCGGAGCGACGTGCCCACGCAGTCGGTGCCGGTGTCGCCGCCACCGATGACGATCACGTCTTTGTCCTTGGCGTTGATCGGGCTGGATGAACCGTCGCCGGCGAGCACGGACTTGGTGCTGGCGGTGAGGAACTCCATCGCGAAGTGCACGCCGGCGTGGCTGCGGCCTTCGATGGGCAAGTCGCGCGGCTGGGTCGCGCCGGTGCAGAGGACGATGGAGTCAAAATCCTTGCGGAGCTGCGCGGCGTCGTGGGTTACGCCGATGTTGGCGTTGCACACAAACGTGATGCCCTCCTGCTCCATCAGCTGTATGCGGCGAAGCACTACATCTTTTTTGTCCAACTTCATGTTGGGGATGCCATACATGAGCAGGCCGCCCGGACGGTCGGCGCGTTCAAACACGGTGACGGCGTGGCCGGCGGCGTTAAGTTGGGCGGCGGCAGAAAGGCCGGCGGGGCCGGAGCCGATCACGGCGACTTTTTTGCCGGTGCGCTGGCGCGGGGCGTTGGGGATGACCCAGCCCTCGTCCCAACCGCGCTCGATGATCGCATACTCGATGTTCTTGATCGTGACGGGCGGGTTGTTGATGCCGAGCACGCACGAACCTTCGCACGGTGCGGGGCAGACGCGGCCGGTGAACTCGGGGAAGTTATTCGTTTTGTGCAGGCGTTCGAGGGCCTCCTGCCAGCGTCCGCGGAAAACCAGGTCGTTGAACTCGGGGATGAGATTGTTGACGGGGCAACCGGACGCCATGCCGCTGATGAGTTTGCCGGTGTGGCAGAACGGGACGCCGCAATCCATGCAACGCGCGCCCTGGTTGCGGAGTTTCTTCTCCTCCATGTGGAGGTGAAACTCGTTCCAGTCGCGCACGCGTTCGAGCGGCGGGCGGTCGGCGGGGATTTCGCGGAGGTATTCGAGGAAGCCGGTGGGTTTGCCCATGAGGAAGAAAAAGGCTGAAGGTTGGAAAGGCTGAAGGGCTGAAGGAGGAAAAAAGTTGAAAGGCTGAAGGGCTGAAAAACTGAAAGTTGCGGGTGGTTTGGTTTCAGCCCTTCAGCCTTTCAGCTTTTCAGCCTTTTCTGGTTAGTTTCCTCCGACGCGGGACGTGTCGCGGGCGTTTTCTTCGAAGGCGGCCATGATGGCTTCGTCGCCGGTGAGACCTTGGGACTGCGCCTTCTCGATGCAGGCGAGCATGCGTTTGTAGTCCTTCGGCATGACCTTCACGAACTTCGCGGACGCCGTGTCCCAGGTGGCGAGCACCTCGCGGGCGCGGGCGCTGCCGGTGAGTTCGGCCTGGCGCTGGATGAGGGCGCGCAACTCGGCGAGTTCGGTGGGCGTCTCGATTTTTTCGAGGGCAACCATCGACAGGTTCACGTTGCCTTTGAGTTGGTCGGCGTCGTCGAGCACGTAAGCCACGCCACCGGACATGCCGGCGGCGAAATTGCGTCCCGTGGGTCCGAGGACCACCACCTTGCCGCCCGTCATGTATTCGAGTCCGTGGTCGCCTACGCCTTCGACGACCGTGGTGACTCCGGAGTTGCGCACGCCGAACCGTTCGCCGGCGCGACCGCCGACGAAGAGCTCGCCTCCCGTCGCGCCGTAGAGGGCGACGTTGCCGATGATGATGTTTTCGGACGGCGCAAAGCCGGCGGCGGCGGGGGCGCGCACGATGATCTTGCCGCCCGAGAGGCCCTTGCCGACGTAGTCGTTGGCGTCGCCTTCGAGGCGGAACGTCATGCCCTTCGGCATAAAGGCACCGAAGCTTTGGCCGGCTGAACCAGTGAAGCGGATGTCGATGGTGTCCTCGGGCAGGCCGGCGGCACCGTATTTGCGGGTGACCTCGCTGCCGGTGATGGTGCCGACGACACGGTGGATATTCTTCACCGGGAGCTCGGCGAGCACCTTTTCGCCGCGCTCAATGGCGGGGGCGCATAGGTTGAGGAGCGCGGTGAGGTCGAGGGACTTGTCGAGCCCGTGATCTTGTGATTGTTGGCAGAAACGACCGACCTCGGGGCCGGCGTCGGGCGAGTAGAGCAGGCTCGAAAAATCCATGCCCTTGGCCTTCCAGTGGGTGATCGCCTTGCGCGGTTCGAGGCGGTCGGTGCGGCCGACCATTTCTTCGATGGTGCGGAAACCGAGCTGGGCCATGAGTTCACGGACCTCCTGCGCGATGAACGTCATGAAGTTGACGACGTGCTCGGGTTTGCCGGTGAACTTCTCGCGGAGACGCGGGTCCTGGGTGGCGACACCGGTCGGGCAGGTATTCAGATGGCAAACACGCATCATGATGCAGCCGGTGGCGACGAGCGGGGCGGTGGCGAAACCGAATTCTTCGGCGCCGAGCAGCGCGGCCATGATGACGTCGCGGCCCGTTTTGAGTTGTCCGTCGGTCTCGACGGCGATGCGCGAGCGCAGGTTGTTCAAGACAAGCGTCTGGTGAGTTTCGGCGAGGCCGAGCTCCCACGGCAGACCGGCGTGCCAGATGGAGTTTTGCGGCGAGGCACCGGTGCCACCGTCGTGCCCGGAGATGAGGACCACGTCGGCGTGGGCCTTGGCGACACCGGCGGCGATGGTGCCGACGCCCACCTCGGCGACGAGCTTCACGCTCACGCGGGCGCGACGGTTGGCGTTTTTCAAATCGTGGATCAACTCGGCGAGATCCTCGATGGAGTAGATGTCGTGGTGCGGAGGCGGCGAGATGAGGCCGACGCCGGCGGTCGTGTGACGGGTTTTGGCCACCCACGGGTAAACCTTGGTGCCGGGGAGTTGTCCGCCCTCGCCGGGCTTCGCGCCCTGGGCCATCTTGATCTGGATTTCGCGGGCGCTGACCAGGTAGTGGCTGGTCACGCCGAAGCGGCCGGAGGCGACTTGTTTGATGGCGGAGTTTTTGGAGTCGCCGTTGGCCATCGGGAGGAAACGCGCGGGATCTTCGCCGCCTTCGCCGGTGTTGGATTTGCCGCCGATGCGGTTCATCGCGATGGCGAGCGTCTCGTGGGCTTCCTGCGAAATGGAGCCGTAGGACATCGCGCCGGTTTTGAAGCGGGCGAGGATTTTTTCGATGGGCTCAACCTCCTCGATGGGAATGGCGTCGCACGGTTTGAAGTCGAGCATGCCGCGCAGCGTGCACAGGTTTTTCGATGTGTCGTTAACCAGGCCGGTGTAGGTCTTGAACGTCTGGTAATCGCCGGTGCGCACGGACTTTTGGAGCGCGTGAATGGATTCGGGATTGAAGAGGTGGTATTCGCCATCGCTGCGCCACTTGAATTGTCCGCCGGCGGGAAGCGCGTGGTCGTGGACGTTGCGCGCACCAAAGGCGTCGCGGTGACGCAGAAGGACCTCTTGCGCGATGATGTCGAGGCCGATGCCGCCGACGCGTGAAGGAGTCCACGTGAAGTAGTGGTCGATGACGTCCTGGCGGAGGCCGACGGCCTCGAAGACTTGGGCTCCGCGGTAGCTCTGGATGGAGGAGATGCCCATCTTGGACATGACCTTTACGACGCCCTTGGCGGTGGCTTTGACCAGGTTCTTGCAGGCGGTCTTGTGGTCGATGCCGGCCAGAACGCCTTCTTGGATCATCTCGTCGATGGTCTCGAAGGCGAGGTAAGGATTGATGGCGCTGACGCCGTAGCCGATGAGCACGGCCATGTGGTGAACCTGGCGGGCTTCGCCGGTTTCAAGGACGAGGCTCACCTGGGTGCGCAAACCCTCGCGGATGAGGTAGTGGTGCAGACCGGCGATCGCGAGAAGCGCGGGGATCGGCGCGTGGTCCTTGGTGACGCCGCGGTCGGAGAGGATGAGCACGTTGACCTCGTTTTCCTCGATCTGGCGGCGGGCGAGGACGCAGAGCTCCTCCATGGCTTTGGCGAGGCCTTTTTCTCCGCGGGAGACGCGGAACAGGATGGGCAACGTGTCCACCTTGAGGCCGGGGAGCTGCATGCGGCGGATCTTGGCGAACTCCTCGTTGGTGAGGATGGGCCAGTCGAGCTCGACGCGGCGGCAGGCGGTGGCGTTGGGCTGGAGCAGGTTGCCCTCGGAGCCGAGGCGCGTCTCGGCGGAGGTGATGATCTCCTCGCGGATACAGTCGATGGGCGGGTTGGTGACCTGGGCGAAGAGCTGCTTGAAGTAGTCGTAGAGCAGGCGCGGTTTGTTGGAGAGGATGGCGAGGGGCGTGTCGTTGCCCATCGAGCCGATGCCCTCGACGCCGTCCTTGGCCATGGGCAGGAGGATGGCGCGTTCGTCCTCGTGGGTGTAGCCGAAGGCGAGCTGGCGCTGCTGGAGCGTGTCGCGGTCGGGCGCGGGCAACTCAGGGGCGGTCGGCAGGTCGTCGAGGTGGACGAGGTGGTCGTTGAGCCAGGTGCGATACGGGAACTCGGCGGCGAGCTGGCGCTTGATCTCCTCGTCGGGGACGATGCGGCCCTGCACGGTATCCACCAAAAACATACGACCGGGCTGGAGGCGGCCTTTCTCGACGATGTCGGCGGGCGGGATGTCGAGCACGCCGGCTTCGGAAGCGAGGATGACCAGGCCGGCGGTGGTGACGTAGTAGCGGGCGGGGCGGAGGCCGTTGCGATCAAGGACGGCACCGATGACATGGCCGTCGGTGAACGTCATGGCGGCGGGACCATCCCACGGCTCCATGAGACACGCGTGGTATTGGTAGAACGCCTTGCGGGCGTCGTCCATGGTCTCGTGGTAGGACCAAGGCTCGGGGATCATCATCATGACCGCGTGCGGCAAGGAACGGCCGGCGAGGTGGAGCAACTCCAGCGTGTTGTCGAACATCGCCGAGTCGGAGCCGTTGGGGTTGATGACCGGGAGGATTTTTTTGATGTCGTCGCCGAAAGCGTCGGAGACGAAGTGGGCCTGGCGGGCGTGCATCCAGTTGATGTTGCCGCGGAGGGTGTTGATCTCGCCGTTGTGGGCGACGTAACGGTAAGGATGCGCGCGGTCCCAGCTGGGAAAAGTGTTGGTCGAGAAGCGCGAGTGAACCAACGCGATGGCGGTGGCCATGAGCGGGTTTTGCAGGTCGGGGAAATACGTGGCGAGCTGGGTGGTGAGCAGCATGCCTTTGTAAACGAGCGTGCGGGACGAGAGGCTGGGCAGATACCACGTCTCGGCACCAAGGAAACCCTCCTCGCGCAGCTCGGTGGTGGCGCGCTTGCGGATGACGTAGAGCTTGCGCTCGAAGGCAAGCTCATCGGCGAGCTCGGGCGCGCGACCGATGAAGATCTGGCGCATGTAAGGCTCGCTGGCCTTGGCGGTCTCGCCGAGGGAAGAATTGTCGGTGGGAACGGTGCGCCAGCCGAGAAACGTCTGGCCCTCGCTTTGGATAATTTGGGCGAACTTTTCCTCGATTTTGCGGCGATGAGTGGCGTTGCGCGGGAGGAAGGCGAGGCCGGTGCCATACAGGCCGGCGGCGGGGAGCGTGATGCGGGCTTTTTTGGCGGCGTCGACGCAGAAGGCGTGGGGAACTTGGAGCAGGATGCCGGCACCGTCACCGGTGTTGGGCTCGCTGCCGGCGGCACCGCGGTGGTCGAGGTTTTCGAGGACCTGGATGCCTTGGCGGAGGATCTCGTGGGTGGCGCGACCCTTGATGTCGGCGACGAAGCCGACGCCGCATGCGTCGTGCTCAAACCACGGGTCGTAGAGCCCCTGCTTGGCGGGACGCCCCGTGGCGGGCTTGCGGGAGGGTTGGGAGGATGCTGAGGGCGCGGGAGAAGCGGGAATATTCACGGCTGGATGCAAGCCTAGTTGATCAAAAACGAGGGACGGGGTGGAAAGGGAATGTGCGGTCCGCACGGGTTATAAGCCAAGCCGATGTGGGCTAGTGGTGACCCTGCGAAGGGAACGACGGATAGGTGCCAAAAAAAGCGGCCTCCATTTGCGAGGCCGCCGGTCAGCAAACACGTGAAAAGGCTGCGGCGACCTCAGAAGAAGCGAACGGTCTTGGTGGCCATCTTCGCATGCTCTGCGTCTGAGCAGCCGGCATTGGTGGGCGCATCGACGGGGAGATCGGTGGGCTTCACCAAATCGTTTGAAAGGAGGTAGTTTTCGACTTCTTCGCCGGAGATGTCGGCAAGCATCACGCCGTCGATTTCGACGCAGGGCGAAAGGGGTTGGCCGGACTTCTGGACCATCTCCGCGTAGTTGGTGCGGTTGTTGATGATATCAATATCCTCAAACGGCAGGCTGTATTTGCGCATGATGGTGCGAACACCGTTGGACCAGCCGCAGGATGGTTTGAGATAGGCTTTGATTTTCATGCGAAGACAGGATGCAGGGGGAGAAACAAGGCAACCTATAGAATGCGATAGGGCACGATCAAGAGAAAGGTTCCCCGTTTTCCCTGTTTTGTGCATTTTGCCGAGCGCTGTTTTGTCGAGAGTCCGTTCTGCAGTGTCATTGCTTGCCCACAAAAACGTGAGATTGGCTTCGGCTCTCAAGCCAGGTTTGTCACCTATTAAGTGACAACCTTAGTTTGGGAGCCGGTGGCCGTTGCGCGGTGGTTTAGGCGAAGCGGGGCGGTGGGCAGGGATTGAGCGGAAAAATCACCGCATCGGCTACGCTTGGCTTGCTTCCGCCTTCGCGCCCGCTTCACGTTGGCGCTTCTTGCAGCGGGGCGATTGCCTCGCTTCCTCAACCATAAAACATCCGTCCGCTCTTCCTCGTATCATGTCCAAAGCCGCACCTGCCAAGACCGCCTCCGCTTCGTCCGCCCTCGCCACTCCCGACGTCGCCGCCCGCAAAAACGTTGAACTCGCCCTCAGCGCCATCACCAAACAATTCGGCGAAGGCTCGATCATGCGCCTTGGCGACAACAACAAGCTCACCGTCGAAACCGTCTCGACCGGTTCGCTCGCCATCGACCTCACTCTCGGCGGCGGTGGCCTTCCCCGTGGTCGCATCATCGAAATCTACGGGCCGGAATCCTCCGGTAAAACCACCTTCTGCTTGAGCGTCATCGCCGAGGCCCAGCGCCGCGGCGGTCTCGCCGCCTTTATCGACGTCGAACACGCGCTCGACCCGAAATACGCCCGCGTCGTCGGCGTGAAGATCGATGACCTCCTCGTCTCCCAGCCCGACTCCGGCGAAGACGCGCTTAACATCACTGAGACACTCATCCGTTCCAACGCGATTGATGTGATCGTTATCGACTCGGTCGCCGCCCTCATCACCAAGGCCGAGCTCGACGGCCAGATGGGCGACATGACCATGGGTTCGCAGGCGCGCCTCATGTCCCAAGCCATGCGCCGCCTCACCGCCGTCGTCAGCAAGACCAAGTGCATCTGTATTTTCACGAATCAGATTCGCGAAAAGATCGGCGTCATGTTCGGCAGCCCCGAAACCACCTCGGGCGGCCGCGCGTTGAAGTTTTTCTCGTCGATCCGCATCGACATCCGCCGCAAGGACCAGATCAAGACGCCCGACGGCAAGGTCATCGGCAACCGCACCAAGTTGAAGGTCGTCAAAAACAAGATCGCCCCGCCGTTCACCGAGTGCGAGTTCGACATCATGTATGACGAAGGCATCTCGGCCTCCGGCTCCATCATCGACCTCGGCATCGAGCACAAGATTCTGGAGAAAAAGGGCGCGTGGATTTCCTACCAAGGCGATCTCATCGGCCAGGGCCGCGACGCCGCGAAGGCTGCCGTGCGCGAAAAGCCCGAGCTCGCCGCCAAGCTCACCAAGGCAATTCTGGAAAAGGTCACCGTCACGGGGGGCACGTCCGTCACCGGCGCCGGCGCCGAGCCCGCCGAATAACCAGCGAGCTTTCTGCTGGTCCTTTCCACAAAACCCCGAGTGTTCAGCGCTCGGGGTTTTTGCTGAATGCCTTTGCTGAATCCCTTCCCTCCACGAACCTCATGACATCGTCCCGCCGTATCCTCTTGGTTGGCCTAAGCGCGCTCACGCTCTCCGCCACCTTCTTCCTGTCCACCGGTTGCCAGCCCAAGAAAAGCCTTCCCGAGGCGTTCACCGCCCAACTCACCGAGCTTCCCGGTGTGCAGGCCGTTTACACCCTGCGTCATCCCAAACTCATTTTGGGTGACCTCGAAAAACTCATGTCCGCAGTGCCCGAGGCGGCGCTGCTGCGCATGGGCCTCGCGCAACTCACGCCCTACGGTTACCCGGAATTCTCCGACCTGGCCGCCGGTGCGAATGTTGGCGTCGCGCTTCTGGCGCTGACCCCCGAAGAACTGAGTGCCGGCAAACCCACGATGGTTGCGTTTGCCAAGCTGAAAGAGGGCGGAAAAATCGCCACGCTCCTTGCACAGACCGGCCTCGTGCTGGAGAAAAAGGGCGAGTGGACGTGGATCGCGCAAAACGCCGCGGCCTTCGCCAAGGTCAAGGACGTCGCCGCGCTCACCGCTTACATTTCCCGCCCGCAAACCGAAGAACTGCGCGTCTGGGGCCGCCTCACACCCGAACTGATGGCGCGCGCGAAAGAGTTCATCGTCCCGTTGCTCGAAGAGAAGCTAACCGATCGTCCCGAGGCTGAGAAAAAAGCCCTCGGCGCCTACTTCGACGTCGTCTGGAACTACCTCGTGCAACTCCACTCACTCGGTGGCGCCCTCGACTTCAACGACCAGGGTGTCGCCCTTGCCTACTCGACGCAGTTCCTGCCCGAAAGCGCGACGGGCACCTTCCTGCGTTACCCTCCGGGCCCGGCTCCGAAGATCGCGCAATCCCTGCCCAATGATGGCCTCATGACGATGGTCATGCGCCAGAATATAGACGGACAAATCGAATTCGCGCGCACCCTGATGGACGCGTTGATCGCCGTCGATTATCCGGCCGGCACCGAGCTGCTGAAAGCGGCGAAAGCCAGTTACCTTGGCTTCGCGGAAAACAGCGACGGCGGCGCCGTCTTCACCTTCAACCTGAAGTTACCCAAAGCCGGCGAGCAACCCGTCATTGACCTGCTTGGCGTGCAGTCCGGCCGCTTCACCGAGGCCCAGGTGACCTCCTTCTACAAAGACTCTATCGCGCTCTCACGGTCGTTCACCAACACCCTGCTCTCGGCGTTTTCCGTCATGACGCCCGCCGCGCCCAAGATCGAAATCAGCCAACAACTGACCGAGAACGCGCTCACCATTGAGGGCATTCGTTTTGGCTCGATCATTACCCACACTAAAACAGCCGTCGGCGGCAAAGAGCAGACCACGAGCACCACTCAATTCTACGGCGTAGTGGCCGGAAACCTCGTCTCTGGAATCAATGAAGCCGCCCTGCGCGAACGTGTCCCCGCCCTTGCTGCCAAGCGCGCGGTGCCCAACTCGCTCGAAATTGCCTTCACCGGCGATCAAGTCGCCGTGCTGGCGATCCACGGGGCCAAGATCGTTGACCTGGTTGCGGAAGGGGCGAACGCGAACGTCGCCGACCCCGACATCCAGGCCCAGCTCTCGACCCTCAAGACGAACTACACGCAAGGTGGTCCGATCCGAATCACGATTGGCGCGAGCCAAGCGCAGGGCTCCCTGACTCTGCTGGTGCCCTACACGTTCATCGCGCAAAGCGTGCGCCTGGGCCAGTTCGCCAGCGCCTCCAAAGCGATGGCCAAATAAGCGGCGCACCGAGCTCGTTCCTTCGACGCAGCGCCCCGCCCCGCCCATGCCGGCGGGGCTTTTTCGCGCCCCGCTTTTGCATTCGAAGCGGTCCGCGTGCATGCTAGCCTGATACTTCCGTGAACTCGTCTGCCGCCACGCCCGCCGCTCAACCCGCCTCGCCCGAGGCCGTCTTTAGTGTTCGCAACCTCGGTAAAACCTACGGCACCGGCCACGCCGCCGTCCGCGCCCTCTCCGGCGTCGATCTCGACCTGCGTGCCGGCGAACTCGTCGTCCTCCTCGGCGCGTCCGGCTCCGGCAAATCCACACTCCTCAATCTCCTCGGCGGACTCGATACGCCCTCCGAAGGTGAGCTCCGTTACCGCGGTTGGGATCTCGGTCGCGCCCAAGAAGCGGCCCTCACGCGTTTCCGCCGCGACGCGGTCGGCTTCGTATTCCAGTTCTACAATCTCATTCCGAGTCTCACCGCCCGCGAAAACGTCGGCCTCATCACTGAGATCGCCCGCAACCCCATGTCGCCCGCCGAAGCCCTTGAACTCGTCGGCCTCACGCCGCGCGCCGACCACTTTCCCGCGCAGCTTTCCGGCGGTGAACAACAACGCGTCGCCATCGCCCGTGCCATCGCCAAACGCCCCGAGGTCCTCCTCTGCGACGAACCCACCGGCGCCCTCGACATCAAGACCGGCATCACCGTCCTCGAAGCCGTCCAGCGCATCAACCGCGAGCTCGGCACCCTCACCGTCATCATCACCCACAACGCCGTCATTGCCGACATGGCCGACCGCGTCCTCACGCTTTACGATGGGCGTATCCAAAATTCTCGCACAAATACAAACCGCCGTCCCGTGGGCGAACTCGCCTGGTGAACCCACCGCCGCATGTGAAAACGCCCCAGTCAAACCGGCATCCCTCAGCGTGGGAGGCGAGCTTGCTCGCGAGGATCGAATACCGCGAGCAAGCTCTCTCCCACCTTGATGCAGGCTGCTGATCTCGCGCCGTGAGCCTCCTGGATATCAAACTCCTCCGCGACCTGCGCGCCCTCAAGTCCCAGGCCATCGCCGTCGCCCTCGTCATGGCCTGCGGGCTCACCATGATGATCATGACGCGCAGCCTGATCCTCTCCCTCGAAACCGCGCGCAACGGCTACTACGAGCGCCACCGCTTCGCCGACGTCTTTTCCTCCCTCAAGCGCGCCCCCGCCTCCGTTGCCTCGCAGATCTCCACCCTGCCCGGCGTCGGCGCTGTCGAGACGTCCGTGTCGATGCAGGTCACGCTCGACATCCCCGGCATGATCGAGCCCGCCACCGGCCTCATCAATTCCCTCCCCGAACGCCGTGAGCCCGCACTGAACCGCCCCTTCCTCCGCGCCGGCCGTCTGCTCGCCCCCGCTGCACGCAACGAAGCCCTCGTCAGCGAAGCCTTCTCCGACGCCCATCGCCTCCGCCCCGGTGACTCGGTCGCCGCGATTCTCAACGGACGCAAAATCTCCCTCCGCATCGTCGGCATCGTGCTCTCGCCCCAGTTCGTTTTCGAAGCCCCTCCCGGCTCCGCGCTCCCCGACAACCGCAGTTTCGGCGTTTTCTGGATGCGCGAAAAAGCCCTCGCCGAAGCCTTCAACCTGGAGGGCGCTTTCAACACCGTCGCCCTCACTCTCGCCCCCGGGGCCAGCGAACGCGCCGTCATCGCCGGCCTCGACCGCGTCCTCGAACCCTACGGCAGCCTCGGTGCCTACGGACGTCGCGATCACCCGTCCGACACCCGCGTCTCCGACGAGATTCGCGTCCTCCAAGGTCTTTCCTTCGCCTTCCCGCTCGTGTTCCTCGGCGTGGCCGCGTTCATGACGCACTCCGTCATGAGCCGGCAGATCGCGCTCCAGCGCGAGCAGATCGCCATCCTTAAAGCCTTCGGTTACACCAACCGCCAGATCGGTCTCCATTTCGTCAAATTCACGCTGGTGATCGTCGTCGCCGGCACGACCTTCGGCGCCCTTGGCGGCTGGCTCCTCGGACAAAAACTCGTGGTCATGTATCACCTGTTTTTCCGGTTCCCGTCGCTTGATTTCCAACTCGCCTCCGGCGCCCTCGTCGCCGCCGCGTTTGCCAGCGCCTTCGCCGCGTTGATCGGTGTGCTTGGCGCCGTCCGCCGCATCGCCGCCCTCTCGCCCGCCGAGGCCATGCGCCCCGAGCCGCCCGCGAATTTTCGCCCCGCGTTTTTTGAGCGCATCGGGCTCGCCAAAAAATTCTCCGTCTCGCTCCGCATGTCGCTGCGCAACATCGAGCGCAAACCGTTCCAAGCCCTCTTCACCTGCATCGCCCTCGCCCTCGCCACCGGCATTCTCGTCATTCCGAATTCCTTCCGCGATGGCATCGCCCACATCCTCGATTTCCAGTGGGACATCTCGCAGCGCCAAACTGTCATCGTCTCGCTCGTTGAACCGGGCCCGGCTCGCGCCCTCGCCGACTTCCGCGCGCTCCCCGGCGTCGTCCTGGCCGAACCGTTTCGCGCCGTCGCCGTCGAGTTGCGCGCCGGCAACCGCACGCGCCGCCTCGGCGTGACCGGTATTCCCCAAAACTCCGAACTCGCCCGCGTGATCGACGCCCAAGGTCGCCGCATCACGTTGCCTCCTCAGGGCGTGGTTCTCTCCAAAGCCCTCGCCGACGCCCTGCTCCTCGCGCCCGGCGACTCCGTCACCCTCCGCATTCTGCAAGGCGAGCGTCCCCTCCGCGAAGTCCGCGTCTCCGCCCTCGCCGAAGATTTCGCCGGCGTCGCCGCCTACATGGACATGGCTGCGCTCAACCGCCTCCTCGGCGAAGGCGACCGCATCAACGGCGCGCGCCTCACCGTCGCCGCCGGTTCGTGGAATGCCTTCCTCACCGCCGTAAAAAACACCCCGCAATCCGCCGGTGTCGCCATCAAGGCAGCCGCTCGCAACAGTTTTAGAAAGACCACGGCCGAAAGCATCGGACTCATCCAGACGATCTACCTCGTCTTCGCCACCACCGTGGCCTTCGGCATCGTTTACAACAGCGCCCGCATCTCGCTGTCCGAACGCTCCCGCGAACTCGCCACCCTGCGCGTGCTCGGCTTTACGCGCGGCGAGGTGGGTTCGGTCCTCATCGGTGAACTGGTCGTGCTCACCCTCATTGCCCTGCCCCTCGGGCTCGTGCTCGGCTCCTTCATGGCCAAGGCTATTCTCACCACCGTCAACACCGAGACCGTGCGACTCCCACTCATCCTCACGCCCGCAAACTACGCCTTCGCCGTGCTGGTCGTTAGCACCGCAACCACCGCTTCCGCCATTTTCGCTTGCCGCAAACTCAACCAACTCGACCTCGTCGGCGCCCTCAAAGCCCGCGATTAACCGGACCGGAATTTTAGCCGCAAAAAAGCGCAGAAATCGCAAAAACAATCCACGCAACCTCCTCTCCGTTTTTTGCGCCTTCTGCGCCTGTTTGCGGCCATCCTTCCGAATCCTTCCTTTTCGTATCCACTCGCCAACTACTATGTCCGCACCCACACCCTTTGACGGCAACGCCACGCCCCCGCCCGCCGCGAACCGCCGCCGCTGGCTGCCCTACGCTGGCGGCGCGCTCCTCCTCGCGCTCATCGTCATCGGACTCTGGCCGCGCCCGCTCCCCGTCGAACTCGCCACCGCCTCCCGCGGCCCGCTCCTCGTCACCGTGGACGAAGAAGGCCAGACCCGCGTGCGCAACCGCTACGTCATCGCCAGTCCCGCCGGCGGACACCTTCGTCGCATCGACCTCAAAGCCGGCGCCGTCGTCGAAGCGGGTGTCACTGTTCTCGCCGTCCTCGAAACCGGCGGCGCCGACCTCCTCGACGCTCGCAGCCTCGCGCAGGCCCAAGCCCGCGTGCGCGGAGCCGCCAGCGCCCGCGAACAAGCCGCCGCCCGCCACACCGGTGCCGCCGCCACACTCGCCCAAGCCCGCACCGAACGAACCCGCGCCCAGGCGCTCTTCGACCAAAAAATCCTCACCCGCCAGGAACTTGATCTTGCCCTCACTCGCGAAAGCGTCGCCCACCAAGACGAACGCGCCGCCGGCTTTGGCCTGCGGGTCGCCGACTACGAACTCGAACAAACCCGCGCCGTCCTCATCCGCGCGCAACCCGGCGAAGGGGGTGACGGTGACGCATTGAAAATCGTTTCCCCCGTGGGCGGACGCATCCTGCGCGTCATCCAGGAAAGCGCCCGCACCGTCCCCGCCGGCACGCCGCTCCTCGAAGTCGGCGAACCCACCGACCTCGAAGTCCGCATCGAAGTCCTCTCCCGCGACGGCGTGGCCATTCCCGCCGGCGCCAAAGTCTTCCTGGATCAATGGGGCGGTGCCAAACCCCTCGAAGCCCGCGTGCGCCTGGTCGAGCCCTCTGCCTTCACCAAAATCTCCGCCCTCGGTGTGGAAGAACAACGCGTTTACGTCATCGCCGATTTCACCGATCCGCCCGAAATGCGCGCGAGTCTTGGTGACGGCTACCGTGTCGAAGCCCGCATCGTGCGCTGGTCCGCCGACAACGTCCTCCGCGTGCCCGCCGGCGCCTTGTTTCAACGCGAAGGCCAGTGGCAAACCTTCGCCATCGAAGGCTCTCGCGCGCAACTCCGCTCCGTCACCATCGGCCAATCCAACGGACTCGAAACCGAAATCCTCTCCGGCCTGACTGAAGGCGACCGCGTCGTCATCTACCCCGGCGACCGCCTCACCGACGGCTCCCGCGTCAGAGCTCTGTCTGTCGAAAGGTAGGAGCGCATTTATGCGCGATGGATCACCGCAACTCTCGCAGCAACCGATCCACCCAATACCCGGGCCTTCGCTTGAAGTGCGCGAACGCGAGAATCTGCACTACATCAGCCCGCTCCACATAGATCACCGCATAAGGAAATCGGCTGCCAAAGTGCCGTCTGGTTGACTTCCGAAAAACATGAAATACGCCGGGGTTCGCACCGATTTCAGCCACCAACCGCTCCATCTCCGCCGAGAAGCGTCCCGCCAGTCCCCAACTCTCGCGCTCATAGTATTCGACCGCCGCCAGCAAATCGGCACGAGCCTGCGGATGTAACACGCACGGCTTCACGCATCACGCCCGTGGCGACGACGCAAGTCAGCGAACACCTGTTCTGCGGGAATGCATTTCACCTTGCCGTTGTCGATCTCCTCCATGCGACGCTGCACCTCGGCGGCCCACGCCTCATCATTGGCGTGATCAAAGCCCCCGCGCGCCAGCTTGGCCTCATACCACTCCGCAAACTGCTCCTGCTCCACGGCGGACAGCTTTTCAAAAGCCTGCTCAAGCTCGGTAACGCTCATACCCCGTAAAATGCAGGCTTAAGGCCGACAGGCAATCCTTGTGGTTGCATCAGTAACCCCAGGGAGGATCCACCTCCGTGTGGACCGCATCAATACGGACAACACAGCACTCGTCCCTCCCCGTAGCCACGAGCACCAGCGAGTGGAGCCTTACCGCTTTCAACTCCGGACTCGTCTCCACCCCCTTATGCGTCGCGTTGACGTTACGCCTCCCCGGCGTCATTACGTCGCGACGTGATTTATTTGGACTACAACGCGACCGCTCCCCTGCGGCCCGAGGTTTTTGGTGCGATGAAACCTTTTCTGACCGAGCGCTGGGGCAATCCGAGCAGCAGCTACACCTTCGGTTCGAAACTCAAAGCCGAGATCGAAGCCGCCCGCCGCAGCGTCGCCCTGCTCGTCAACGCCAGCATCAGCGAAGTGATTTTCACGGGATCGGCGACCGAGTCCGACAACACCGCGCTCAACGCCGCCCTCGCCACGCAACCCGGCAAGCGCCACATCATCACGTCGGACGTTGAGCATTCCGCCGTGCTCAACCACTGCGCATTCTTGGAGACTCAAGGAGTCCGAGTCACCCGCCTGCCCGTCGATACCGACGGCCTGCTCGACCTCGCCTCCCTCGACTCGGCCTTCGCCGCCGACACCGCCCTCGTCTCGCTCATGTGGGCCAACAACGAAACCGGCGTGATCTTCCCCGTCGCCGAGATCGCCGCCCGCTGCCGCGCACGCGGCGTGCCTTTTCACTGCGACGCCGTGCAGGCCGCCGGCAAACTGCCCATCGACCTTAAAACCGTGCCGGTCGATTACCTCTCGCTCAGCGCTCACAAACTCGGCGGACCCAAAGGCGTCGGCGCGCTCATCGTGCGCAAAGGTGCGCCGTTCGCACCCACCCTCTTCGGCGGACACCAGGAACGCGGCCGCCGCGGCGGCACCGAAAACGTCGGAGGCATCATCGGCTTCGGCCAAGCCGCCGAACTCGCCCGCGCCGAGATCGCCGATTACGCAGGCCGCGTGCGCCCCCTGCGCGACCGCCTCGAAACCGAACTCCTCGCCCGCATCCCCGGCGCCGAGCGCAACGGCCACGCGATCCAACGCCTCGCCAACACCACCAGCATCACCTTCCCCGGCATCGAGGCCGAAGCCCTACTCCTCCTGCTCGACCAAGCCGGCATCTGCGCCAGCGCCGGCTCGGCCTGTCTCGCGGACTCGGACGAACCCTCACATGTCATCCGCTCCATGAAGCCACAAAGCGCGGCGGCTCGGCAGATGATCCGGTTTTCGCTGGGCAAGGAGACGACGGATGCCGAGGTAGAGTCCGCCGTGGCGGCGGTAACCGCATCCGTCGAAAGGCTCCGACGTTGATAACCGCAGACCTCAAACAGCGGCTTGTCTCATTCGTTACAGGCTGTATTTTTATATCATGCCCACCGCCGTTCGGAAAAAACGTCCCGCCGCTAAAAGCCGGAAAGCCCAGACCGTGCGTCCCATCCTCAAACTCGTGCGCGATACTGCTACTGGGTTGATGATTCTCCCTGCACAGCCTGGTCGTTCGCCCATTACCTCCGAGGATGTAGCCCGTGCGTTGATTGAGTTCCCGTGAGCTACCTAGCCGACGTCAACGTTCTCATTGCCCTTGCCCACGGCGGGCATGTTTTTCACACGAAAGTTCGCGCATGGTATCTGGGCCTGGGAGCGACCGACCGGGTATTCACCTGCGCCACGACTGAACTCGGGTTGGTGAGAGCCCTTATCAATCTCGGTTTGGTGCCCGATGTGGAAGGAGCCCTGCTGGTTCTGTCCTCGGTCAAGCAGTCTGGGAAGGTTCCCTTTGAGTTTATCGCCGACGACCTCGGCGTCGAAGTGATGCCCGCCTACGTGAAGACCGCACGGCAAACGACCGACGGCCATTTGCTCATGTTGGCGGCAAAACATGGGGCGCGATTTGCCACGCTGGACGCCGGCATACCAGGCGCATTGCTGATCCCCTGACGCGCCAAGCCCCCAGGGAGGGTCCACCCCCTTGTGGACCGCATCCGAGCAGAATCCACAGAGATCGTCCCATCCCTGCCTTCTCCGAAATGTAGGAGCGGCTTTACGCCACGATCCCGTATCCCAGCAGTTATAGTTCGGCTCGAAACTGAAGCCCGAGCCTTGCCTTGTCCGGCCAAGACCCGCACGTTTCAAGCATGGCTCTCACGAGTGTTTACTTGGCCGAAGAAGCATTGAGTTTGCCGCCCGAGGAGCGGACGGCGTTGGCTCGATTGCTTTTGGATAGCGTGGCAAGCGACGGACGGAGCGACGATGCAATCCGCGCCGACTTGCAGGACAGACTCGCTCGCCTCATGTCGGGTGAAGACGCCGGACTTTCCTTCGAAGCGGTTTTCGGCGAACCGCTATGCCGTCGTTGAGTTCCCGTCCTTGCCGAGTCGAACGACAACAGCCACGTTGAATCCATGAGCACGTTGACAAAAGTCCGCGTAAAAAAGCCTTCAGTGCGCGAGGGTGCCGATTCGTCAGCCAAAAGCCGCCGTCGGGTGATAAACGCCGACCTCCCCGCTCTCACCCGAGCGAGTGCGCTCTACGGTTTGGACGATGTCGTCGGGGCCGTGAGTATCGGCGCGCCGTCGGATAAGGCGAGCCGCCGCCGGACATTGCGCGCGCGCATTCATGCCGACAATCATCGCTGACTCCGGCCCGCTCATCGCCCTGATCGACTCAGCCGATGAGCATCATGGTTGGGCTGTCCAGTCGGTGCGCCCCTTGCCTCCACCCTGGATCACCTGCGCGGCGGTGATTTCAGAAGTGACCCATCATTTTGGCAACGACCGCCGTGCCCTTGTTGCTATGCGCCGGATTACCGGCGGCATGACAATCAAGGAACCCGCTCCCGACGCCGTGTTGAGGCTGATGGAACGCTACGCCCCCGTCATGGACTACGCCGATGGCTGCGCCGTTCTTCTCGCACAAGCGCACCGAGGGGCCGTCGTGGTGACAACCGATCACCGTGATTTTTCAACCTACCGCATTCCCTTCATCTCCCCCAAAGGCGTGTTTCACGGGTGAGCAAACCTAGACCCATGAAATTCCCCCTCTACACTCGAGTGGCGCTTACCGTCGATGTGCCGGCCGAGGGAGTTCGTCGCGGCGACGTGGTCACGGTGGTCGAATGGCATCCGGCCCCATCGGCAGGAGCAGAACCCGGCTACTCGGTAGAAGTGTTCAACGCCTTGGGCAAAACGCTGGCGGTGCTGACCCTGCCTGAATCAAGTTTCGAAGCACTACGGCGAGATGAGGTGTTGAGCGTGCGCAGCCTGTCCGGCGAACGCTGTATAGCAGAGAGCGCGGCTCGCAGCCGACGGCCACGCCGTATGGTTGGTATCAGGCCCATGAATCCGACCGTGGCTCCGTTTGATCTCCGGCAAGATCGCGCGGAATTCCTGCACCAAATCGGTTACCGTAAAAACCGGCTTGGCAAAAACTGCTTCGAAAACGCCCCAGGAGCCTGCGTCCGGTGGCGCGACTTGGCGGATCCGTCCTGGCTTCGATCCTACGACCCAATCCAGCCCCGCGCGGGAGCCGTCGGGCGCTACGACAAAACCGTCACCACTCCGACATCCCTTGCTATTATGATCGTAGGAGGTGATCGCACCATAGACCCAGCCATCCGTCATCGTCTCCGGATCGACCGCAAAACCCGAATAAGGTATAGCCGTTTTATTAGCAGGTTTCTTCATGATGCTCCTGATTACTCAAACTCAGCTGACCTCGCGCATCAAACCCCCGCCTTCTCCCGCGCCACCACCGTATCGTATAACCCGTAGCGCGTGAGGCCCTGATGGCTTTCGATGCCCGTGTAACTCAACGAGGCGTCCTCGTATCGCCGGAAGGCGAACACCGCTTGGTTCATCTGCTCGGTATTGAACACGCGCAGCCGCACGAGCAGGTGAAAATCCTTCACCGTCAGGCCCGTCACTGTCTCGAATAGGTCCGGCTCAATCTTGGTAATGACGTCTTGCAGCGTGTTCTCCCGGAAATCGGTCAGATACATGAAGGCCGGAATACGGGTCGCGAACTTGATGAGTTTTTCCTGCACCAGCTTGCGCTTGGATTTGAACTCCCGCTCCTCCTCGGTGAGCTGCTTCTGTTCCTTCTTCGAGAGGTCTTTGTCCTTCGCCTTGTTTTTGAGCGCCTTCACCTTTTCGCTCTTGTTGATGATGGTTTCGATGATGTTGTCGCCGAGCGCACGCCAACCCTCGATGCGCCCCACCGCAGCCATCGCCTCGGGGTTATCGAGCACCCGGCGCAAGGTGTCATTGTCCACATTCACCAGCAACGCGCTCTCCCATTTGCGTGCGAGCAACGTAGCCGAGGTGCCGGCGATAGCCATATCGAGGATGCCGCCCGCGTCGATCTGCGTCATGTTCGCGCCATCGTAGGCCAACACCGGCAGGAACGACACGAGGTCTCGCACCGCGTTCTCCGGATTCGGTTCGTTGGGCGAGAGCCCGATCCCGTATTCGGACAACTGCCGCAACGCCCGCGTCGGCGCGAAATCGAAAACGAAACAGACCGGCTTCAGAATTTCCTCCTCATTGGGATTGTCGCCGTTGGGATTCTTGATCGACCACGGGGATTGCACGCGAAACGCCGCCTGAAAATACGTCTCCGGCGACTTGAGGTTTCGCAGCATCAGGATGGACGCCCACTGCGGCACCGTGACGCCAGTGGTCAATTTTCCGCAGGAGAGCGTGATCGTCTTCGTGTCAAAGCCGCCACCAATGGCTTTCCGCACCGGCGGCAGCGCCTCCAGGCCGATGCCCGCGCCAGCACCGGCCGCAACGATCACCGTGTAATCGCGCCAGAACACATTGTGTTTTTCGGCGAGTAGATTCGCCATCGCGCGACACGCCGCGACGTCGGGCAAAAACCAGAACGCGTGCTGGAGATACGGCAGCAGGCGCACGTCGGAATACGGAAACGGTGGCCGCGTGCCGGTCTTGAGCGATTCGACCGACTTCGACGCATAGCCGCCGCGAATGATATCCAGCCACTTTTGCACGTCGCCCTTGTGCTTGAACTGCGTCTTGGCGCCCTCGCCTGCCGCCTCGAAAAACGCGTTCAGATCGAACTCGTCGAACTCCCCCGCGCTCGCCACCGCCACCAATTCGTCAGGCATCTGATAGGTAAGCAGCCGCATCTGCGGCAACGCGCCGTAAGGATTCCACTTGCCCGGGTGCTTGGTCGCGAACGCCTCCTTCGCCCGCTGCTCGTCGGTGTAGGTCCAATTGAAAATTTGCTCCTCAATGAACTCGCCCGTCGAGAGTGCCTTGAACGGCGTGCCGGATAGGTAGAGGTAAGCCTTGGTGGTGATGGGCAGAAACTCCGCTTCCTTGGTCGAGAGTTCGCCGATGTCCTCATTCACGCCTTCCAACCCGGGCGCGTATTCAAGTTTGGTCTCCTTCTTTGCGACCGTCTCTTCCTCGCCCTCAAACAACTCCTTGGCCGTGTCACGCCACGCGCCGAAATGGTATTCGTCGAAAACGACCAAGTCCCAATTCACCTGATGGAGCCACTCGTTCTTGGCCTTGATATTCCCCGCATCATCACGTCCCAGCAAATCCTGGAAGGAGCCGAAATAAACGAGCGGCTTTTTGGCCGAAACGTCTCTCGGATCGCCTCCGGAGGATTTTGAGAGGTATTGCCAGCCATCGAAGTCAGCGTGCGATTCGAGATCGGTCTGCCAGGCATCCTCCACGGCGGGCTTGAACGTCAACACTAGCACGCGTTTAGCCCCAAGTTTCTTGGCGAGTTGGTAACTGGTGAACGTTTTTCCGAAACGCATCTTGGCGTTCCATAAAAAACGAGGCACTGCCTTTTTGTTCTCCGCCCAAATCGACTTAAAATATTCGAAGGTCTTTTCAACCGCCTCGACCTGTTCTCGCCGCATCGCGAACGTTTCGTGATGCGTGCCGGTCAATTTCTTACCCGTGCGCAATTCGGTGAGGACCGTTTTGACGTCCTTGAGCGTGCAGCGCACCCACTCCAATTCGGCGGTTTCAAAGCCCTTCTTCGCCAAGGCCGCACGCACCGCGTGATCGCTGAAAATCGTGCCATCGTCACGCTCGGCGGTTTCATCCAGGACGATGGTGTAGTTTTTGATCGCCGCCGTCTTGAGCTGTTCGGCGACGCGCTGCTTCACGTCGCGCGTGGTCTGGCCGATTTTGAGGAGCCCCGCGTGCGCCTTGTCATCAATCAAGTAGGCATAAATGCGCGGGCGGGCCTCCGGTTTCGGCGCGAGGATTTCGTCGATGGTTTTACTCATCGTCGGCAGCATCGAGGTTCATCTCCTTAATCTGAGACTCTACGTATGCCTGCTCCTCCCGCGTTATCTCGTATTTCTCGAACAGCTCTTTGTCTGTCCAAACACGGTCCCACGTTTGCATGGGCACCCACGCATATGTCGACTGCAATGCATGCTGCGTAATCTTTCGCTGTGAAACCAGAAATCGAAAGAACCTTGTCGTGTAATACGACTGGAGGCTCATCGCCAATTTGCGTGAGCTAACGTGAAAGAACAGGAAAGATTGGGTGCAGGCCGATGGTGACGGGGCGATCTGCGGCTTTCCCAATATCTGATGCGGCACCGCATCTCCACCATTGTAAGCCTCTGGAACGAGAACCTTCCAAGTATCAATCAGGTGAGAGTTCTTAGTTATGTCATCACGCCCAATGTAACCAACACCGCGCTTCATCTTGCGGATGAAGTAGAGGGGCAGATTACCCGAACGCTCCGTTTCGTGAAAGCCATCGAAGTTCGATGCTAGGCCAAACGCCGTGTCGCGAGTGAGGATTGTATTGATGGACGGTTCATCGCACTTGAGGACTTTGTGGAGAATCGACACGGCACGCGCATCCCGAACAAAAACATCATACTCGCCCAGATTCCGCGCGATTGGACCAAGAACCTCGTTCCCACGAATCGTTGTTACGTTGCAGTCGCCTTTATGGGCCGCATCCCAAAGGAAGTAACAGATCCCTGCCTTAATTTCGACCCCAGGGAACACGTCGTTAGCCACTGGATAATCCACCAGATCTCGCATGTGACAGTCACCGAGCATGGCTTTGCGAAACTCATCAAGACCTCTGCCACCAGCCAGCCACCGTGACGGAAGGATCATGCTTAGGAAGCGCGGGTCGAGCTTCAGGGCCTGCTCGACAAAGAGATGGTAGATTGATGAGTCACTCGAACCGCCTGCACCACCAGTCATCTGATACGGCGGATTGCCGATGATTACGTCGAATTGCATGTTTTTCCCAAAGAGTTCGGCCAACTTGGCCTTGATGTTGTCGGTGTGAATGAAGGCATAGGCGTGAGTCTCTAGGCCTTTCTCGCGGTCAAAAATTCCCTTTGGAGCACCGCAGTAGCGGCACCGACCGTCTTTCCACGAGTGCTCGATGCGCCGGAACCAAACATTCCCATCACCGCTGGCAAAGGATTTGGCAATCGAGTGCTTGCCCGTGGCGTGTCGCGAGCAATATACGCTCCGGCGCGCGAGCAGGCTGGTGATCTGCGTGATTCCAATGCCGAACACCTGTTTCGTCAGGATGTGGTTCACTCGCTTCTCTCGATTTGGAATCTCTTTCTCCAACCCTTCGGTCAGCCGCCGGGTGATCTCGCGCAAAAACACGCCCGACTTTGTGCAGGGATCGAGAAACTTGACTGCCGGGTCGGACCAGAGGTTCGCGCCGCCGTGGTTGGCGGCCCACGCCTCGGTCAGCGTGTCCAGCATTCGGTTGGCAAACTCAGGCGGCGTGAACACCTCGTCGTTGGAGAGGTTCGCGATGCAGGTCAGCACGTCCGGATTGCGCCGGCGCAAGGTAAAGCTGGCTTGCTCACTCATGACTTCGCCTCCGGCACGGCGGCCAACTCGCCCACCGTCATCGGCGGATAGGTTTTGGCCGGTGTGAAAATCTCGTGCATGCCGAGATTGGCGAAGAGCGACCCCTCGACACTGAAGGCCGACGACTGGGTGAGATTGTCGAAGCGGAAGTCGCGCCGCTGGAACTTGCCCTTGGTCAGATAACCCCACTCGGCGAACGTGATCGGCTGGCCGTCGTGGGCCCGCATCGTCAGCGCGTCGCCGTGAACGAGATTTTGCGAAAGCACGTAGAACGCGGCGCGATACAGGTCGTCCACCGGAGCCAGCCCCAGATACTCGCTGAAAATATCCAGCAGGTTAGCCCGGCACTCGACGATGTTGTCCGGCAGCAATTCGATGCCGTAGATGCACATCAGGCCGAACAACGCGTAGTGCCGACGCTCGAAATCGGACTTGCCGTATTTGAGTTCCACGGCGGCCAGTTTGCGCCGCAGGATTTGCACGAGAAAATTCCCGCTCCCGCAGGCCGACTCCAAAAAGCGTGAGTCGATGCGCTCAGTCTCGCCTTTCACCAAATCGAGCATGGCCTCGACCAGCCACGCGGGAGTGAAGACCTCCCCGTGATCGGCGACGCGTTGCTTGGATTTAACCAGACTCATACGCGGAGGCTGCCAGAGCTTTTTGCTGCCGAATGAATAGCCGTAGGGCACATGGTCATACCCACTTCGCACTACCTATAAGTAGCTGTAAAGCTATCACTACCCATAGGCGGTGTTTGAGAAGCTCCCCACCGGCTATTGTTGTTCGTGGCCAACGAAACGACGAAGCGCTTGATAGCGCGCGTAAAACAGATCCGACTGGCCCGTGGTCTCACGCAGGAGCAATTTGCGGAGCTTGCCGATTTAGACCCCAAATATTACCAACACGCGGAGGCCGGCCGGAAACCGAATCCTGAAATCGAAACCCTGCTCAAACTGGCGAAGGGCTGCGGTCTTCAGCTCTGGGAGTTGCTCAACTTCGGCGTCGAGCCTCCGGCCTTGGCCGAGGACAAGGCGGACTTCGGCTCGAAACCATCTACTGCCAAGAGCCTCCGCAAATCACCGAAGCCCCGGTCCACAGTTAAAAAGCGCGATTGAGTCCGGTGCCGGTCGACGAGTGGCCGCACGGCTAGACGCGCGCGGGACGCCGGAGTTGCACCGGCGGCGGAATTGGCTTTTGTAACAAGCATGAGCTTTGCTGAAATCGTGGTGGTGAATCCGGAACTGATGAACGGAACCCCCTGTTTCGCCGGCACCCGTGTGCCGGTCCGCAACCTCCTCGATTATTTGGAAGCCGGAGACACCTTGGATGAGTTTCTCGCTCAATTTCCCTCCGTGAGTCGCGAAAAGGCCGTGGCGTTTATGGAGCAATCCAGCCGCCTCCTCATTGAGTCAGTCACCGCTTAAATGCGTCTCTTTCTCGACGAGTGCCTGCCCCATGACTTGGCCCGGACGCTATCCTCGCACCACTCAGTCAAGACCGCCGCCGACATGGGCTGGAGCGGTATTCAAAACGGACGACTTCTGAAAGCCCTCCGTGAATCGGGTGAGTTCGACGTATTTGTCACCGCCGACAAAAGCCTGCCCCACCAGCAAAACCTCCGCGACCTTACTTTTGCTATCGTGCTGTTACGCCTGCGCTCAACCCGCGTGGCCGACGTGCTCGCCCGCGTCCCGGCGCTACTCCAAAAGCTCCCTCTCGCCCGCCCCGGTGAAATCACCGTAGTTCCGACCACTGACTAATTATTACGGCCTCCGTGCGCGCAAGCCAGGCGGAGCAAATCTGCGCCCGAACCCGCGCGGACGATTTATTTGCCCTTTGCCGCGCCTCCGCTTTCCGTCAGCGGCATGTCTCGCGCTTCGACCGACACCATTGCCGCCCTCGCCACACCCGTGGGCACTTCCGCCATCGCGGTCGTGCGCGTCAGCGGTCCCGACTGCGCTGAACTGGCCAAGGCGATTTTCGGGCCCACTCCCCTGCCCCCGCGTGTCGCCCGCCATACCGACTACCGCAACCTGGCCGGCGACGTTTTGGACGACGTGCTCGCCACGTTTTATCAAGGCCCACGGTCGTATACCGGCGAGGATTCGCTGGAAATCGCCCTTCATGGAAATCCATTTATCGCGCAATCCATTCTAAATGATCTGCTTGCACGCGGAATTCGCCTCGCCGAAGCGGGGGAGTTTTCCCGACGCGCTTTTCTAAGTGGAAAAATGGATCTGTCTCAAGCCGAGGCGGTTATGGATTTAATCCATGCGCGCAGCGAGCGTGCGCTTGCCGCCGCCAACCAGCAGCTGCGCGGCAGCCTCGGGCGCCACCTCGGCGAACTCACGGAAGGACTTCTCTTGGTGCTTGCCCGCATCGAAGCCTACATCGACTTCCCCGATGAAGACCTCCCGGCCGAAGATCGGCGGATTGTGGCCGAGGAATTGGAGCGTGTTCTACGTGGAACAGCCCGCTTGCTGGCGACGCACCACTACGGCGATCTCCTGCGGGACGGCATCAAGACGATCATTATCGGTGAGCCCAACGCCGGCAAAAGTAGCCTGCTTAACCGCCTCGTGGGTCGCGACCGTGCTTTGGTGAGTCCTGAGCCGGGCACCACGCGGGACTTTATTGAGGAGCGGATTATCCTCGGTCCGCATTGTCTGCGGTTGATCGACACGGCCGGTCTCAATCCCACTCCGGCGGCCTTGGAGCGGCTGGGCATGGACAAGACGTTGGAGCGTGCCGCCGAGGCGGATCTTTTCCTGTGGGTGCTCGACGCGACCCGCCCCTGCCCTGCCCTGCCACCCGAGGTGATGGCGCGTTTGTCGCCGGCCAACACGGTCGTACTTTTAAATAAGGCCGATATGCTGGGCGGGTGTCCCTCCGTCGCCACCGTGTCCCCTGCCCTGCCCGTGGTCATGTTGTCAGCCCTTACGGGGGATGGAATCGAGTCGTTAACGGACCGGGTGGTCTCGTTGGCGGACGCTTTTCGGCAGGATCAAGGTGCCGAGATTATCGCCATCAACGCCCGGCATGCCGATGCGCTTCGTCGAGCTCGGGAGTGTTCGGAAACCGCCCGCCAAAAGATCACCGACAGCGGTGCGGTTGAGCTGCTTGTGAGTGACATCCGAGGTGCGCTGGATGCTTTCGGTGAGATCGCTGGGAAAATCGACAACGAGCGCATGCTCGAACACCTCTTCCAGACCTTCTGTATTGGGAAATGATTCCTTGTGGGAAGCGAGCGTGCTCGCGATGGCCGGAATCGCGAG
>JANODO010000112.1:0-1919 GCA_031412735.1 Rariglobus sp. | reverse complement strand
CTCGCTTCCCACGTCCGAGCAGTTCGATCCTTCGTTTCGATTCTCAACTTCTGAATCGCCTGCAAGCAGGCTCCTTGTTGCTTGGAAATCTGATTGTCTTAAGGGGTTCGCCTACAATTCGATCCTCGCCCATGAATGGGCTCCTACCTTTCGATCCATGTCACCCATCGCCTACTCCGCCCTCGGCCAGCGCGCGCAACCCCCGACCATCGCCCGCTTGATGACGTTGATGCTGGAGAACCCCAAGGTTCTTTCTATCGCGGCGGGTTTTACTGATACGGGCACGCTGCCCGTGCCGGCGGTCCAGGCGGCCGTCGAGACGCTGGCGCGACGCCCCGGTGAGCGGGAATACCTGCAATATGGCACGAACCAAGGCCGGCCCAAGCTCCGCGGGTTGCTTGCCGACCGGTTGCTCGCGCTCGAAACCCCGCTCGATGCGGACCTCGTGCGGAATAATTTTTTCATCACCAACGGCTCCCAACAGGCGCTCTACCTAGCGATGCAGGTGCTGTGTGAACCGGGCGACATCGTCCTCGTGGATCGCCCGAGCTACTTCGTTTATCTGGAAATGTTGGTGGGCCTCGGCGTGCAGGCGCGTTCGTTGCCGGTCGATGCCGGCGGACGCATTGACTCGGTCGCGTTGGCGGCGTTGCTGGAAATCCTGCGTGCTCGCGGTGAGCTCGGTCGCGTGAAGGCGGTTTATTTCGTGAGTTATTTCGCCAACCCCTCGGCGCGCAGTCTCGACGAGGCGGAGAAAAATGCGATTGCCGACACGCTCGTCGCGGCCGGAGTCGTGGTGCCGGTGATCGAGGATGCGGCGTATCGGGAACTCTACTACGAGCGGCCGGAGCCGGCGCGCAGCGTGTTGAGCCTCCCGTCCTGGGCGGCGTTTCCGAAGCTCTACACCTCGACGCTTACGAAGCCCTTCGCGACCGGGCTCAAGGTCGGCTACGGGGCGTGTTCGGACTCCGGCTGGCTGGCGAAGATGCTCCACGTGAAAGGCCATCACGATTTCGGCACGGCGAATTATACGCAGGCGATTTTTGAGGAGGTGATCGCGACCGGCGGCTTTGATGCGCAACTGGCGGTGATTCGCCCGGGCTATCAGCGCAAGATGCGGGCGTTGCACGGGGCTTTGGTCGAGGCGGGTTTGCCGGAACTCGGCTGGCGCTGGTCGGTGCCCGGTGGCGGCTTGTATCTCTGGCTTTCGGCGCCTGCGTCGCTCGACACGAGTTTGGATTCGGCGTTTTGCCAAGCGTGCGTGGCGGCGGGGGTGATTTATGTGCCGGGCGATCTTTGCTTCGGAGACGACGCGCCCAAGAATTTTGTCCGCCTGAGTTTCGGTGTGCTCGGTGAGACCGATCTGATCGAAGCCGGCCGCCGCTTCGCCGGGGTGGCGAAGAACCGCGACCTCCGGGCTCGCCGTTAATTCATACTCGCGGTAGGCGAGGGTGATGGCTTGTGCGCGGGACGGAGGCCGTTCTTCGCCAGCCGTGCGCGATGGCTGCCGGCGGCGACGAGGTGCTGTTCGCTCGCTAGACTGAGCCGCTCGCGGACGTGGTGCTGGTGGATCGCCACGTGCCTAACCGCGGCGGTGGGGAGGCCACGATTTTCCCCCGACAGGGGCAAGATGCCCATGCCACGCGGCACGGGCATCTTGCCCGTGAGAGATGAGTCTAAATGTTATGGGACGCTGATCTTACTTAGAGCCTGTCCCAAAACCGGCCATTTTGAAGGCACGCGCGTTTTAGCGTGTATCCATTTATCAGATACGTTAAGGCGGCATGATTTCTGTCCATCACGGGCGTCATGCCACGGATTCGGACGCGCGGGGGCCGATTTTTGGCCGGACCGGGGCGCGAGGGCTCCGTTTCCGGCGGCGGATTTCGCCGGAGGTCTTCCCCGATGCGTCTTGGGTT
>JANODO010000111.1:0-17907 GCA_031412735.1 Rariglobus sp. | reverse complement strand
CCAGCTTCCGCAGGTTGGATTATCCGAGGAGCCGAGCTTGTTCATCCAGTGGGTTCCTGATGCTTAAAGGCGTCCGTCGTTCGCAACGTCCTCAATGATCCAAGCGGCACACGTCGCGCCAGCCCGCCGCCGAGCCTCTGGGCTGACACGCCGTCTGCTTCCTCCTCCGCTCCTTCGTCGCTCCGTCCGGTGGAGTGAAACCCCGCCGGGGACGGCCCACGGCACAAGTCTGTGCCGTAGAGGCGGCGCTCCGATAAGATCCGCGCCGGCACGTCACGCGGTCCGTCCGCTCCGCTCCCGGCCCGCGAGTCGTGCCCGTCCTGAAGTGACCGGCGGGGACCCCGCTGCGCCCGGCTGACCGGGCGTCCCCTCAACCTCGCGCAGCCGGGCCGCGCAAGCGCGACCCGCGCGGCGCGAGGGTCGGGGCTCGCCCTCGCCCGCCCCGAGCGGCGGGCGTCAGCGGCGGCTCGATTCTAAGGGGTCAATGCGATTTTTGTTAGTTTTAGGTTGATGCGAAACGAGGCGGTGGCATGAAGGCCGGATGCCAAGACGCTTACGCACGGAACAGGAGGGCGGGATGTATCACGTGATCAATCGAGGGAACTACCGCCGAGACCTGTTTGAATCGCAGGGAGCCGCAGATGCATTTTTAAAAGCGTTGTTTGAGGCGGCTAAAAGGTGGCGCTGGCGGGTGCATGGTTATGTGCTTATGACTAACCACTTCCATCTAGCCATCGAGACTCTGGATCCAACGTTGGGAGAAGGCATGCACTGGTTGCAAAGCACGCTGGCAACGAGGTTCAACCGGTTTCGATCAGAGAGCGGGCACCTGTTTCAGGGGCGTTATAAAGCGATGCCCGTTGAGGACGCTGCGGCACTGGCGCGCGTGGTCGATTACATCCACCTCAATCCGGTGAGAGCAAAAGTGGTCACACCTGAGCAGTTAACTGAATATCGTTCGAGCAGCTTGAGCACTCTGCTCAACGAGGCGCGTCCGGCATGCCTGTGCGCCGAAGTTTGGCTGTTGGCCCGGGGTGGGTGGGCCGACAACGCTAACGGGTTAACCGCGTATGCCGAATATCTTGTTGCGTTAGCAAAAGACGAGGCGGAGTGGGAGCGTGCCGGGGTAGTCGGGCTGGCCAAGGGCTGGGCGATCGGCACCGAGGGTTGGAAAAAGGCTCTCTCCAAAGAGCAGGCGCAACTCCGCTTGCAGTCAGCAATGGCCGCGCCGGAGCGAAAGGAATTGCGCAAGGCAGCATGGGAAGCGGCTTTGACGGACAACCTGAACGCCCTAGGGAAGTCGGAAAACGATTTGAAGACCAAGCCTCACAAGCAGCCTTGGAAACTCGATCTGGCGTTGAAGTTGCGTAACGACACCGGTGCAAGCATAGCCTAGCTGGCCGAGCGGCTTCAGCTCGGGAAATCATCAACCGCGCGCGGTTACCTGCACCTGTGGAGCCACGCTAAGAACTAACGAAAATCGCATTGACCCCTTTTGATTGCGCGCACCTGTGGAGCCACGCTAAGAACTAACGAAAATCGCATTGACCCCTTTTGATTGCGCACCCTTTTGATTGCGCCTTGATTGAGGGAGGGACGACCTCCGTGTCGTCCGTGCAGGCTGTGCAGGCCGCAACGGACCGGACGGAGCCGGTCCCTCCCAAAGTCCAAGACCATAGAGACGTTGGCATAATAGGCTGCGTTGTCGGGTTCTTCTGGCCTGTGCGACAATCAGGTAAACTTCCGCCCCGGCACCGCCACCCGGCTTGACCGCTACCCCGGGTGACGCACACGGTGCGTTTCCATGGCACCTTTCGCATCGACCGCTCTGTCGGACTACACCCGCGAAAGCTGGCGGCGCGGCCTCGACCTCTACCTTGAGCACCCGTTTGTTCACGCTGGCCGGTGGTTTCGCTACATGTCGCGCCGCGTGTGGCCGGGTCGGGTGCTTCGGTTCACCGACGGGCGGGGCAACCGCTACGTTTCGATGAAGAACAATTTCACGTCCTTCGCCGTAGCGGTGTTGGGCGAACGCGATCCGAACGTGATGCGTTTTCTGCGCCGCTGGGTGCGGCCCGGTTTTGTCGCCTGCGACATCGGCGCCAACATTGGCACTTACACCGTGCCGCTCTCCCGGCTGGTCGGCCCGACCGGGCATGTCGTGGCGTTTGAGCCCAACCGCCCCACCTTTGCGTGCCTGCGCCAGAACATCCGCCAGAACCGGCTGGGCAACGTCACGATCCTGCGTGCCGCCGCCGGCCCCGAGTCCGGAGTCGCCGATCTGGTCGTCACTGCCAATAACTTCGGCGAGGTCCATCTTGCCCCCGTGGCCTCTGCCCATTCACGCGGTCCAGCGGGTGACGCGCACTCCGGCGCGGCCGCGGCCGGCACGGCGCGGGTCGCCGTCACCACAGTGGATGCCGAAATCGCCCGCCTACGCCTGAAGCGTGTGGACTTCATCAAGATCGACGTCGAAGGCTTCGAACTCGCCGCGTTGCGAGGCGCGGCCCGCACCTTGGCGACCAATGCAAACTTGGTGGTGCAGACCGAAATCGTGCCCGCGCATGCCGCGCGTTACTCGTTCGATGTGGCGGACCTCACGGCGTTTTTCCAAGGGCTCGGTTATGCGCCCTACGCCTGCGACGCCGACGGAGTGATGCATCCAGTCGATCCGGTTACCCCGCAAGTCGAGGCCGATTGGTTCTGGGCCCGCTCCGCTTCCGTGTTGGCGTGACTTTGATGAACTGACGGAGCCCTCTCTTTTCAAGTGAGTAGGCAGCCTGCTTGCAGGCGCGGTTCGGAGCGCGAGCGAGCTCGCGGCCTACACATTCGCTCCGAGAGTTCGGAGCGCGAGCGAGCTCGCGGCCTACGCATTCGCGCCGAGAGTCGGGCCACTGATGACTGATTTTGGTCCCTTTCGAACCGGTCAACACACCTCTGGTCTGTTGATGGGATGCGGTGCTGCTTTCTCTTGGTCTCGTTTATCAGCGCCGTGCTGGCATCGGAGATACGCGCCGAAGCACCGGCGTTGCTCATCAACGCGGTCAGGCAGTGGGAGGAGGGCCGACAGGAGCTCGCGTTCACCCAACGCACGCGCGCGCTCAATGATGATCTCTCGCCTAACTATGAGCGGATTGAGCGCTACGATCCGTCCCGGCCTGACGAACGGCGCTGGCAACTGCTCGCGGTCAACGGGCGGCCGCCCACCGTGGAGGAGCGCCACGACATCGAGGTGCAACGCAACCGCAAGCCTCGCAAACGCGCGGGCAACCCGCCAGCCCGTTATCTTGACTTGGAGAGCGCCAGGCTAGTCCGTGAAAACGAGCGCACCGCTCACTTCGAGGTCGGCATCAAACCCGAGGCAGCGCGGTTTGTTCCCGTGAACAAGATCGTCGTTGAGATTACCATCGATAAGGCGACCGCCACCATCGACCGTATCACCGCGTCCCTTCGGGAGCCCCTGCGCATCGTCTTCGGAATCGCCAAGATCATCGATGTGGATGTCGACCTGCGATTCGACGAGCCTGCCGCTGGTCCGGCGACCTCATCTGAAGTGGCCGCTACTAGCACGGCGCGCGTCATGATGTCGAAATTCGGCAACCCGGTCGAATTCACCTGGAGCGATTTTAAAGAGGTGCCTGTCTATAAGGAACCGTGACGAGCGGCTGAAGGTAGGAGCCCGTTTACGGGCGATTGTTGGCGGTTTCGATAGGTGAAACGAGTTCGCACGTCGCTCATCGCCCATAAATGGGCTCCTACCTTTTCGGACCTGTATTCGCTGAGTTAATACCGCACGCTGCGGCCGAAGTAGTTGAGCATCCAATACTCCTTCCACACGCGGTAGCGGCCTTCGTGGCTGATTTTGCCATGCTCTTCGCGGTCAGCGTGCGGGAACAGGAAACCCAATTCGGTGTTCACTTGCTCCAGCTCGCGTTGCTGCGTGTTCAGGTCGTTGAGCGGATCCGTCGTCCAAGGCGCAACCATCTCGTTGCCGTGCGCCAGGCGATCCCGGTGCTTTTTAACTAGGCTCACCAGCGAACGCCGCCAGGGGTTGCGCGACACCAGCCAGTTCTCGGGATAAAAACCGCCGAAGGGCAGGTGGAGGTTGTCGGTCAGGTAACGATAACCGCTCACCGTGTTCGTCGAGAGGCTGTAGCAGACGGCGAGCGCTCCGTTGCCCTGCGGCAGGAACGTGACTTGCAGCCGGATGCCCGCTTCGGCGTCCTGATAAATGGATACACGCAAGTGGATGCTGGGACCGACCTCGGCTTTGAGTGCCTGGACTTGTTTAAATCCATGCGTGCGGAGCCAATCGCGGATCTTCAGCATGCGCGGGTGGGTCGGCCACTCTTCGCCGGAGTGGTTGATCGAGAAGCGCGGAAACAAGGGTAGGGGGCTCACACTGAGCGCTTGAATCGCGAGCCAGTTGTAGAGCGTTTCCAGCAAAAACCAGACGAGGAAAAACGCAGCCACGAGCACCGAATAAGGCCGGTCGGTCCAACCTAAGTCGAGCGCGACGGCCGACGCGCCAAATGCAAAGATGAACCACCGCAACCAACGGTTGAAAATCGACAACACGGGCGAACCGCGACGTTGGTTGAGCTGCAACAGCACCAGCGATAGGATGATCGCTACAAGAAGCGGGTAATCGGGGTTCATAGCGGACTGGGAAAAGGTGGGAGCGAGCTTGCTCGCGATTGATTGACGCTCGTCGCGAGCAAGCTCACTCCCACGATAAAACCGAAAACTCAGCTCAGGCGAACTGGCATGATCACGCAAATGAAGCTATCCAGCGTCTTAAACACACCGGGACTGACCTCGTCCTTCAACTCGAAGAAAACCTCGTCTTTGTTGAGCGCCTTGAGCGGGTCGATGACGAACGCGGGATTAAACGCGACTTGCAGCTCGGGCCCGCTGTAAGCGATCGCCATCGATTCGTGGGCCTCACCGAAATCGGGGCTTTGCGCCGTGATTTCCAAGAGGTTGCTACTGAGCTTGATTTTAACCGAATTGGATTTCTCGGACGTGACGAGCGCGGCGCGGTGCACGCATTGCAGGAACAACTCGCGCTCCAGCTTGATGCGTTGATGCGTCTCCTTGGGGATGACTTGCTGGTAATTCGGGTAATTGCCCTCGACGACCTTGGAGTAGAGGTAGATCGAGTCGACTAAGCCGCTGGAGTCCTTGTCGGTGTTGATCTGGAAGGAGGCACGGCGGTCGTTAAAGGCGATTTTGAGCTTATCCCCCTTGTCCAGCATGCGGGTGAGTTCGGAGACCGTCTTGGCGGGCAGAATGATGCTTCCTGCGCTTTCGGCGGGCACTTCGAGCTCCTTCGAAATCAAAGCGAGGCGGCGACCGTCGGTTGCGACGAGGCTGAGCTTGGCGTCGCGGAAATTGAAATACACGCCGTTAAGGATGTAACGCGTCTCATCGGAGGATTGCGCGTAGGATACGCTCTTGAGCATCGAGGTGAGCTCGGCCTGCTCGAGAGTGAAGCTCTTGTCGTCGCCAAACTCGGGCAACGGGGGGAACTCTTCCTTGCCGATGCCCACGATCTTGAACGTCGAGCCGCCCGAGGTGAGTTTCACCTGATGATTCGGCGTGGAATCGAAGGTGACATCGACGTTGGGCAATTCGCGGACGATGGTGGCGAGGCGCTTGACGGGGAGCGTGACGGAGCCGCCTTCTTTCACCTCGGCCTTAATCTTGCAGCGGATGCCCAGATCGAGATTGGTCGTGGTGAGCGAGATGTAGTCTTTTTCAGCCTCGATCAGCACGTTGCTCAGGATCGGCATCGTGGCTTTGGAGCCGACGACGTTGAGAACCTGGGCGAGGCCATTGCTGAAGTGATCGCGGTTGATCTTGAATTTCATTTAAAGCGGGAGGGGGGAAGGAGACGCGAAAGGCGGAAATTAACAAAGGATAAAAGATACCTAGTTCAATATATATGTTATCCGTCTTATTATGGGGTGCGAGCAACTGCCATAACCCGGTGCGTTACCTCCCAAAAGCCCCACCTTTTCTTTGGGGGAAAACTCCAAGGGCGCGACCAGTAAGTGGCGGGTTATCGACAAGGGGAAGGTTATTGGTCGGTTGTTGGTAGGTTGGTCGCAGAACGACTCACAGTAGCGGGATGCGCTTGATCAAACCATGGCGACGCCAGTGCCGGATAAGGCCGAAAAAGATGTAACCGAGACACACGACAAACATCGCGTATTCTTTAAAGCGCACGACGGCCGCAGCGATAACCACGTAGATTACCAAGGTCGTGAGCTTGGTCTTTGTGCGCATATCAATCTGCTTACCGCTGGGATACCGCACCATGCTGACCATCAACATCGCAACCAGTAGCAACAGCGGCGGAAGGCCAAAGGTCATCCATTGGAGTGACCGGTCGTGCTCCATGAGGTTGAGCAGGAAAAGCATGAGCGCGGCCACGGTGCCAGCCGCCGCCGGCGCGGGCAGGCCGACGAAGTCCTTGTTGGTCGGCTTGCCGCCGGGACGATGCAACAACGGGTGGGTGATCACGTTGAAACGCGCCAGGCGGATCGCCGCGCATAACAGGTAAATGAACCCGATCAACCCACCGAGGCTCAGCAGCGTTTGGTCGCCCTCGGCTGGTCTAATGATCAAGAAGAACACCATCAACGCGGGTGCCAGGCCGAACGAGACCACGTCGGCCAACGAATCGAACTCTGCCCCGAAGAGGGATTCTTTGCCGCCCATGCGCGCGAGGCGTCCGTCCAAAGCGTCGAATGCCATCGCGCCGAAAATATACCAGACGGCTCCCCGGTAGTGTGCGATCGCCTCGGGGGGGATGATGGCGGTCACTTCGGAGGCTCCTCGGGCGATAAAGTTAGCCTCGATACACCGCATGCAGGCCGCGAAACCACAGAAAAGATTTCCCGCAGTCATTAGGTTGGGCAGGAAATAAATCCGGCTGGCCTGCTCGACGCTGTAAGGGTTGTCGGCGTCGCTATCGTTCGGGGCGGGAAGTTCGTCGGCCATGGTGCGGGGGCTTACTTTTTGGTCAGCGACTCCAGGTATTTCCAGAACTTGGAATCCTGCTCCACCAGCTGGCTCTCGGAAACCGGCAGTTTGTTGCGCAAAAGAAAGTCCTCCAGCGAATTACTGTGCAGGATGTAGAGCACGTGAATAGCCTCGCTGCCACGGGTGTCGAAGTAGAAACGATGGTCACCGCTGCGCAACCGGTAGAGGCTGTGGCCCGCGCGGGTAAAACGGCCGAGGGGCTCGCGAGGGTGTTCCAGATCGGCCGGTTTGAGGGAGCTGATGGGCTCGATGGCCACGAGCTGCTGCAGTTTATCGAGCTTGTTAAGCTCCAGCATGCTTTGCTCGGAGAAGGTGACCTGATACATGGTGGATAGAATAAGTCGCTAAAGGGGGCGTTGAGGCAAGGCCGGCTGTAACCCGATGCCCGTTTCGGCGTCACGCCAGAGACAGAATCGCCAACCGGCAAACCCCGAACATCCCATGAAAGTTCCGTTTCTAGTCCCCGTGTTCCTTGCAGCAACGCAATTTCTAACGTCGGCCTCGGCTGCGGAACCCGCCGCCGGCACCACGGCGGCCCGCGATGCCGAAATCATCAAACGCCACGATACGAATAAAGACGGCAAACTCGACGAAGCCGAGGTCGCCGCCGTGAAGGAGCAGATGCTTATGGCGACTCAGGAAAAACGCGATGAGAAGCGCGAACGAGTCCAGGAACGCGCCGGTGAGTGGATCAAGGAATTCGACCAAAACGGCGACGGTAAGCTCGATGAAACCGAAAAGGCGGCGATGGAAACCACCGTGCGCGCCCGCATGGAAAAGCGCCCCTTTATGATGAAGCGTCTCGACACCGACGGAGACGGGAAACTGAGCGACAGCGAATGGGCCGCAGGGCGCGATAAGGTCATGCAACGCATAAAAGAAAAAAACGGCGCAAAGTAACGCCGCCGGCGTTTCGTGAAAGTGTGGAGGCGGGGGCGAGGTGGGATTGAGGTGGGAGCGAGCTTGCTCGCGATGGATCGCGCTGATCGCGAGCAAGCTCGTTCCCGCCTCGGGCAAGGGACGCCGGGGGCTTGGGGCGTGATTCTGAAATAAATCAGGTCGGCGTGAGAGGAACGTAGGCCGCGAGCTCGCTCGCGCTCCGAGCCGCGCCGGCAGGCTGCCTACCTCCGAAAAATCGGCGTCCCAGTCTGTTCAACAAAGCAGCACGAGCCGCGTCGTGAAAAAGAAGTGGCGCGCTCGCCTTTACCTGCGCACACACGTGTCTCAATGCGTCGGCGTGTGTTTGCCTCAGTTTTAACCTTCTTCGTTGTGGCGTGCCTCGTCGCACAAGCGCCTCTGCGCGCCGAGCCGTCACCCGCGCCGCTCGAGCTGGATATTCCGGTCCTCGTTGCCGGTTACGGAGCGGCATTTTTTGAGGAAACCGCCCGCGAATTCGAGGTGCTCCGCCCGGGTGTAACGGTTCGCATCCACGGAAATCCGCGCATCAACGACCAGGTGCGCATCCGCGTTATGGCCGGCGACGATCCCGACGCCACCGATGCCGTTCTGCTTTATCCCAACCTCATCAAGGCGGGTCGCATCCTCGACCTGTCGCCGTATCTCGACGGACCGAACTGGGAAGGCGACGGTCGCTGGCGCGATACGTTTCTCCCCGGTGTGCTCGAACGCTGGACCGCGCCGACCGCAGCTCAGAACGGTGCGACGAGCTCCAGCGAGGCGGGCTCGGCCACGGCCGTTACCGCTACAGCGATCACTTCCGACCCCGTCTACGGCCTCCCCTTCGCCCACGCCGTGTGGACGATCTTCTACGACAAAAAACGCTTCCGCGAAAACGGCTGGGAAACGCCGCGCACGTGGGACGAGTTCTTCGCACTCTGCGAGCAAATGGAGCGCGCCGGCATCGTCCCGCTCTCGTTGCCCGGCGTGTTTATGCGCTACGGCGACGCCTTCCTGAGGTCCGCCCACTACAACTTGGTCGGCGCGGAGGGCTGGCGCGCCTACAACCGACTCGATGCGGGCACGCGCACCGACCCGCGCTTCATCCGCGCGGCTGGCGTGTTGCAACGACTCTCCACCCGCCATCTCGTCACCGGCTGGGAAGGCATGACCCACACCGCCGCCCAGCTCGCCTTCATCGAGGGTCGCGCCGCGATGACGATTTCCGCCTCCTGGTTCGCCAGCGAGATGCGCGGCAAGCTCCCGGGCGATTTTGAACTCGGCGCGATGAACCTGCCGGTTTTTGCCGATGGTAGTGTGAATCCAGATACGTTGCAGACCCAAAGCGCGTATTACTTTCTCTTTGCCAGCGGTAATGAAGTGCGGGAGCGCGCCACCGTGGACTTTTTTCGTTTTCTCACGTCGCGGGAGCGCGCGAGGCGTTTCGCGCAAACGGTCGATTCGCCGGTCGCTTTGCGCGCGGTGGGCCCGGGCGATTATTCTCCGCTCATGCGTGATACGGCCGCGTTGATCGCCAAAGCCACCGGCTCGTTCGATGCCGCGCCGCCCGCCTCAGCGGCGAACCTAGCGGTCATTAACCAGGCGCTCACCGATGCGCGTTACCGGCTGATGACGGGCCGCATCACGCCGGAGGAATTCGGCGCGCGGCTCGAAGCCGCCGCGGCGGCCGCGCGGGCGCGTGAGGACGATCCCGACCGCGTGGAAACGCGGCACGGGTTTGCGGCCGCCGCGCTGCTGCTGGTGTTGGCCGGGCTGGTGGCGTGGCTCGCGTGGAAGAAACGCGCAGGCATGTCCCAGATGGAGCCGCGACCTCCCGGTCGCGCCGACGGGGACCGGGAGGTCCCCGCTCCACTTCGGCGTGCGAATGCGGCACAATCCCCCGAGCACCTCGGCCGCCTGCGTGCGCCGTTTGCGTTGGGCTTCGTCGGGCCCGCGCTCGCGCTCTTTGGCGCGTTCGTGATTTTGCCGGGCCTCGCGTCGTTCGTGTGGGCCTTTACGCGCTGGGACGGTCTCGGCGAACGCACGTGGGCCGGCCTGTTCAATTTTAAGTGGCTCCTCCTGGAGAGCGACGTGTTCTGGTTCGCGCTGCGCAACAACCTGTTTCTCATGCTCGCGCCGGCGTTGGTGGTGATCCCCGCGGCGCTTTTTTTCGCCACATTGATCCACCGGGGCGTGTGGGGCGGGTCGGTGTTTCGCGTTGTGTTTCTTTTTCCCAACATGCTCGGGGGCATCGCGGCGACGCTACTCTGGATGAGCGCGTATGATCCTCATGGCGGGCTGGTGAACACCGCGTTGGTGAAGCTCGGCTTCGAGAGCTTCGCCGGGTTCGCGTGGCTGTCGCAGGCCAACCTTTATGCGGCGCTTCTGCCGATCTACCTGTGGATGGCGTGCGGCTTCAACCTCGTGCTCTACCTCGCCGCCATGCAGGGCGTGTCGCCTGAGCTTTACGAGGCGGCCGACCTTGAAGGCGCGTCGCCCGTGCGTCAGTTTTTCTCCATCACGGTGCCGCTCATCTGGGAGGTGCTGGTGGTTTCGGCGGTGTTTCTCGTCATCGGCGGGCTCAACGCGTTTGAGATGATCTGGCTGCTCACGTCGCAAGATCCGGCGAGCGGGTCGCACACGTTGAGCACGTTGATGGTTTCCACGATGTTTCAAGAATTTCAAATCGGCCGCGCGACCTCCATCGCGGTTGTCATGTTCATACTCGTGCTCGTCGGCAGCGCTGCCGTGATGCGGGTTGCAAAACGCGAAAGCGTGGAGATGTGAGCCGATGAAACTCTCCCGCTTCCTCATCTTCGCTGTGCTCGCCGGTTACCTCGTGTGGGTGGTCTATCCGATGGCGTGGGTGGCGTATTCGTCGCTTAAAACAGACGAGGCGATTTTCCGGGAGGCGTTTTCTTTGCCCCCGCTCGACGCGTTGCAGACCGACAACTACTCGCGTGCCTGGACGGAGGCGCGCTTCGGCGATTATTTTCTCAACTCGATCGTGGTGACCGTCACCTCGGTGGCGCTCATCGTGTTGCTCGGCGCGATGGCGGCGTATGCGTTGGCGCGCTTCTATCACCCGCTGGGGCAGGGCGTGTTCTGGCTGTTTCTCGCGGGGCTGATGATTCCGGTGCAGCTCTCGATCGTGCCGCTGTTTTTCGAGCTCCGCGCGCTTGGGCTGCTCAACTCCAAGCTCGGACTGATACTCGTCTACACGGCGAATGGCCTGCCCTTCGCGATCTTCATCCTCGCGGGTTTTTTCAAGTCGCTCCCGCGGTCGCTCTACGAGGCGGCGGTAGTGGACGGGTGCTCCGAAGCATCGGCGTTCTGGCGCGTGATGTTGCCGCTGGCAAAACCAGGTTTGGTGACCGTCGCGATCTTCCAGTTCATCGGAATTTGGAAGGAGTATTTTTTCGCCTTCATGTTTACGAGTGGAGACGCGGGCGCGGGGGTGCGCACGTTGCCGCTCGGTTTGGCCAATCTCTCGATCACATCCCAATACCGCAGCGATTACGGCATGCTTTTCGCCGGGTTGGTGATCGTGACCGTGCCTATCCTCGTCGTGTTTATCGTGCTGCAAAAACACTTGGTGAAGGGCGTGACGGCTGGCGCGCTGAAAGGGTAGGAGCCCATTTATGGGCGATTCGCGGCGGGGGAGCGCCGGAGACTTCGCACGTCTCTTATCGCCCATAAATGGGCTCCTACCTTTCAATCCTTAGGTGACCGTCGGCGGGAACAGATCACTGCCCGGCGTGGCGGCATCAAAGCCCTCGACCAGTCTCCGCGCCGTCTCCTCGTGCTCGTCGGGCACCTGCACGCGGATGCCGCCCATCGCGAGAATCAGGTGAGGCATGGTTTGCGCGCTGTTTTCGTTGGGGATCAGCACGGGGATGCCGCTGTCTTCCAGCACCGATTTCAACAACTGGGCGTGCATGGGGTGGTTACAGGTGGCCACGGTGATCATAATTTAAAAAATACCCGTGAATCCCCTCTTGGCCAGCGGGATGATGTGAAGCGCCACCCACGTGTTCGTGCTGGATTGCAAGGCGACCAGCCACTAGTGATTACTACCTTCGCCCCATGTCGTCGCCCGAAATTCCCCGAACGTTGGCAATAGATGCACTTTTGCAGCCGGTGAATATTTTCACGGAATGGATGCGCGGCGGCCCCGGGGCGATGGAGCAACTGCAGCTTTTCTTTGAACACGCACCCATCGGCCTGAGTTGGAGGGAGGTGGATGCCCAGGGCCGCCCCGGCCGTAACGTCGTCAACAAGCGATTCTGCCAGCTCGTCGGGCTCACGCCGGAAGAGGCCAGCCACATCGATAATGTCCGGGACATCACCCATCCCGACGACTGGGTCCGGCAAGTAGAACTCACGGGGGAGATCTACGCCGGGAAACGCGATAGTTTTGTCCTCGAAAAACGCTACCAACGACGGGACGGCAGCGTGGTGATGTGTGAACTCACCGTGGTGGTTCTGCGCGAGCCGACAGTTGGGCGCGTGACGCATCATTTTGCCATGCTTGGCGATGTCTCGGCCCGCCACGCCGCCGAGCAGGAGTTGCGACGCAGCGAATCCCGCTGGCGCACCTATCTTAAAATCGCCAGCGAGATCCTTTACGCGATCACGCCGGAAGGCTTCTTCAAGTTTGTATCCGATGCGTGGACACCGAAGCTCGGCCATGAGGTGATCGAGGTCGTCGGCCGATCCTACACGGGGTTTGTGCACCCGGATGACGTCGGGCTTCTCCGGGAATTCATCAACGAAACCCTTGAGCTTGGGGTTAACCCCCGGGGCATCGAGTATCGCGTGCAGCATAAGGCCGGCCACTGGGTGTGGCATGCCACGACCGGCTCCGCCTATACCGACCGGGATGGCCGCCGAGCCTTCTTCGGCGTGGGCCGCGACATCAGCATCCGCCGGCAGGCCCAGGAGGAACTTAAGCTCGCCCTTGCCCGCCGGGAAGAGCTGGAGCAGATCGTCAACCGCTCGCCGTCCGTGGTCGTGCTCTGGGTGGCGGAGGAAAACTGGCCGGTTGAATACGTTTCGCAGAGCATCCGCCAATTCGGCTACCAACCCGAAGATTTCACTTCCCGCCGACTCAGTTTCCGCGGCATCACCCATCCCGATGACCGCGAGCGGGTCGGCGCCGAGGTGGACGCGCACGCCGTCAACCATCATCGCGAATATAGTCAGGAATACCGCATCGTCTGCGCGGACGGTTCCGTGCGCTGGGTCGATGACCACACCGTCGTCCGCATCAACGCGGAGGGCGTGGTGACGCATCACGAGGGCCTCATCAGCGATATCACCCCGCGCAAAGACGCCGAGGATCGCGAGCGAGCTCTCCGCGAGCGCGACCTGCGCCTGGCCGGCGAGGTGCAGCACCAGCTGCGGCCGCACGTGTTCCCTGACATCGGCGAGGTGGAGATCGAGGCGCTTTCGCAGGCCTCGCTTCACATCGGCGGCGACTACTACGACGTCCTGCCGGTAGACGAACGTCGCTGGGGTTTCGTCATTGCCGACGTGGCGGGGAAAGGTCCGGCCGCCGCCCTCATGATGGCGGCCTGTCGCGCCACCCTGCGCCTCTGTGCGGCGGGGGAGCCGAGCGCGGCGTCGGTCGTCCGACGCGTGAACCGCGCTCTGCACGGCGACATGCCGCGCGGCATGTTTATCTCGCTGTTTTACGGTATTCTAGATCTCGATACAAATCGGCTCACGTATGTGCGGGCCGGCCACGAGCCCGCCATTCTGTTGCGGGCCGGCGGCGGCGCGCCCGAGCTCCTTTCGGCCGGCGGTCTGGCACTCGGCTTCGATGATGGTCCGGTCTTCGACGCGATGCTCGACGAGACGGTGCTGGATCTCGCGCCGGGGGATTTGCTGGCGCTCTACACGGACGGCATCACCGAGGCGGCGAATGCGGCGGGTGAGGAGTTTGGCCGGGAGCGAATGATCGCCGCGCTGGCGGGCCAGGAAAACGTTCCGATGGCCCGGGTGGTCGAGAAGCTTAATCGCTACCTGCGTCAGTTCTCGGCGCTGGCCTCGCGGCACGACGATCGCACGCTGTTGCTGGTGCGCCCGCGCTGATTGGGCGCAAGCGGGATGTTCCCCGGTTACCGGACGGGGCCGGGAGGCCCCGGCTCCACTTCGGAGGCGCACCGCCTGGGCAAATAGCGGTGGCACCCGATGGGAAACCCGGTGTCATCCGGTCGCATGCGCTATGATGTGGTGATCGCTGGCGGCCGCTTTGCGGGAGCTTATACCAGTTATGGAACGAAATGAGACTTTCGTCCGGTGTAGGCCCGACCGGTGGTCGGGCGTCTCCTAGAAACCCCGACCACCGGTCGGGCCTACATCGGGCCATGCTAAAGTCCGATAACGAGGCGTATGGGTGTTATACCAACGAGACGAGAGAACTGGACTTTAGTAGGCCGTCCGCTTGTGGACGCTCAGAGCGCCTGCAAGTAGGCGGCCTATGGTGAATAGTCCGAATCTCACGGGATGTTGGTATTACGCCTCCCTAGGGTGGGTGGCGTGCGATTCACTTAGTCAAAGACGAGCCGTTGTTCGCACGCGGCGCGCTCTGGTCGAGCGAAACTAAAATGCATGCAGGTTGGCAAAATCTGCGCTGACTATTCGGACTGACTTACGCTAAACTCGTTCGCCTATGGACTGGATCACGCAGCTGTTCACCAACGAATCGGTAGCGCGCACGGTCATACTCCTCGGAGTGGCTGGCGCGTTGGGCGCGGCGCTTGGAAAAATCAAAATTTACGGGATCAGTCTAGGGGTGGCCGGCGTGCTTTTCGCCGGGCTGCTGCTGGGTCACTTCAATCTCTCCTTTGACCATCACGTCCTCGAATTTGTGCGCGAGTTCGGGTTGATTCTTTTTGTCTACACGCTCGGCCTGCAGATCGGTCCCGGCTTTTTTGCCTCGCTGCGGTCGCGGGGATTGGTGCTCAACCTATTCGCTGCGGGCATCGTTTCCCTTGGCGTCTTGGTGGCGTCGGCTTGGATTTTCCTGGGGCGCACCGATCTGGCGGCGGGCGTGGGCCTGCTGTCGGGCGCGACCACCAACACGCCCAGCCTCGCCGCGGCGCAGCAGGCGCTCAAGCAGGTCGGTGCCGGCGACGATGCCGCGATTGTGCAAGGGCTGGGCTACGCGATCGCTTATCCATTTGGCATCATCGGCATCATTTTGACCATGGTGCTGGTGCGGACGTGTTTCGGCATCGATGTGCAGAAAGAAGTCGCGGCGGCGGAGGCAGCGAACCGGCCATCGACGCCGCCTCCGAGTAGACGGAACTTCGAGGTCCGCAATCCCAACGTCGTCGGGCGGACCCTCGGCAGTGTGCCCGGCCTGAATGGATCGGGTGTGGTCGTGTCGCGTTTTTCTCGCGAAGGAGCGGTCGCGCTGGCCCGGCCCGATACGAAGATTCAAATGGGGGACATCCTCCATGCGGTCGGGCCCGAAGAGGGGTTGGACAACCTGCGCGTGGTCATCGGCACGGAGGCCGGCATAGATTTGAAGACCATCGCGGGCCCGGTGACCAACCGCCGGTTGATCATCACCAAGTCGGCGATGTTTGGAAAGCCGCTGATCGAGCTCACTACGTTTGCGCAGCACAACGTGGTGGTGACGCGGGTCACCCGCCAAGGGATCGAGTTTACGCCGACGCCCGGGTTTCGGCTGCAATTCGGGGATATTCTAATGGTCGTGGGCGAGGAGCCCCAAGTCGACGCGGTGGCGGCGGTGGTGGGCAATTCGCCCAAGGCGCTGGATACGCCGCAACCGCTCACGTTTTTCCTCGGCATCGTGCTCGGTGTAGTGGTGGGATCGATACCGCTGGTGCTCCCGGGGTTGCCGGCGGCCGTCAAGCTGGGTCTGGCGGGCGGACCCCTGGTCGTGGCGATTCTGATGTCGCGGCTTACGACGACGGGGCCGCTCATCTGGCACGTGCCGCACAATGCCAACCACATGATCCGCGAAATCGGCATCTCGCTGTTCCTTGCGGCGGTGGGCATCAAGTCGGGCGAGAAGTTTGTCGAGGTCCTGCTGGGCGCGGAAGGCTTGTGGTGGCTGATCTATGGGGCGCTCATCACGATCGTGCCGCTCTTGATCATCGGCTTCGTGGCGCGTGCTTGGAAGAAGATGAATTATGCCGAGCTCTGCGGTTTGCTGGCGGGTTCGATGACGGATCCGCCGGCGCTGGCCTTTGCGCAGCAGACGACCGGGAGCGACGCGCCTGCGGTGGCGTATGCGACGGTGTATCCGCTGGTGATGTTGCTACGCGTGTTCACCGGGCAGCTGGTGGTGTTTATCTTCTACAAAGCGGCGACCGGGTAGGGAGGAAGGAGCCCATTTATGGGCGATTCTGTGGATGCCGCGGGTCGATTGGGGGTCGCGTAGGGGAATCTCGGATCGCCCATAAATGGGCTCCTACCTTTCGGACTAATCGCGCATTTACGGATACAGCGCTTGTTCGCGCCAGCCCTTGCCCACTTTTTTGTAGGCGAGGCGCTCGTGAAGGCGGAAGGGGCGTTCCTGCCAGAGCTCGATGTTGTCCGCAACGACCCGGTAGCCGTGCCAGTGCGGCGGACGCGGCATGCGCCCGCGCGGGTGGCTCACCATGGTGGCGGCGACGGCGCGTTCCAGTTCGGCATAGCCGTCGAGGGGCTGGGATTGTTTCGAGGCCCAGGCACCGATGCGACTGAGGTAGGGGCGGGAGTTGAAATACGCGTCCGCCTCTTCGGTGGTGACGGATTCGACCTTGCCGGTGACGCGCACCTGGCGGCCGGGCGGGTTCCAGTAAAAGCACAACGACGCGTAGGCGAGGTGGCGGAGGTCGTCGGCCTTCGGGCTTTCGGTATTGGTGTAGAAAACGAAGCCGTGTTCGTCGGCGTGTTTGAGGAGCACCATGCGGACGGAAGGGCGGCCGTCGGAGTCGACGGTGCCGAGCGCCATCGCATTGGGCTCATGGACGCCGTGGCGCTTCGCGTCGTCGAGCCAGGATTGGAACGTATCGAGCGGATTGTTCATAAGCGCTTATTCTAGGCTGAAATCAGACGCCACGCTGCGCATCCGTTGACCAAAACCGCGCAAAATCCAACTCGGTTATAACGGCAATCCTTTCCGTAATCGTTACCTTAAGCCGTTTTTATACAAAGATAAAGCAAGGTTTGTCACTTAATAGGTGACAAATATTTCTGGGTGCGGATAACCGAGAAATGACGTATGAAAACACGGGTTTGCCGGCACAGATGAAGCCGATTGAGGGGCTGTTGATCATCTTGGGTGAGTTGGGCGCGCTGGCGGTGGAGCAGGCGCAACGTGCGGCGCAACGACGCAAAGACGCGCGGCGTCCGCGCAAAGGTGCGACACTCCGGCCGGGCGACGAGACACCCCTGTGGTCTGCGGTCATCGAAAAGATACGGCCCTATCTGCGCGTGCGCGGCGCGAAGGCCAACCTGGCGCGTGTGCTCGAGGTGCCACGTCAGCGCGTGCACGACTATTTCGTGGCGGGCACCAAGATGCCGGATGCCGAGCGCATGATCCACATCTTGCTCTGGCTCGCGGCCCGCGAGACCGAGGGCGCAACCGCAGGCAGTGTAAAAAGCCCCAAGCCGCTGCGCTGAGGTTGTCACCTATAAAGTGACAAATGGGTTTGGAGGCGGGGCCGCGACCGAGGAGCAGGGATGATGGGTGGCAGTGCGAAGCTGCGCCGGCCATTCTGTCAGCCGAGTGTTCCAGGTGGAGACCCGACGACCTCGTCGGGTTTGCTTGTGAGTGTGAGTCGATCAAGGCCCGACGAGGTCGTCGGTCCTTCATCGCGGCCCTCGGTAAAAACTTAACGGAGAAGCGCTGGCTCTCCTGTGTTAAGCTGAAGGGCCGGGGCATTTTTCCGTAGGTAGGCTGCCTGCTTGCAGGCGCGGTTCGGAGCGCGAGCGAGC
>JANODO010000110.1:0-21246 GCA_031412735.1 Rariglobus sp. | reverse complement strand
CCCCTCCCCAACGGGGGTTCGGTTGTTGCCTGGTTTTTCACCCCCCCTCCGCTCCAAGGCCCGCTACCCACGTCGATCTCTCAAACCAAACGCGCCTTCACCGTGCGGCGGTCGAGATCGAGTCGGCGCGCGGTTTCCTCGACCGTGCCCGCCTGTCCATGCACCTGCTTCGTGTAGCGGCGTAGCACCTCTTCGGCGGTCAACTTGCCCTCGCCCAAGAGCGTGTTCCAATCTTCCGCAGCCGCTCCGGCCCCCACACGGGGCGGACGATACTCACCGCGCACGAGCAGGTTGCGCACGCATTGCTCCAGCTCGCGGAAATTGCCCGACCACGCGTAAGTTGAGCCCAGGTTTTTCTCGATCCAGCCCACCGCTTCCTCCGCAAAGGATTCGCCCTCGTCGTCGCCGAGCAGGCGCTGCGCTACGTGCGCGACCAGCGCTGGCAAGTCGCCAGGCGCGTCATCGAGTTGCTCACGCAACGACGGCGTATGAATGAGGTCCGAGCACAACCGGTAATAAAAATCTTCGCGAAACCGCCCCGAGCGAATCTCCGCCGCGAGGTCACGATTGGTCGCAGCAATGATCTTACCGTTGAATGTGCGCGTCTCCGTATCGCCGAGTCGTTGAAACGTGCGCGACTGCAACACGCGCAGGAGCTTCACTTGAATACTTCCATCCACATCGCCGATTTCGTCGAGGAACACCGACCCGCTCGCCGGACACACCTCCATCCAACCCTCGCGATCCGCCAACGCCCCGGTGAACGCACCCCGTCGATGACCGAACAATTCCGATTCGATCAACGTGGGAGAAAGCGCCGATAAATTCAGCGGATAAAACGCGCCCGCAAAATCGTTCGAAAACCCGCCGCGTCGCGGGTCGAACGGCAGGTAACGCGACCACGCAATCGCCCGCGCGACGAGTTCTTTGCCCGTGCCCGACGGCCCGGTGACCAATGTCGCAAAGTCGCCCATGCGGTTATACAGCACGCGCCGGTAACGACCGAGGTCATGCGTGAAGATCGATTGCCAGATCGCCGCCCGCAGCCGCGCCATCGGGGCCGAGCCGCCGACCAGCGAACGAAAGATGTGGTGGAACGCCCGCCTTATCTGAAACGCACACGCGAACAGGTGCACCGCCGGTTGCGTGTCCAAATACTCGATACCCGGCAACGCCAGCAACCGGTCCACATCGGCTTTAAACGCGGGATAAAAATCCAATCGACCGCCGCCCGGCTTCGGCGTCTCCAACGCGCCCAGGATGACCGCGTCGAAGCGCAGCGAATACATCTGATACAACCAGAAGCCCACCAACTCGGCGTAAAGGGCCGCATCAGCTTGGGTGACTTTCCCGTCGCGCGGCCAGCTCGCGCGCACCTTCTCGATGAGCGCACCGACCCGTTGGGTGAGCAACGCGTGATGCCGGTGCGGTGTGGACGCCGGCGGCAACTGGTTCCACTCCGCCCCCGCCGCCACGAAGTCGGCCCCCAGGGCTGCGCGTTCAGCTCCGATGCGCTCCGGTAGGAAGGGATTGCACGTGTTGATCAGCGCGATCGTCTGCGCGAACCCTCGTTCGGTTGCCGTAAAGAGTGAGGCCATAACTTACATTAAATGACCAATTGCTTGTCATTTAATGTCAAACTTACCTCTAGCAAAAAATGAATTAGTAACAGTTAGTTGTTATTCAACAATTGTTTATAACTTCATGGTCAACCTTGGCACCGCCTGAGCAAAGGAGAGCGCTGTCATGAAAACCACATCCTTGTTTCTCACCGGCCTGCTCGCCCTCGCCTCCAGTTGTTTGCCCGCTTTTGCGGGCGGCACGCTGACGCCCGTCGGGTCGCCGCAGGCGCCGATCCAGATCCGTTCGCATCAGGTGAACGTCACGATCAACAACGGCTTCGCCCAAACCGAGGTCCTTCAAACCTTCTTCAACCCCAACCCGACTGACCTCGAAGCGCTCTACGCGTTTCCCGTCCCGAAGAGCGCCAGCCTGTCCGAAGTGACCATCACGTCCGGAGAAAAAACGCTGAACGGCGAAGTCCTCCCGAAACAAGAAGCCGAGACGATCTACGAGGAGGAAAAGGCCAAGGGCAACGACGTCGGCCTCACCACCAAGAACGGTTACCAAAATTACGAATTCAAGATCACACCCGTCCGCGCCAGCGCCGAGACGCAGCTGCGCTTCGTGTATTACCAGCCGCTCGAAATCGACACCGGCGTGGGCCGCTACGTTTACCCGCTGGAAGAGGGCGGCACCGACGAGGTCGCCAAAAGTTTCTGGCAACCCGTCAATTCCACGGTCGAGGGGCGGCTCGCGATCAACGTCGAGCTGAAGTCCGCGTGGCCGGTCGATGACGTGCGCGTTCCCGGGTTCGAGGGCGCGGCAACCACCAAGAAATTGGACGCCGGCCACTACACGCTCTCGCTCGACCGAACGGGTGCGAAACTCGACCGCGATTTTGTTCTCTATTACCGCCTCGCCGACAACCTCCCTGGACGCGTCGAAGTCATTCCTTACCGTGCCGACAAAACCAAGCCCGGCACGTTCATGATGGTGGTCACGCCCGGCATCGATTTGCAGGCGATCACCCAGGGTGCGGATTACACCTACGTGCTCGACGTGTCCGGCTCAATGCAGGGGAAAATCGCCACGCTCGCCAACGGCGTCAGCCAAGCCCTCGGCCAGATGCGCGCTACGGATCGCTTCCGTATCATCACGTTTAGCGACAACGCCACCGAGGTCCTCGGCTGGACGGCCGCCACTCCCGAAAACGTCCAACGCGGCGTCAGCCTGGTGAAGGCGCTCCAGATCTCCGGCGGCACCAACATCTACGCGGGCCTGCAACTCGCGCTCAAAGACCTGGATGCCGACCGCGCGACCAGCCTCGTGCTCGTCACCGATGGTGTGACCAACCAAGGCATCGTAGATCCAGCTAAGTTTCACGCGCTGCTGAAGCAGAACGATATTCGCTTCTTCGGCTTCCTGATGGGCAACAACTCGAACTGGCCGCTCATGCGCGCGATGGGCGATGCTACCGGCGGTTTCTACGCCGGTGTATCCAACGCCGACGACATCGTGGGCCAGTTGCTCCTCGCCAAGTCCAAGATCGCCTACGAGTCGCTGCATGACGCGTCGTTCAAGTTTACCGGTGCCCGCGTGTCGGAGACCACCGGCGATCTTCCGCAGAAAATCTATCGCGGCCAGCAGCTCGTTATCTTCGGCCGCTACGACGGTGCAGGCAAAGCAACCGTGTCGTTGCAGGCCAAGCTCACCGGAGAGGACAAGACCTACACGACCACGTTTGATTTCCCCGAGGTGGACACCGACAACCCCGAGATCGAGCGCCTCTGGGCAATGGCGCAGATTGAGCAGATCGAGGTGAAGGAGGCCATTGGTCAGATCCCGCCCGCCGAGTCGAAGGACGCCATCGCCCACCTCGGCGTGACCTACCAACTCGTGACCGATCACACGGCTATGATTGTCCTCGATGACGCCACGCACGCGAGCCGCGGCATCGACCGCAAGAACCAGCAACGCATCGCCACGGAGCGCACGGCGCAGAGCGTGCGCGCGGCCCAGCCGGTGAAAAATTACCAAGTCGATGCGCAACAGCCAACCTACTCCGCGCCGGCCCCGCACGTGAGCCATTCGACCGGCGGCGGCGGCGGCGGTGGTGCGCTTGAGCGCAAAGACATCGTCATACTCGCCGTGATTCTGGGCTTGGTCGGCGCAACCTACGCGGGCCGTCGGGCGATGAAGCGGGATTCCGACAACGAATAAACCCGATCAAAAAGGTAGGAGCCCGTTTACGGGCGATTCAAGAGGCGCAAGACAGCGTCGATCGCTCATCGCCCACAAGTGGGCTCCTACCTTCCCTGGCTACTTTATGAAACGCATACCGTGGTTCACACTCGGTTTCTCGGCACTCGCCGTCGCGATCCACTTCGTGCCGGCGCTCACGACCGGGTTACAATTCGACCGCGCCGCCGTAGCGGATGGCCAGGTGTGGCGGTTCTTCACCGCCCACCTCACCCACTTCGGGGCCGATCACCTGCGGTGGGACGTGATCGCGTTCGCCGCGCTCGGTGCACGGGTGGAGCGATCCTCACGGACCGCGTTTCTCGTGACGCTGGCAGTGGCGGCAGCACTCATCACGTTCGGCGTGTGGGTCGCGCAACCGCAGTTCACAACCTACCGCGGTCTCTCGGGCATCGACTCGGCTCTGTTTGGCTTTGTCCTTGCCGAGGTGCTCATCGCCGGCTGGCGGGCGCACCACGGGTTCTCCATCGTGGTGGGCGGGCTCGCGCTCGCCGGGTTTGCCGCCAAGTGCGCATTCGAGCTCGCGACGGGCGGCACGGTGTTCGTCGACACGGCGGGCGCGTTCGCCCCGGTGCCACTCGCGCATTTGCTGGGGCTTTGCGTCGGAGCGGGATCCGGAGCCCTCGCGTCCGGCCCGTTTAAATTCGCAGCCTTCTCTCGAAACCACCCTTTTGTTCACTGCGGCCGTGCCGATACTACAAGCACCAGATAAATGCCTCAAACCATCTCGCTTGATTCGTCGCCGACCTCTCCGAACACCCCGCTGAGCGAGCAAACGCTTGCTCTGGTGGCGCGCGGGCTGGAGAGCGAAGCGGTCGTCGGCATGGCCGAGATCGCAAAACTCATCGAAACGCTCACCGTCGACGGGCTGAAAATTTCCGTGCAGGAGCTCGCCGAGATTATTGACAAAGATGTGATCGTCACGGCGAAGGTCCTGAGCGCAGCAAACCTGCTCAGTTACAACCAGTCGTTCGTCCCAGTGGAGTCGGTCGAGGAGGCGATCAAACTCGTGGGCTTCGGAAAAATCCGCACGCTGGCACTCTCGCTTCTGTTGATGGAGAATCTTCGCCGCACCGGTGCCGCAGCCGTTCATCGCAAGGCCGCCACAGTCGCGCTCACGAGCAGTCTGCTCACCCAGGCATGGGCTCAATCCAAAGGCCGCGAGGATGCTGAATACGCTTTTCTTTACGGATCACTCCGGCAGTTCGGCGATCTCCTTTTGGCCGCTTTTTTACCCGATGAATTTCAACGTGCACAGAACGAGGGCCGTGCTTGTGGAGATTTCAACGAATCGTGCCGCCACGTTTTTGGACTCACCTCTCAAGATGTCGGCATAGCGCAGCTCAAAATGATGCGCCTGCCAACCAAGCTGCTTTCATCGCTGCACACGTTTAACCCCACCCTCCTCCAGAATGAGAAGAACGACCCTGCGAGCCAACTCTTGCTTGCTTCGGAACTGAGCAAACAAGTCGCCGAGCTCACCCTCGATGAGGAGCTCACCGCTCACCAATACCGTGAGGGTATGAGCCGAGCCCGTGCCACGTTCCAACGATCTCTGCAACTTGACGACGACACGCTCGCCGCGATGTTCGCGCACACCGAGCAACGGCTTGGTGCGTTTGGGCGAGCCTTCGGTATTGCCGGCGTTGCGCGCGGTATCGCTCGCCGTTTCTTGGAACGCAGGGAGGAAGCCACCCAATCACCGACCCGAACCACGCCGCCCCTCTCGGTTGAGCCCGCCGGGTTGCGACCAGACGCAGCGCCTTCCGAAACGCCCGTGTTCACGTCGGATGCTTTCTTCGAAAACGCGAAGGAGCGCACCCTGATCGATACGATCATGGAAGCCATCACCGCCGCTGGCATCCGTTTAGCCTCCGGGTCGCGCGCGACCCTTACTCGTGACTTGATCGCTCTTTGTCATCAAACCCTCCGCGCCTGCTGGCGAACCGAAACGGTCCTGCTCTTTTGGGAGCAAAGTGAGGGTCTGTATTCCGCCGATGATGCGAGTGGCAGCGGAGTCAAAATCGGGCGAGCCACCTTCAAACTCGGCGAACGCAGCGTCTTTGGCGTCGCCACCAGTCATAACGAATGCGTGCGCATCCACGACTCGCACGACGCGGGGATTCGCCCTCATCTACCGACATGGTTTAAAGCGGAGTTAAACCTTCGCTCCTGTCTGATTGTGCCGGCGGGCGAACAACCGGGAACGCGCCTTGTGTTGTGCTTCGGGTGGGCGGACCCGAGGCGAGTCACCGTGGCTCCCGCCGAGCTCCGCGCCCTGCGCGTTCTCCTCGGACTGGTCGTCGCCGGGAAGTGCTCTTCACGGTAGACGCGCTGATATCTAAACCGAAGCCCCACTCGCGCCCCGGGCCCTGTTGCCACGGAAGCGGACGACACGGAGGTCGCCCCCTCGTTTCCGCAAGAATCGGATGGGCTCACGGGGATTGCGCCCCGTGAGCCTCCAGGCGTGGAATCCACCACCCCCCGATGAGTCTTTCGGTGACAGTTGGATTGGCGGACTGTCGCTCCGCTCGAAACGCGCGTTTTCGCACGCTCATCGCCCGCCTCGCGGCGCACGAGGCCCCCCCGTGTCATCCGCGCTTCAGTTCAGCTTAAACCCCAACGCGTCGAGTTCGCTTAGGTGAAACGGCGCGCTGGAGATCACTTCCTCCAATGCCGTCAACGCCTCGGGCAATGTCGGTGCCGCCATCGAAGACACGCCATCTTCACCATCGTGCAGTTCCAGCTTCCAAGTCGATGCCGCGCCCGGGGGCATGATCTCGAGCAACACACCTTGCAGGTAATTTCCGGGTAGGCCGGTATGCGGCCCCGCGCCCGGCACGAGAAACAGGCTGTTCACCGGATCATGAATCTCCGGTGCCTCGCCAGGGCCGCTATACTTGCGATGCATCACCACGCGTCCGATCACCTTGCCCCGGAGCGCCTCGGCCTTGTCACGCAACGCGGCCGGCAACGACTGCACGTAGCGCGAGAAAATGCTGTTGTTCGTCTCGAGTGTGGACACGTCGATTTTGCCGGCGATGAGCGACGCCAGATTATTGGCGTGGAAAAGAGGCGACTTCGCCAACGACCGCACGGTCACGTGGCCATCTTTAAAATCCGCCGAGGCGTAAACCTGGTGCGTCGCATGCAGACGGCGAAGCGAGTCCTGATAAGTCGGCGTGTGCGGCACCGCACCGACGGGGCTCTGCTCGATCTTATCGAGCACGGTCTGATCAATCTGCGCGTGGGGGTCGTGCGACATAGTTCAAGATAGCTATTGATCAAAAACGTCAAACACGAGGAGCAACTGCTCAGAGGGAGGGACCACCTCCGTGTGGTCCGTGGAACCCATACGCAAACCGGACGAGACGGAGCTCGTCCCTCCTTCAACCCTTCGGCGGCAACTGATGTCCGTGCTGCACGCGGGCGGCTTTGCCCTTGTTGAGCTGGTCCAACACGGCGGCGAGCTTGCGACGCTTCTCATCGGTCTCCACGGCGAAGAGATCGAGTTGCCGGGCGCCATCCTCCACCCCGGAAAAGCGCACACTGACCAGCCGCAGCGGACGTTGCTGGGACCACGCTTGTTTTAGAAGCTGCGCCACGAGCGGATAAAACGCGTGCTCCAAATCACTCGCCTCGGGCAAACTCTTGCCGGCGGTCTCCTGCGTGAAATCACCATAGCGCACCCTCACGGTCATCGTGCGCACCCGTTTCCCGTCGGCGCGGATCGTGGGCATGAGCGCGTCGATCATGCCTTTGGCCGTGCGCTCGATCGCGGCGAACTCACCGACGTCCTGTAAGAACGTCTCCTGCTGTGAGTAACTCTTGGCGTCCTCATGCTCGGTCTCGACCGGACGATCATCTTCGCCTCGCGCCATGGCTAGAAACGCCGCCCAGTCGCGGCCCAACAGCGCTTCGAGCTCTCGCTCGGTCTTGGTGAACAGATCACGAATTTTCCAGATACCGCGCGTCTGGAGTTCAGTCTCGGTTTTGGTGCCGACTCCAGGAAGCTTGCCGATGTCGAGCGGTTCGAGAAACGACGCCTCCGCTCCCGGCAGCACCACGACAAAGCCGCGCGGCTTGCGAAGCTTCGACGCGATTTGCGAAACGAGTTTATTGGTCGCGATGCCCATCGACACGGGAATCTGCAACTCGTCCCAGATGCGTTTCTGCAAGCCACGCACCACGCGTTCGATTTCGTCGGAAGACTTAAGGCCGCACGGACTCAAATCGAGATAACCCTCGTCGATGGAGTTGCGCTGCACGTAGGGCGTAAGCGTTTCGCACAGGTCGAACATTTTCCGCGAGACCTCGCCGTAGCTGCCTTTGTGCGGAAGCAGAATAAGGTCGGGGCAGACCTTGAGCGCGCGGGCCGTCGGCATCGGCGTGTAGACTCCGCAGGCCCGGGCCTCATAGCTGGCGGAGGCAATAATGCCGCGCTCGCGTCCGCCCACCGCGACCTTTTTACCGCGATACTGCGGCTGCAAAGCCAGCTCGACCGACACGAAAAACGCGTCGGCATCGAGGTGGACGCTGTAGGGCAAAGTGGGAGACATCGGGAAAAGTAGACGCGGCATCTTGCCGCGTTTCCGCCCCCTAAGCAAACGCGGCAAGATGCCGCGTCTACTTTTCCGACCACGCCTTGAATCCATCGCGCAAGCTGCGGATCGCGGTGAACCCATGGCGTTCGCGCAAAGACACCAGCGCTTTCAAGCTGCGCACACCACCGGCGCAATAAACCACCGTATCGCGGCTCGGATCAAGCGACGCGAGCGCGGCGCGAGCGTCGTCGGAACCCAAAGTCCCGAGCGGCACGTGAACCGAAGGCTGAATCGCACCCAACGCGCGCTCCCACTCTTCGCGCACGTCGATGAGCTGGATTGGAAAAGTGGCATGGGCATCTTGCCCATGGGTCTGACTTGCCCCCGACATGGGCGAGACGCCCATGCCACGTAGCTCAAGCACTGAAATTTCATCAGCTCCGGCTTTTCCGGCGATCACCGCGCAGGTTTCGCCGTAACCCTCTGGCGGCAGCTCGGTGATCGCACGGCTCGCCGGGTCTCCAGCAAAGCGCAACGTGCGGGAAGTCATCGTGAGCGAGTTCCAGAGCAGCAAGCGCCCGGAGAGCGGCTCGCCGATCCCCGTGATCACCTTGATCGTCTCGGTCGCCTGCACCGTGCCGATGAGTCCCGGCAACACGCCGAGCACGCCCGCCTCAGAGCAATTCGGCACCGTTCCCGCCGCCGGTGGTTCGGGAAACAGGCAACGATACGTCGGCCCGTTGCGGTAGTTGAAGACGCTCGCCTGTCCTTCATAGCCTTGGATCGCGCCGTAGATCAGCGGACGCCCCGCCAGCACGCAGGCGTCGTTCACGAGGTAACGCGTCGCGAAGTTATCCGAGCCATCGACCACGACATCGTGAGCGCGGATGAGATCAAGGGCGTTGGCCCGCGTGAGACGGGCAACGTGCGGGACGATCGCAATGCAGGGGTTGAGCGCACGCAGGCGGGCGGCGGCGGCAAGCGCCTTGGGCTGCCCCGCTTCGGCGGTCGTGAAGAGCACCTGTCGTTGAAGATTGGATACGTCGACCGTGTCGGCGTCGATGATCGTGAGGCGCCCCACTCCAGCGGCGGCAAGGTAGAGAAGAATCGGGCACCCCAGCCCGCCCGCGCCGATCACCAGGACGCGCGATGATTGCAATTTCGCCTGCGCCGTGGGTCCAAAGCCGGCGAGCGACAGGTGACGCTGGTAGCGGGCGAGTTCGTCGGGGGTGAAAGGCATCGGAGGTGAACCACTGATTAACACTGATAAACACTTATTCTGAATTCAGCAGTCTGGATCAGTGATAATCAGTGAATATCAGTGGTTAAAACGGCTTGGGTATCCTGCCCGTCATAGCTAGCGTCCCAGTCTTTCCAGACGGCCTCATAACCGTTGGCCTTCAGGAACGCCGCGACCTCAGCCGGGGTGCGTTCATCACTAATCTGGAACTGCTCCAACGACTCCGGCTCGCTCGCGTAGCCACCGGGATTCGTCTTTGAACCCGCGCTCATCGAGGTGAAGCCGAGCTTAAACGCATGGTCGCGGAAATGCGGGCTCTCACGTGTCGAGAGCGACAACTCCACTTCCTGGCTGAACAGGCGAAATGCACACGCCGCCTGGATCAGATCGCGTTCGTTGAAAGGCGTGACAGGGATCTCGTTGCCCTCGTGCGGACGCAGCCGGGGAAACGCGATGCTGTAGCGCGTGCGCCAGTAATTTTTCTCCATGTAGTGGAGGTGCAGGCCGACAAACCACGACTCCGCCCGCCAATCGGAAAGGCCGTAAAGCGCACCGAGGCCGATCTTTTTCACGCCGGCGCGACCGAGGCGGTCGGGCGTGTCGAGACGGTAAGCCATGTCGGACTTCGGGCCTTTGAGGTGATGCTTCGGGTAGGCGACCGGATCGTAGGTCTCTTGATAGACCAGGACCGTGCTGAGTCCGTCGGCGGTAAGCGCGGCGTAGTCCTCTTCATCCAGCGGCTGAACCTCCATTGAAAGATTGGAGAAGTGCGGACGGAGCAGGCGCAGCGCGTTTTGGAAATAAGTGAGCCCGTAGCGCGAGGATTCACCGGTCACGAGGAGCACGTGGTCGAAACCGTGGTTTTGGAGAACCCGCGCGTCGGCGAGGATTTCGTCGTCGTTGAGTGCTTTGCGCGGGATACGGTTTTGCGCGCTGAAGCCGCAGTAACTGCAGATGTTAGCGCAGACGTTGGTGAGATACATCGGCGCGTAGAGCTGCATCGTGCGACCGAAACGTTCGACGGTCAGCCGGTGGCTGAGCGCGGCCATCTCTTCAAGGAACGGCGCGGCAGCGGGCGAGAGCAGGGCGGCGAGGTCGTCGAGATTGAGGCCACGACCTTGCTTGCCGAGTGCGCGGCGGACATCGGCCTCGGAGGCGGCGGTGAAACGCGCGGCGACGGTGGCGAAGTCGTGTTGTTTCCAAGTATCAACGAAGGTCATGAAATTAAGGAAAGGAAACGGTATCGGAGTCAGATAGTTACACAGAGGACACTGAGCCAAGCCCACAGAGGTTGGGGAGGCTCGCTGTTAAGCGTATGATTTCTGGCGAAAGGATCGTATTCATAAATTTCAACTCTGTGACCTCTGTGCCTCATCTAGTGCCCTCTGTGTAACTCAAACTCCGGACAAAAATGCCGTGAGCGGCGAGGTAGCCTGTGCCTCCGCCTTGGTCGAGCGTGCGGCCAGCCCGGCTTCGTAACCGAGGCGACCGGCGTCAACCCCGAGACGAAACGCGTGCCCCATTGCAACCGGGTCGGCGGCGGCGGCGATGGCGGTATTCACGAGGACAGCATCCGCGCCCATCTCGAGCGCGGCGGCGGCGTGCGAGGGAACACCGAGACCGGCGTCGATCACCACGGGGACGCGCGCTTGGGCGATGATGATTTCGAGGAACACGCGTGATTCGAGACCGAGGTTGCTGCCGATCGGAGCACCGAGCGGCATGACGGCGGCGGCGCCCGCCTCTTCGAGTTGTTTGCACAACACTGGATCAGCATGGCAATAGGGTAGAACGATGAAACCGCGCTTCACGAGTTCGCGGGTGGCGAGCAACGTCTCGACCGGGTCCGGCATCAGGTATTTCGGATCGGGATGAATCTCGAGTTTCAGCCAGTTCGTGCCCAGCGCCTCGCGGGCTAGTTCGGCGGCGAGAATGGCCTCCTTGGCGTCACGCACGCCCGAGGTGTTGGGTAGTAAGCGGTAACGCTGCGTGTCGAGGTGGCTAATGATGTCGTCATGAACACCGTCGGTGCGCACCCGGCGCAACGCCATCGTGATGAGCTCGGCGCCGGAGGCTTCAATACTCTCAGCCATGACCGCGCCGGAACTGTATTTACCGGTGCCAAGAAAAAGGCGGGAGCGAAGGGTGACGCCGGCGATGACGAGAGGAGACGTTTTCATACGGATTTTAACCACTAATGAACAGTAATGGGCGCTAATTACGGAGACTCGGACCAAGCCGTCGTGAACGCGGCGTGATTGGTGGAGACTTGATTGTTAACGTAGAGAGACGAGGAGACGGCGACACCGGCAAGATGGGCGCGCCGAAGGGCGGGCAGGTCGGCGGGCTGGACACCACCGATGGCCCACGCCGGCAGACCATCGAGTAGCGGAAGCAGCGCAGCAATGCCTTCGAGGCCGAGAACGGGCGCGAGTTTTTGTTTCGTGGTCGTGAAGCGCAGCGGGCCGATGCCGACGTAGTCGAGCACGTGGGACGCGGCGGCGCGACGGGCGTCGTCGGCGTTGTTGACAGTGCCACCGAGGAGTTTTTCGGTCCCTAGGCGCGCGCGTGCGGCGATCCAATCTTCATCAAGTTTCCCCAAGTGCACGCCGTCAGCGTCGGATGCGAGGGCGATTTCGACGCTGTCGTTGACTGTGACGAGCGCCCCACCCTCGTGGCCGATGGACACGACTTCGCGGGCGGTCGCGAGCCAGACGTCGGGAGCCGCGTTTTTCATGCGCAACTGAATCCAACCCGCGCCCGCGTCGACGAGCGCGCGGGCCTGGTCGGCGTGGGACAGCGGCAAGCCGTCCAACGTGAGGCACATGACCGGCGGAAAGTGATCAGGGTCAAGCGGCATGAGCGTGAAGAGCTTCCTGAAGTTCACCGAAGGCGCGCAGCGGGTCGGCGGCCTGCCAGATCGCGCCCAGCACCGCGACACCGTCGAAGCCGAGATCGCGGCAGGCCGGGAACCGTGAAGTATCAATGCCGCCGAGTGCGATCACCTCAGCACGGCGCGGAAGCGAGAGCACGGCGCGAAGGTCGGCCTCAGGAAGTTTGGAAGACGGTCCATAACCGGGTTTGGAAAACGACGGGAAGATCGGGCTCACCAGCAACCGGTCATACGCGTCTAACGATGCCCGCAGATCAATCAGATCGTGAACCGCCCTGCTGCGCAAAGTGTAACCTGTGGGGTTACACTTTGGCTTGAGCACGTCACGGTCGTGAAGGCCGCCAACGGCGAATTCGGCGGCGAGGTCGTGGTGCGTGTGAAGCACCACACAGCGGTGGAACTCGACCGGCAATGTGCGGAGCCAGGCGGCGAGTTGGTCGCGTGACCACGTCGGCTTGCGCAGGTGATAGCTCGTCAGACCCGCAGCGAATAGTTGCGCGAGCGCGGCGTGCTCGCGGGCGTCTTCGGCTTCGGGGGAGATCACGATTATTTTCATCGGAGGTTTGGCCACAGAAGGCACACAATCGCAGTGGAGATTTTTATGCGTCTTTTGTGCTTTTTGTGGCCAACAGTTTAGCCGCCTTGGGTGGCTTGGATCACGAGGATGCGTTCGCTGTCGGCGAGCATGCGGGTCGGCCAAGTTGAGCGCGGGACAACTTCGTCGTTGATCGCGATGGCCACACCTTTGCGCTCGGCCAGACCAAGCTCGCGGAGCAAGTCCGCGAGCACGGTGTCGGTCGCGAGCACGCGGGGGTGGTCGTTGACGAAGACGGTCATTTCTTTTCTTGGACGTAGATTTCGCCGCCAGTGGCGGAGAACTCTTCGGACTTGGCCTTCATGCCGGCTTCGATCGCCTCGACGGAATTGAGGCCGTGTTCGTCGGCGTATTTGCGGATGTCGTCGGTGATGCGCATCGAGCAGAACTGCGGGCCGCACATCGAACAGAAATGCGCGGTCTTGGCGCCGTCCTGCGGGAGGGTCTCATCGTGGTATTCGCGGGCGCGGTCGGGATCGAGCGAGAGGTTGAACTGGTCCTGCCAGCGGAACTCGAAGCGGGCTTTGCTGAGCGCGTTATCGCGGTATTGGGCCGCGGGATGTCCCTTGGCCAAGTCGCCGGCGTGGGCGGCGATCTTGTAGGTGATCACGCCGGTGCGCACGTCGTCGCGGTTGGGCAGGCCGAGATGTTCCTTCGGCGTGACGTAGCAGAGCATGGCGCAGCCGTGCCAGCCAATGATGGCGGCGCCGATGCCGCTGGTGATGTGGTCGTAGCCGGGAGCAATGTCGGTGGTGAGTGGCCCGAGCGTGTAGAACGGAGCTTCGTCGCACCACTCGAGCTGCTTCTGCATGTTCTCCGCGATCATGTGCATGGGCACGTGGCCGGGGCCTTCGTTCATGACCTGCACGCCGCGGGCCCAGGCACGCTTGGTGAGTTCGCCCTGGGTTTTGAGTTCGCCGAACTGGGCTTCGTCGTTGGCGTCGGCGATGGCGCCGGGGCGCAGGCCGTCACCGATGGAGAACGACACATCGTAGGCGGCCATGATGTCGCAAATGTCGTCCCAGTGCGTGTAGAGGAAATTCTCTTTGTGGTGCGACAAACACCACTTGGCCATGATGGAGCCGCCGCGGGAAACGATGCCGGTCATGCGGCGCGCGGTGAGCGGGATGTAGCGCAACAACACGCCGGCGTGGATTGTGAAGTAGTCCACGCCCTGCTCGGCCTGCTCGATGAGCGTGTCGCGGAAAATCTCCCACGTGAGCGCCTCGGGGCGGCCGCCGACTTTTTCGAGCGCCTGATAAATCGGCACGGTGCCGACGGGCACCGGGCAGTTGCGCAAGATCCACTCGCGGGTCTGATGGATGTTCTTGCCGGTGGAAAGATCCATCAAGGTGTCGCCACCCCATTTGACTGACCAACGCATTTTCTCGACCTCCTCGTCGATGGAGGAGGCGACGGCCGAGTTGCCGATGTTGGTGTTGATTTTAACGAGGAAGTTGCGGCCGATGATCATCGGCTCGAGCTCCGGGTGGTTGATGTTTGCGGGAATGATCGCACGACCGCGGGCCACCTCGGAGCGGACGAACTCAGGGGTGATTTCCTTGGGAATCGCGGCGCCAAAGGACTGGCCGCCATGTTGACGCCAGAGCGAGTTGCGCGGGCCTTCCTCGGTCATTTCGAGGAGTTCGCGCGCACGCTGGAGCTTCGTATTTTCACGGATGGCGATGAACTCCATCTCGGGCGTGATGATGCCGGCGCGGGCGTATTGGAGCTGGGTGACGATCTTGCCCGGCTTGGCGCGGAGAACCTTGTTTTCGCTGCGGTCGAAAAACTTGATCGCGTTGCGACGACCCTCGGCCTCGGCCTGGGCGCGGTGGGCTTCGGAGAGATAGCCGTCATCGATGGGCTTGATCTCGCGGCCGGTTACTTCTTCGACATCGCCACGCTCGCGGATCCAATCGCGGCGAATCGGCGGAAGACCCTTGGTCGCGTCACCATGGAAGGCGGAGTCGCCCCACGCGCCCGAGGTGTCGTAGACACGCACGGCCTCGTTGGGGACCTCGGTGCCGTTGGGGAGCTTGGTGGGCGAAAGCGCGATCTCGCGCATCGGCACGCGGATATCGGGGCGGGTGCCGGTGATGTAAACGCGGGTGGACGCGGGGAACTCACGGCGGTTGGCCGACGAGTCGGCGGCTTCGGTCTTGGTGGCGGAGGTGGACATGATGGAGAAGGTCGGATGGTAAAAACAGCGATCAACAATGCCATCAGGAGTTCCGAATCCACCACCTCAAGGAGGCTGCGAATCCCGTTTTCCCTTCGACGGTGCTAACCGCATCAGGTTCGAAGGCTTTGGGGACGGATCGTGTCCCGGTCTCAGCCCGACGCCTCGGGTTCGCCTAAACAAATGTGCCTTCAAAACACGCGGAACCGGGGAAGTTTCAACTCAATTCCTGAAGTAGCGGGGAGATCGAAGCAGCATCAATCCGAGGCTCGGCTCACGATCCCTGATTCCCTGTATCGCGAGGTAAACTCGCTTCCCACGTCGAGCGCCCAGGCTTCCTCCGGGCTACTCGCCACCGGCTACTTCAAACATTCGTCATTCCACGCTTACGGCGTGGCCACCTTCACAATCCGCGCGTCCCGCACTTCGAAGATCGCCGGCACTTGCGACGGACGCAGGAAAAACACCAACGACACCGGACGGTTCTCCGCGAAGCGCCAGGGCAACGCCGCCCGTCCGAAGAAGGCCATCGTGAAATTCTCGGCGTTCTCCACGTAGGGGGACCAACTTTCGGTCACCCTCAACCGCGGCCAGGTCTGGAACAGATTTCCGTTTTCCATGCGGAAATACACGTCCATCGCATCACCTGCGACCCCCGCCCTGGGTTGCAAGCGCGCCGGATCCGCCGTCGCCGGCACGCCCGTCCCCGGCGCAACCGGCACCCGGCGGCGATCGAGCACGATCAACGTCTCCGGCTCGATCGTGAAACCCTCCGGCAAGGGCAACTCCACCCACGCCGGGCGCAACGGTTCCGCAGGCAACTGGTCGATGTAAAACCGCCAAAATCCGCCAATCTCCTCAACTCGCACTCCGTCCGTGACCACCCAACGCCCCTGAGCCTGCACTCGCGGTTCACCCGCCGCCAGCGGACGCGCCAACAAGGCGGTCTGGCGTCCGCGCGAGCGCTCCTCGTCATGGTTGAATCCTGCGACCCGCTTGCCGGTCATCCCGTCGGTCGCAGGGAAGAATCGGGTCACGAACACCCCGCGCGACAACGCGCCGCCATCCGGGATAAACGTCATCCGGCACTCGTTGCCCACAAACCGCCTCGCCTGCACGGCCAGCTCGACCGGCAACTCCCGCCTCTCCCCCGCCGCCAGCGTGACGCGCGGATCGGCGATCACCGCCTTCACCCCGTCGCCCGAAATGACCAACGACCCGGACACCGGCGCATCCGAAAAATTATACAAAATAACCCGCCCACGGCCTGATCGAATGAGCAAAGCAGACGCGGCGTCTGGCCGCGTTTCGTTTGTCGAGGAACGCGGCGAGGACGCCGCGTCTACTTTCCCCTGCGCCAAATATCCGCCGGCGCTCTTCATCTGCGTGAGGTCGGTGCCGGCGACGAAATCGATGACTACAGGTGAAGGAACCTCGGCCTCGACCTGCCACGCGCGCGGCCGATACGGATGCCGCTGCGCGTAATCCAACAAGTAAGCGAGGGCCGGCGTGGCGTAGTTCTCGCCGATCTTATGGCCGATCCGCCGCATCCAAGGCTGCACCCGCGCTTCGCCGAAGTCCGACGATTGGAAGGTAGGAGCCCCTTTATGGGCGATAATTTGCGTATCCGATTCCGCGCCGCCCGCCTCCGGTGCGCGCACTCCAGCACTCGCCGCGTTACTCGAACCATCGCTCCTCAATGGGCTCCTCCCTGCCAGTTTAAGCGCGTGCGGCGTCGTCAGCCCGAATTCGTTCAGATTCGCCTCATAATAGGGATTAAGCAGGAAAGCCATCGGCCCTTCGGGGCGCAACGTGCGGATCTGCTCGGCTAACGTGGCAAACCACCGCCATTGCCGCACGCGCCCCTCGACCGTGTCGCGCGCCAAGATGTCAAGCAGGCCGAATCCATATTCGGTGATGAAGACGGGGAGGGATCTCGCTTCTAGCCTATTCGTTTCTAGCTTCCTCGCCTCCAGACTTCTAGATTTTAGCCCACTCACCGCTCGCTGCGGGTTGCTCGTGATCGCGTCCTCAAACTGTCGATATACTCCCGTGAAATCCTCGGCGTAGCCGTAGTAGTGGAAGTTAAACCCGTCGGTATAGCTGGCGAGGCCGTTGGCCCAGAGCCGCTCGAAATACGGGCCCGGCGGGAGCGCGAGCGGAGCCATTATGACGCGCGTAGTGCGCGATGTTGAAGGGGGAAATTTAAGATTAAGGGACGACCAGCCACGTTTGAGGGCACGCCAGGTTGTTGTGGGGGCGAGCTTGCTCGCGATTTCCGATCCATCGCGAGCAAGCTCGCTCCCACGAAAATTCGCAGCGCCGACGCCCGCGTGAATTCCCAGATACACCGCTTTCTGGAAGGCCGCGTAGGTCTCGGGGTTTTCGGCTACAAAATCGATGTCGGGTTCATTCTCGATCTCCCACACGTCGACCACGTCGCCATAGGCCGCGCCCAAGCGTCGACCGCGTTCGTAGACTTCGCGCAGGTCGAGCGGAAGGCGGTGCCCGCCGCCGGCCCGCACGCCTTGGGACCACTCGGCAGGCCCCCAGCGCAGGTGCAGGGCTGTCCGAATCCCGCGTGCCCGCAGCGCCTTCAGCCCCGCGCGATCCGTGGCGACGGTGCGAAGATCACCCGGCTTTTCAGCGGCGGGATCAACCACGCCGCGCACTCGCATCCACTCACCCTGCGCCCCGCTCAAGTCGGAGGCGGCGAGATGGGCGGCATGATCCGCAGGTGATGAAAGAATATCAAAGCCATAGCCGCCCGCGAAACCAGCGGGCACGGATCCGATGAGGAGGAGGGAAAGCAACGGGCATTTTAACACAGCGTAGGTGTTAAGAGACCAAGCGAGGCTAGCAACTCGGTTTCGCGGAGCGCCGCTCTGCGGTGGCTCCGGAAGGTAGGATAGCCGCGAGCCGGGGCGAGCGGGTATCGAGGTGGAGTGCGGCGAGCTCTCGCCGCTTTGGTAGGGGTCGCAATGCGAGACGGCGTTTACACAACGTAAACGCCTTGATCAGAACAGCTCCCCTTGCTCACCGCCCGGCGGCTTCACGCCGAGAAACGGCCCGTAGCGCTCCACCCAGTCGTCGAGTTTCTTCACATAATAATCCGGATCATACGGCGCCTGCACCGCATCGTAGAGTGACACCGGACGCGCGCGTTGCCAGTCGCTCGTGCCGCCGTTTCGCTTCGCCGTGATGTAGTAAATCACCCGTTCGCCCATGCGCGGACGCGGCGTGAGTTGCCGCGCCGCCTCGGCCGATGCACGACGCGGTTTTCCGCCGCCTTCGATGAAGCGCTCGTAGGCATCCGGGTTCATGCTGAGCACCTCCGCCTTGGCCACTTCGCCGACCGGCAATTCGCGCCTCGCCAGCTTCGCGCGGTAGTTATCCACCATCGCCAACGGCGAATCGGCACTCGCGCCCACCAAGAAGCGGATGAGTTGGTTGCCCAGTTTTTTTAGGAACGGCTCGATCCCGCGCGAGCGCAGCGCACTCCCTCGAATCGTCACCTTTTTACCGTCGTAGAGCGCGTAGTTCTTCGCCTTGTAACAAAACATCGCTTCGTAGCGTCCGTCATACTCCAGCTCGATTCCCGGCGGGAGCACCCCCACGACTTTCGCTAACAGCGCCTCGGGCCGGTTGAAATAGGTGTCCGACGACAGATAGATACCATCGGTATCCGCCTCCAGAATCGTGCAGCCGTGCCGCGCGAATTCGTCGATTAACACCTGCAACAACTCGCGTCCGCGCCGGGTGACTTCCGCCGCCAGTTCGCCGTCGCCGAAGCGCGCGCCGGAAAAGCCGAGGTAGCCGTAGAACGAGTTAATCAGAATCTTGAAACTCGACTGCCGCGCCTGTGCCTCGGATCGCTCCGCCTCGGTGGGCGCGTTCTTCGCGAGTTGTTTGTAGCGCAGGCGATATTCGCGGAGCTCCGTGAGCAACGGGATGAACACGCCGAGGGTGTCGTTGCGCGGGTTGCGCCCGATCGCCATGAGCAGGCTCGGGTAAAGCGACGCCACGTCGAAGTGCAGCACGTGACGGAACACGCCTTCCTTAAAACTCCGCGTGTAGCCGCCCTCGAACGGCTTTACCTCCGGCGGCACCGGACACGCCTGCCGCGCATGGTAATAATGTTCAAGAAACAACAGATCGATCTTGCCGGTGGTGCCACGGAGCGTCGCGTCCTGAAGCAAAATCGGGAACGTGCGCACCTGCTCGAAATACGTCGGCAGCAGCAGGTCGGAGATGCCCTTCGTCTCGCGCAGGTCGTCGGCCAGATAGTCCAGGAATTCCTGACGATTCTCGGTGAACGCCGCCTGGATTTTATCGCCCGCGAGGTAGGTGCGTTCGCTGTCGTCGTCGGTGATGCCGAAATACACCGCGACGTCCTTCAAACCATACGACGTGAGTTCGCGCGTGGTGATGTCGTATTGCTGAACGAGCAGATACGTATCGACAACCGTGCGCCCCGGCAGATCGCAGCGGGGGAAATCGATCCAGCGTTCGGCCACCTTCAGCCGGCTATTGCGGAACGTCGCCCTCTGCCCGAAGCGGCCCCACGCGCACGGCACCTTGAGTTTCTTTGCGCGTTGGCGCAGGTAATCGAAGTCGAACTTAAAGATGTTATGCCCCTCGATGACATCGGGGTCTTCCTCGGCGAGCACGGTGTTGAATTGCTCCAGCAGGCGCTTCTCGCCCGCGTTGGTCATCTCTTCGAGCACGAGCAAGCGATTGCGTTCTCCGAAGCGCAGCCCGATCGCGAGCACGCGGTCATCGGCCTTCACCGCGTCGCTGAACTCGCCGTCGCTCGACGCGGTCTCGATGTCGAGTTGGCAGCGGCGCAGCTCGTGAAAGCTCAGGTTCCGGAAAAGCCGCTCGCGCTTTTGCAGGAGAAACTGGTTCTCCAGCGGGCGCACCACGTCTACGCCGCCGGTTTCCTTGGTGAGCTTAACAAAGGTATCAAACGCCGCCAGCGACTCGGCATGCGCTAGCCAGTTAAAAGTCCCCTCGCCGTTCAGACACTCAACGACCACGCCCTCGTTCGGGGCATTGACCGCGTTGTTCAGCCAAGCAAACGGCCGGAGCATATCCACGCGGGTGCTCCGCGAGCCACCGGGACCGGCCACACAGAGGTGAACCTGTCCGCCGTCATCAACCCAGACGCCGCAGACGGATTCATTGGCGGCCGTGTTGGTCATCGAAGATACCCACCTGTGCTTAGAGCGTCGGCTTCAGGTAAACCGCCAGGATGGCAACGAATGCCAAGAGCAGCGCCACGATCGCCAACACGCCGGCCGCCCCGCGGCGGCGGTAGCCGAAACCCGCGAGCGCGGAGAGGCCGACCCACGCGGCCAACTTTATAAACACCCAGAGCGGCCAAACTCCCTGCCCCGTGCCAAGAAGTTTGGTGATTAGACCAAAGCCACTGATGAAAACGAGCAGCGAGGCGATGCCCGTGAACATCAGAACTTTTTTGCGGGTCTCTGCCGGAGCTGCGAAGGCATAGAACGTGTAGCCGAACAACACGAACAGGGAGACAACGTGGAGGATGTGATAGACGGTGATAGGCATGACGAAAGTGCACCGTTGTCGGCGAAGCTCCGGCAAATGTCTAGGATACAGAGCTTAAGTTGAAACAACCCGCCCCCATTCCACACCGTAGCCGCCCCATTTACCACGCTGCACGCGACCCGGCACGCGTCATACCGGTCGTTTGCCGAAGGCCCCCAGTATCTTGGACCTGAAAAGTAAAAGTGGTGACACCCCATCTGCGCCGTGCGCTCAAAGGCTCGAGAACCTTTTTTTGACTAGGTGGGCTCCTCCGAATGGCTTCGTGCTTTCCGATTTACGGCCTAGCACTCCACCACCCGTTCCGGATCCCGAATTTTATCAAAGGAGAGAGCAGTTATTGAAAACGCCTCGAACACCACAGGGTGTCACCGCCGAAAAATTAATCCCGCCCCC
>JANODO010000109.1:0-16547 GCA_031412735.1 Rariglobus sp. | reverse complement strand
CCGACCCCGACCCCGACCCCGACCCCGCGCCCGCCGCCTCCCTTTCCCCCCAACCGCTCATTTCACTCCATCCCCCCGCACCCCCTCCCAACATGAATGATTCCATCGGATTAATCGAAACCCGCGGCTACATCGGCTCGGTCGAAGCCAGCGACGCCATGGTCAAGGCCGCCAGCGTCACCCTCGTGCGCACCGTCCAAATCGGCGGCGGCCTCATCACCGTCGCCGTCAAGGGCGACGTCGGTTCCGTCAAAGCCGCCGTCGAGGCCGGCGCGGAAGCCGCCAAACGCGTCGGCGAACTCGTGGCCAGCCACGTCATCCCCCGCCCGCATCCCGACCTCCTTAAACAAGTCGGCCTCGCCTGAGCGCCCTGCCGCCCGGCCCTTCACCTTAAACTTAAAACTTAAACTTTCTCTCCCATGGCCCAACTTGCCCTAGGTATCATTGAAGCCAAAGGCTTCATCACGATCATCGAATCCGCCGACGCCGCCCTCAAGGCCGCCAACGTCACCATGACCGGCTATGAAGCGGTCGGCAGCGGCTACGTCGCCGCCTTCTTCCGCGGCGATGTCGCCGCCGTGAAAGCCGCCGTCGAAGCCGGAGCCGAAGCCGGCAAACGCATCGGCGAGATCATCAGCGTCCAGGTCATCCCGCGTCCGCACGACGAGCTCGTCGGCCTCGGCAAATGGCTCAACCCGCCCGCCGCGCCCGCCGCCTAACCCCGCACCGTGTCGCCCCTGACGATTGCCCCCGCGTCATGAACATCCTCGTCGCCAACCTCGGCTCCACATCGTTCAAATACCGCCTCTTCCGCTTCGAGGGCTCCACCGAGCAGCTCGTCGCCAAGGGCGGCTATGAACGCGTCACCGACTACGGCCGCGCCATCGACGACTGTCTCGCATCGCTGCGGGCCGACGGCCACGTGAGCGACGCGAGCGATCTCCACGGCGTCGGTTTTAAAACCGTCCAGGGCGGCGCCGTCACCGGCTGTCTCACCGCCGACGAATCCGTTGAGCGCGCTCTCATCGACACCGCCGATCTCGCGCCGGCGCACAACCCGCCCTACGCCGCCGGCATCCGCCGTTTCCGGGAAAAACTTCCCGGCGTCCCGCTCGTCGCCTTGTTTGAGACGGCGTTTTACCAATGGGTGCCGACCTATGCCAACAGCTACGCCGTGCCGGCGTCCTGGCGCGCCGCCGGGGTGCGTCGCTACGGTTTCCATGGGGCCAGCCACAAGTTCGTCGCCGAACGCTCCGCGGACTTGCTCGGCCGTCCCGACGTCGCCGAGGGGGTGCGCCGCCTTTATCAAGACGGTCCCCGCCCCGTGCCCGGCACCGAGCTGCGCGTCATCTCCTGCCACCTCGGCGGTTCCAGCTCGGTCACCGGCATTCGTGATGGCGTCGCCATTGGCACCAGCATGGGCCTCAGCCCCCAGAGCGGCCTGCCGCAGAACAACCGGGTCGGCGACCTCGATTCCGCCGCCATCCCCTACATCCAAAAAAAGCTCCACCTCTCCACCGCCGAGGTCGAGCGCCAGCTCACCAAGGAAGCCGGTCTCCTCGGGCTTTCCGGGGTGAGCAACGACCTCCGTGAGATCCGCGCCGCCGCCCAGGCGGGCGACCGCCGCGCCGAGACGGCCCTCGACATCTTCATCCACTCGATCCGCCACTGGATCGGCGCCTTCTGGATCGAGCTCGGCGGCTGCGACGCCCTCGTGTTCACCGCCGGCATCGGCGAGAACAACGACTGGGTTCGCGAAGCCGTCTGCGCCGGGCTCTCCGACCTCGGCCTCACCCTCGACCCCGAGCGCAACGCCTCCGCGCCCCCCGAGACCGACCTGTCGTGCTCCGACTCGCGCACCCGCATCCTCGTGATCCCCGCCAACGAAGAACTCGTCGTCGCCCGCGAGACGTGCCGGCACCTCGCCACTCTGCCCGCCTTCACCGCCGCGCACGCCTGATCCTCCGCCTCTCTCCACCACCCTTAACTCAACCTCCCTCCCTCTTATGTCCCAAGCACTCGGTCTCCTCGAAACCCGCGGTCTCACTGCTCTCATCACCGGCACGGATGCCATGCTCAAGTCCGCCAACGTCACCCTCGTCTGCCCGATGAAGCAGGTCGGCAACGCACTGGTCACCGCCATCGTCACCGGCGACGTCGCCGCCGTGAAAGCCGCCGTCGATGCCGGCGCGCAGGCTGCCCGCACCGTCGGCGAAGTCGTCTCCGTGCAGGTCATCGCCCGCCCCCACGCCGATGTCGCCGCGATCCTGCCCCAGCTCCCCGCCGCCCCGGTGGCCGCTCCGGTTAAGAAGTAAACGCGTTCTCAACCTCCTCCCGCCGCCGGCCTCCGATCCCTCGGGGCCGGCGCACTTCCCGCCATGTTCCTCGCCCGCGTCATCGGCTCCATCGTCGCCACCAAAAAAGACGCGACCCTGACCGGCCGCAAACTGCTCCTGCTGCGCCCGCTCCTGATCGACGAGGCCAGCCCCGGCCAGTTTCGCCCCGGCGCCAGCACGGTCGTCGCGGTCGATGCGCTTGGCGCCGGCCTCGATGAGGTCGTGTTGTTCTGCCAGGGCAGCTCCGCCCGCGCCGCCGCCGGCATGAAGACGCTGCCCATCGACGCCGCCGTTATCGGCATCGTCGATACCGTCGATGTCTTGAACCAAAAAATCTACCCGTCCGCCACCGGCTGCACGCTATGAGCAACCTCACGCTTCCCCTAGACGAAACCTCTCTCCGCGCCATCGTGGACGAAGTTCTCCGCGGTCTGCGCGGCGATGCTTCCGCGCCCGTTGCCTCGCCCGTCGGCGTCGCACCCAAGCGCGTCTCCCGTTACGGCGTATTCACCGATGTCGGGGCCGCCTGCTCCGCCGCCCACGGCGCCTTCCGCCAGCTCCAGGAAAAAGGCCTCGCCGGTCGCGTGAAGGTCATCGAGATCGTCAAAGGATTGTGCGAAGCCCGTGCCGAGGAGTGGGGCAAGCTCGAGTTCGAGGAGACCAAGATCGGCCGCCTCGCGCACAAGATCGAAAAGCTCCAGATCGTAAAGCTCGTGCCCGGCATCGAGTGGCTGAAGCCCTACGCGATGTCCGGCGACTTCGGCATCACCCTCGAAGAGTGCGCGCCCTTCGGCGTCATCGGCGCGATCACGCCGGTCACCCACTCGGTGCCCACTATTTCCGGCAACATCGTGAGCATGGTCGCCGCCGGCAATTCCATCGTCTTCAACCCCCATCCCGGCGGTGCCCGGTGTGCCGCCGTCGCCGTGCGAGCCTTTAACGAGGCCATCCACGCCGCCCTCGGCATCGAGCACCTCATCTGTGTGATCGCCGACCCGTCGATCGACACGTTCAACGCGCTTTGCCAGGACGAACATGTCCGCCTGCTTTGCGTGACCGGCGGTCCCGCCGTGGTCGCCGCCGCGATGAAGTCCGGCAAACGTGCCGTCTGCGCCGGTCCGGGCAACCCGCCCGTCGTGATCGATGGCACCGGCAACCTTTCCAAGGCCGCCGCCGACGTCATCAAGGGCGCCGCCTACGACAACAATCTCCTCTGCGTCGGCGAAAAGCAGGTCTTCGTGCTCGAACACGTCGCCGAGCGTTTCATGAACGAGCTCGCCACCGCCGGCGCCGCCAAGCTCACCGCGCCGCAACTCGCCCGTCTCACCTCGGCCGTGTTCACCCCGAGCAAAGACGCCGGCGGTTGTTCGCATCCCGTGCTCAACCGCAAGCTCGTCGGCGTGGACGCCTCCGTCCTCGCCCGTGAGGCCGGCGCCTCCCTCTCCGGCGATGTGCCGCTCTTGTTCGCCGAGACCGATCTCGACCACCCGTTCGTCATGGAGGAGCAGATGATGCCCATGCTCCCGGTCGTGCGGGTGAAAACCTTCAACGACGCGGTCGCCGCCGCCCTCAAGAGCGAGCACGGCTACAAGCACTCCGCCATCATCCACTCGCTCAACGTCGAGCACATGACGCAGATGGCCCGCGCGCTCGACACCACGCTGTTCGTGAAAAACGGCCCCAGCGTCGCCGGCCTCGGTCTCGGCGGCGAGGGCTACCTCAACTACTCCATCGCCACCACGACCGGCGAAGGCATCGCCACGTCGCGCACCTTCACCCGCACGCGCCGCCTCGCGATGGTGGAAAACCTCCGCTAAAACGTTATGCAGCTCGCACGTATCGACGGAACTGTGACCGCCACCGTATGCCATCCGAGCATGGGCGGTTGCCGCACCGTCATCTGCCAGCCGCTCGACGCCGAGGGGCGTGACGACGGCCCGCCCGTGCTCGCCGCCGATTCCCACGGAGCCGGCCTGCACCAGCGCGTGTTCTTCACCACCGACGGCTCCGCCACCCGCGACTTCGTGCGCGACCCGTTGTCCCCGCTACGCAACTTCGTCCTCGCCGTCGTCGATGCACCCACCGGTGCCGGCTCGCAGCGCTGACTCTTTCAGCCCTTCAGCCCTTCGGTTCTTCAGCCCTTTTCTTCCCCATGCGCCTTGGCCACGTCATCGGCACCGTCACCCTCCACACCGCCGACGCGGCGTTGAAAGGCGGCAGCCTGCTCGTAGTCCAGCCATTCTCCCGCGCCCAGTTCGCCGGCGCGCCGATGCTCCCGCTCGCGAAAGGCAACACCCTCGTCGTTTACGACACCTTCGGCGCCGGCCTAGGCCAGGTGATCGGCTTCTCCGAGGGGGCCGAGGCCACCATGCCCTTCACGCACCCGATCCCGATCGACGCGCTCAATGCCGCGCTCATCGACACGATTTCTTACAACCCGCCCGCCGCTTAAACCCTTCCCGCCATGCGCCAAGTCATCACCGCCCAAGACATCGAAACGCTCTTCCGCAGCGGCACCGCGATCCCCGACGACGCGATCCTCACGCCCTCCGCCCGCGACGCCCTGCGCAGCCGCGCCTCCCTCCTGCCGTCCTCCGGCGTAGGCCGCCCGCTCGCGGGCGCTTCCGTGTGCTCGCCCGCATCGCAATACGCCGAACCCACCGTCCCCGACTACGAGTTCAAGTGGACGCCCGGCTCCGACCCGAAGACGCCCGCCGAGATCGCCGCCTTCTTCAACTCACCCGCCATCGCGGTTCTCAAAGAACGCATGTGCGACATCGGACGCCGCATGTGGTCGAAGGACTACACCGACGGCAACGGCGGCAATCTCACCGTGCGCGTCGGCGACAACCTCGTGCTCTGCACGCCCACCCTCATCTCGAAGGGCTTTATGCAGCCCGCCGACATCGCGCTCATCGACATGGACGGCAAACAACTCGCCGGCGCCCGCAAACGCACCAGCGAAGCCATGACGCACCTCGGCATCATGAAGCGCCAGCCGCTCTGCAAAGCTTGCTGCCACGCCCATCCGCCTCACGCGACCGCGTTTGCCGTCGCCCGCGTGCAACCCCCGACCTGCCTCATCCCCGAGGCCGACATCTTTCTAGGCAAGATCGCCCTCGCTCCCTACCAGACGCCCGGCTCGCCCGAAAACGCCGACACCGTCGGCGAGATCGGCCGGGAAAACCAGTGCGTGTTGATGCTCAACCACGGCGTCATCACCTGGGGCAAGGACGTCGAAGACGCCTATTGGAAGATGGAAAACGCCGACTCCTATTGCCGCACCATCTGGATCGCCTCCCAACTCGGTGGCGAACTCGGCGAAGGCGTCGGCGGCAAAAACGCCAAGGAGTTCGTCCGTATCCGCAAGCTGCTCGGCATGCCCGACAATCGCGACGGACTCAAAGAGTGCGAACTGTGCGACAACAGTGATTTCCGCCCCGGCGTCCAATGCCAGGTTCCCGCCAAAACCGAAGCGGCATCCGCGCCCGCCGCCGACCCGGCCATCGAGGCCACGGTGCGCCAGATCGCCGCCCAGATCCTCGCCAAGCTCAAAGGCTGAGGTGTAGGCCCGACCGCCGGCCGGGCTTTCCGTAAAACTTTACCGCGCACCTCAATCATACCGAAGTCCGACCCCCGGTCCGGCCTACATTCCCATGAAAGTCTCCATCATCGGCGGCGGCGGCCGCGTCGGTTCCAACGCCGCCTTTGCGCTCCAGTGCGCCGGCATCGTATCGGAAATCCAGATACTCGACGCCAACGCCGACCTCGCCGCCGGCGAAGCCCTCGACCTCCTCCACGGCAGCTCCGTCGTCGGCGGACAACGCATCTACGCCGGCGACTACGCCCGCGCCAAGGACAGCGACCTCTTCGTCATCACCGCCGGCCTGCGCCGCAAATCCGACGAATCCCGCCTCGACCTCATCAACCGCAACGTCGCGCTGTTTTCCCAAATCCTCGCCGACATCGCCAAGGGCGGCCTGCGCAAAGACGCGATCGTCTTTGTCGTCTCCAACCCGGTCGACATTCTCACCCAGCTCGCCGCCGCCACGCTCGGCCTGCCGTGGCAGCAGGTCATCGGGCTCGGCACGATGCTCGACACCGCGCGTTTCCGCTCCCTCATCGCCGAGGACCTCAAGCTTTCCCCGACGCAGGTCGCGGCGCTCATCCTCGGTGAGCACGGCGACACGATGCTTCCGATCTGGTCCTCCGCCGGTTACGCCGGACTCCCCCTGACCAAAGTCGCCGGCTGCACGCCTGCGTTTCAAAACCAGATTTTTGAGCGCACCAAAGGCAGCGGTGCCGAGGTCATCCGCCGCAAGGGTGGGGCGGGGTGGGCGGTGGGCCTGACCATCGCCGAGGTGGTTCACGCCATCGCGCTCAACAAACGCACGGTGCTCCCCGTCTCGACCGTGCAGCAAGGAGCCTACGGCCTGCGCAACGTTGCCCTCAGCGTGCCCACGCTCGTCGGCCGGGCCGGCGCGCTCGCGCATATCGAAATCGAACTCTGGCCCAAAGAACTTCAAGGCCTCCAGTCCTCCGCCAAGGCGCTCCAAGAAACTTACGCCAAAGTCACGTCCGCCTGATACCGACGACTCTTGATATTCGGACTTCGGTCTTATGCAGGCCCGACCGGTGGTCGGGCTTTTCTCGTATCGACCCCGATCAGCGGCCGGGGCTACCTTAAACCCGATTAAAGTCTGATTTACGGACGGTTGGTAGGCATCACGGTTGACTACGCTCGGTGGTGGCAGCCGGGGTAATACCAACCTCCCATTGCATTTGGACTCAGCTGGCACGTGCAAGATGCCCGTGCCACGTGGCCTGGTCATTTTGCCCATGTCAGAGAAAGTCTAATCGCATCGGGACGTTGGTATAAGCGGCTGGCCTGGAGTGCCGGGTCGTTCGACTCAGCCTCGTAATCTCGCCGCTACGCCGAAACCCGCGCGGGCCGCACCGGGGGAGGGACGACCGCCTGTTCGTCAGGGCCGGGAAAGCCCCCAAAAACCCCAAGTTGTTAGATCCGTATCTAGCTTGTTAACAACCATCCAAGCCTATTTGTCACTTAATAGGTGACAAATAGGCTGAGTGGCCGCGGCCCTTTCGGAAAGTCGTTTTTGGTAGATTTTGGTGGAAATCTACCAGAATCTATCATTTATAAGGCTCATGTCATCCCCTAATGACCCCTTGTCCCGCATGTTGGAGCTGTCGCATCAACTCGGCCGTGAAGAGCGCAAGCTCGCGATTCTCGGCGAAGGCAACACCTCCGCCCGCCTGTCCGACGACACGTTCGTCGTTAAAGCCTCCGGCTCCAATCTCGCCACGCTTTCCGCCGCCGGCACCGCCGAGTGCCGCTTCGACAAACTGGTTCCGTTGCTCTCCGCCACGTCGATGACCGACGCGGCCGTCGACGAAGCCCTCTTCGCCGCGCGCGTTTCGACCGACTCGAAGAAGCCCTCCGTCGAGGCCATCTTTCACGCCTACCTGCTCACGTTGCCCGGCGTCAACTTCGTCGGCCACACGCACGCCATCACGGTTAACCAGATTCTTTGTTCCAGCCATGCGCGGTCCTTCGCGACGCATCGTCTCTTCCCTGACGAGATCGTGTGCTGCGGCGTTGAGAGCGTCTTCGTGCCCTACACCGACCCGGGCCTGAAACTCTCCCAGGCGATCAAGGCCGCCACCGAGGACTACATCAAACGTCTCTCCCGCGCCCCCCGCATCATCCTCCTGGAAAACCACGGTCTCATCGCCCTCGGTGCCACGCCCGAAGCCGTCCTCGCCGGCTCCTTGATGGCCGCCAAAGCCGCCGAGATCTTCGTCGGCGCCGCCGCCCTCAGCGCGGTTCCTCGCTTCCTCACTGCCGAGCAAGTCGAGCGCATCGCCGGCCGCCCCGACGAACACTACCGCCAAAAAGCCCTCGGCCTTTAAGGTAGGAGCCCATTTATGGGCGATTAACCTCCCGACCTCTCTCTTCACCCCCGCATTTCACCCCCGCCTCGATCCATCGCCCATCAATGGGCTCCTACCTTTAACCCACACCCCCCATGTCCTCCTACAACTACGTCAACTTCCTCTGGGACGATGCCAAAGCCGCGTCCCTCGATCCCGTCGGCCGCCTCGTTTACCGCTCCAACCTCCTCGGCAGCGACCAACGCATCACCAACACCGGCGGCGGCAACACCTCCTCCAAGCTCGTCGAACTCGACCCCCTCACCGGCCAGAAAGTCGAAGTCCTCTGGGTCAAAGGCTCCGGCGGCGACCTGCGCACCAGCAACCGCGACAACTTCTCCTCCCTCTACCAGGAAAAGCTCGTGGCTCTCCAAGGCGTTTACTCCGCCAAGCCCAACAAGGGCATCAAGTCCGAGTCCGAGGACGCGATGGTGAACATGTATTTCCACACCACGTTCAACCTCAACCCCCGCGCCTCCTCGATCGACACGCCGCTGCACTCCTTCCTGCCCGGCAAGCATGTCGATCACATGCACCCCAACGCGATCATCGCCATCGCCGCCTCGAAGAACTGCGAAAAACTCACCCAGGAAATCTTCGGCGGCGACATGGCCTACGTCCCCTGGATGCGTCCCGGCTTCGAGCTCGGCCTCGCCATGCAGGAAGTCGCCCGCAAGCAACCCTCCGTCAAAGCCATCATGATGGGCCAGCACGGCTTCATCTCCTGGGATGACAACGAGAAGGTCTGCTACACCCGCACCCTCGACCTCATCGAAAAAGCCGCCGCCTACATCGAAGCCAAATACGCCGCCAAAGGTGGCGACACCACGGCCTTCGGCGGCGCCAAATACGCCTCCCTCGCCCCCGAGGCCCGCAACGCCGCCTTCGCCGCCATCCTCCCCTGGCTCCGCGGCCAAGTCTCCCAGCAAAAGCGCTTCATCGGCACCGTGCAGGACGACGAGAAGATCCTCCGCTTCGTCAACTCCAAGGACGCCGCCCGCCTCGCCGAACTCGGCACCAGCTGCCCCGACCACTTCCTGCGCACCAAAATCAAGCCCCTCTACATCGACTGGAATCCCCAGTCCGAGGACGCCGCCACGCTTAAGAAGAAGCTCGCCGCCGGCCTCGACCAATACCGCAAGGACTACGCCGCCTACTACGCCGCCTGCAAACGCTCCAACTCGCCCGCCATCCGCGACGCCAACCCGACCGTCGTGCTCATCCCCGGCCTCGGCCTGATCGCCTGGGGCAAGGACAAGTCCGAATCCCGCGTCACCGCCGAGTTCTACAACTGCGCCGTCGAAGTCATGCGCGGCGCCGAGGCGATCGACACCTACATCTCCCTCCCGCAACAAGAAGCCTTCGACATCGAATACTGGCTCCTCGAAGAGGCGAAACTCCAGCGCATGCCCGCCGAGAAAGAACTCGCCCGCCAGTCCATCGTCGTGATCGGCGCCGGCTCCGGCATCGGCAAGGAAACCGCCCACCGCCTCGTGAAAGAAGGCGCCCACATCGTGTGCGTTGACCTCAACGCCGCCGCCGCCGAAGCCACCGCCAAAGAGATCGAAGCCAAATACGGCGTCGGCATCGGCGTCGCCGGCACGGGCGTGTCCAACTGCGGCCCCGCCATCGGACTCGCCGCCAACATCACCGACCGGGCCAGCATCCGCAAAATGCTCGACCAAGTCGCGCTCGCCTACGGCGGTTTCGACAGCATCTGCGTGACCGCCGGCATCTTCGTGCCCTCCGACACGTCCGGCCACATCCCCGACGACAAGTGGGCGCTCACCTTCAACATCAACGTCACCGGCAGCTACTTGGTCGCCGACGAAGCGTTCAAGACCTGGAAAGAACAAGGCCTCCGCGGCAACCTGGTCCTCACCACCTCGGCTAACGCCGCAGTCTCCAAAAAAGGTTCGCTCGCCTATGACACGTCGAAGGCTGCCGCGAACCACCTCGTGCGCGAACTTGCGATGGAGCTCAGCCCGCTCGTCCGCGTCAACGGCGTCGCCCCCGCAACGGTGGTGCAAGGCTCCGCGATGTTCCCCCGCGACCGCGTGATTGGCAGCCTCGCCAAATACGCGATCCCTTACACGGACGACGAAGCGACGGACAGCCTCGTGACGAAGCTGGCCCAGTTTTACGCCGACCGCACGCTGACCAAGAGCCCGATCACCCCCGCCGACCAAGCCGAGGCGTATTTCCTCCTGGTGACGAAGCGCCTCAGTAAAACCACGGGGCAGATCGTGACGGTAGACGGTGGCTTGCACGAAGCCTTCCTCCGGTAAGTCCCCCAACGTGGGAAGCGAGCTTGCTCGCGATTCCGAAGCGCCACCTCCGCAGGGCCTGACCTCGCGTCAGGCCACTACAGGTGAAGGAAAAAGAAGCCGCGCATCCGAAAGGGTGCGCGGTTTTTTCGTGTTCGATTGAGGGAGGGCCGACCTCCGTGTCGGCCGTGTCCGCTGTAGCCGGATTAAAGTGGCATGGGCGGCCCGCCCATGATTCCGCACCACAGGCAAGCCGGCCCATGCCACTTAACCCCACCGTTCGGGCTCCGCTCGCAGCCCCGTTGATCAAGGTGAAGACTTGTCTCAACCCATAAACGGCACACGGTCTCGACCATGATTCCGGCCGATGACACCGCCTTCGAGAGCCCCGACTGGCACGCCGAAGAGTTGAAAAAGACCGAGGCCGATTTGCCGGCCGGACGCGTCTCGATCGTAGATTGGGATGCGGCCAAAAAAGAACTCCGCAAGCGTTTCGAGTGAAGCTGCGAGTCCTTACCTCTGCCCGACGTCCTCGACGAATACGCTCACGCGGCCAAGACATGCTGTTCGGTTGCCAACCGTTATGACTCCACCCAACTTATCACCATGAATGCCACCCTCGCCGCCGAAATGAGCCGCCTTTCGCCCGCTGAGAAAATTCTGCTCGTGGAAGAAATTTGGGACCAAGTGGCGGCCGATTCCGGCACGGTGGCCGTGCCCGCCGCGCATCGCGCCGAACTGGACAAGAGACTCGCGGCCGATTCCGGCGATGCCGGACGTCCTTGGACAGAGGTGCGCAACGAGCTGCTTCGCCGCTCATTCCGGCCATAGCTGTTCAAGTCCGCGTTACGTCGGCTGCCAGTCAGGATCTGGTGCAAGCGCACGATTGGTATGAGCAGCAATCGACGGGACTCGGCAAAGAGTTCGTGAGAACGGTGGACGCGGTCCTCGCATTTATTGAACGCGACCCAACGCTGTTCGGCCCTGCCTACCGAGACCTTCGGCGTGTGCTCACCAAACGTTTTCCCTACGCGGTTTATTACCAATGTCCGGACGCCCAAACCGCGCGAGTAGTAGCCGTGCTGCACACGGCGATGGACAAAGCCCGCCTCAATCCGCGACTGGACTGATCTTTCACGCCGACCGCCTCCAGCATGCAGACCACAACCATTCGGGTTTGACCCCCTTCGGGCCTCGGGAAACGGCGCGCTCCGCCCTCCGCCTTTGGAGTGCGGCGAGCTCTCGCCGCTTTCGACGGCGAACCCCGGTTCGCCGCCCAAATCGCCCTGGAGGTCGGGGACCGGCTCCGCACGCAAAACGGTGCGCGGCTTTTTTGTGCTCATCGCAGCACAGCGAGATTTTTTTCGGCGACTTCGGAGAGCGTCAGGTGCGAGCGCTTGGCCACGGCGCGCAGACGCTTCGCGGTCGCAGGTGAAAGCCGCAGCAACACTGGCACCTTGCCGGATGGCTTACGACCTGCGCCGACCCGCGCCCCGCCGCGCAGCGGTTGCAAGTCTTGAGCTTTGATTACGGGCAAAGCCTCGCCGTTAAGGGAATTCAGGTTGGTTTGGTAGCCGTCCGCGTCGAACTGAGGCTTAACGATTTTTTTTCCAGTGGTCTTCATAGAGTTCCTTTCCGTGGCGCCAGTAGCCGGCACCGATGATGCGAATGATGCCCGAAGGGCGATGAGTGTAGCGGACCAACGTCACGCGTGTGTCCAGTTTACCGAGTAGCCACCGCGAAGCTCGTGTTTGTCACTATGTGCCGCGTCAAAGACGACTAGCGCCCGGGGATCGTCAAACGCGCGTTTCGCCGTGGTGAAATCCACGCCATGAGCAGCCACATTGGCCGCTTCTTTGGTCGGATCCCACGTGAAACGCATAGATTCAACCTGCGCGGATTGGTTTGAAATTCAATATCCGAATTCAAGCCGCGTTATGTTCCCCATCCCATGATGGTGATGCGCCATGTTAACATGTTTCGGCCCGTCCCCTTTTCTGCGCCGCTCCGCAACTTAAACTCGCGTGAGTGTCCGGCGGTCCCGCCCCCCGTGCCATTCCGGCTACGCATCCAGCGGACTCCGCACCCCCAACCCCGGCTTCTGCATCACATGCGTATAGATCTGCGTCGTCTCCACGCTCTCGTGCCCGAGCAAGTCCTGCACCGTGCGTATATCCACACCCGACTCCAGCAGATGCGTCGCAAAACTATGCCGCAGCGTATGCGGCGTCACCCGCTTGTCGATTTTGGCAGATGCCTGGGCACCCTTAATTATACGCTGGAACGTGGTATCCACCGCATGATGCCTGCGCTTTAACCCCGACACCGGATCGATACTGGCCTCCCGCGAAGGGAACACCCATTGCCACTCCCATTGCTCACCCGCCCGCGGATACTTCCGATCCAAACCCTCCGGCAGCCACACTCCCGGCAACCCATTTTTCCGATCCTCGGCGAACAACTCCCGCAACCGGTCCAAATGCGCCCGTAACGGCGCTATCAACGAGTCGGGAACCACGGTGAGCCGGTCCTTGTTACCCTTTCCCGCAAAAACCTTCAACTGACGCCGCTCCAAGTCCAAGTGATGCACGCGCAACCTGAGTAACTCCATCAGCCGCATCCCGCTACCGTAGGCTAGCTCAGCCATCAACCGAGGCGTCCCGTCCAACTCCGCCAACAACCGCTTCACCTCGTCCCGGCTCAAGACCACCGGCACCGAACGCTTCTTGGCCGACCGTTGAAAATCCATCTCCCCCAACTGCACGCCAAGAGCCTCCTGCATGAAAAACACCAAAGCGTTCAACGCCTGCCGCTGGGTGGATGCACTGGCGCGCCACTGCACTGCCATATCCGTCAAAAACGCCTGCACATCCCCCCCATCCGCCACCCACGGCTTGCGCGGCTCGATGAACTTCGCGAACCGCACCGCCCAACCCCGATACGTCTCCTCGGTGCGCCAGCTAAACGCCCGTCGCCGTGCCGCCTCGACGAGCTTCCGCTCCCAATCACTCGCCCCCAAATCCGCTGACGCCGGACCCGGCTCCATCCCACGCTTCCCCGGCCCCGGCACCGACAGGTCGCGACGTCTCTCCGAGGCGTCCGCTCCGCGCTCCGAAATGTCCGCTCCGCGCTCCGACAGGTAGGGACGTCTCTCCGAGGCGTCCGCTCCGATCTCCGAACGGTTGGGACGTTTCTCCGAAACGTCCGCTCCCACCCCAGCGCCCGCAACAGCCTGCTCCCTTCCCGAACCTTCGGCTTTCCCCGCCCCCAAGGCACCCGTCGCGCCCGCAGGCGCACTTTTGCTACGCTCGGGATCGATCACCCCAGAGGAGCCCTTTGCTACGAAACCCTGCTTCGCATCCCACGCGGCATCAAAAAACCACCTCAACGCGGGCCTACCCGGGTTGCTGCCGGAGGCCTCAATTTCAGAAATATATGTTTTTGCAGTCGCTATGCAGGCAAACATTCTTTTTTGTTTGCACCATCGCAGATACGCATAAACACCGTGCCGAACAGAAGCCTTTGCATCCTCGCCGATTTTTAAGTGAGCCAAGACCTCGCCCCACTCCGGAAATCTTACAGCCTCACGCTCATCCTGCCATTTAATAGCCATAGAAACCACAGCAGCCTTTCCGTGAATTAAATCAACCCTCAAAAGGCTGCACTCAAAAATTTCATACGTTCACTATGAATAATTTACATAATAAAATCAGCGCTCAGATGCTAATTTACACTCCTCAATATGCTGCACTGAGTGCAGCCTAATAACACTGTTCGGCAATAAAAACTGCGGATTCGATTTATTCCATCAGCACGAGAAATGCTATCAGCCTGAAAAGAAATAAAGCCATCAGCCCGAGAAGAAAATCGAACCCACGCGAATGAATATCGCAGATTATAAAACCCAGACGACTGAGCCGAACCAGTCGCTACAGACAACGGAAGTGACTGTCACGGAATGTGCTCCGAGCCGCACATTCCGCGCCAGCCACTTCCGCGTCTGATCTAAAGCGTTAGGCAAAATTATGAAATACCTGTTTCTTTTTTTCTTTGCTAGTGCGCTTCAACTAAAGGCTGCTTCTATTGCAATATGTATCGATTCAAATTCTGAAGGAGATGGCCCATTTTCCAACTATAAAGTAATTTGGAGCATCGACATTCCGTCCGACGTGATAAGGATCGGAAAGCCTATACCTGTCCCTCCCGATATTAAGATTTTATGCGGTGGGCATTTGCAGGCATTTGATCCCTCTGTAGAAGTCTTCGTTGAGATTAAGCAGGATGGTATCGGAGCTAAAGTTATCGAAGCAGTAAAGGCACATCCCCAAGGCCATCTTATGCTTCTTCAGAATGAGGTGTTGATAGGCATAATCAGGTCTGACTTGCAAATGAGAAGGGAGTCACGACAGCCATTGGAGAGTTTTATTGACTCGGGCTTGATTGAATTTCGGGTGCCTAAACCGCGTATAATCCTTTTAAAATCGGAGCCTAACAAGTCGTTACAGACAACGACCACAGCTGTCACGGAATGTGCTCCGAGCCGCACATTCCGCGCCAGCTGCGGTCGTGTCTGATCTTAAGCGTTCGGCAATAAAAACTGCGGAATCGATTTATTCCATCAGCACGAGAAATGCTATCAGCCTGAAAAAAATAAAACGATCAGCCCGATAAGAAAATCGAACCCACGCGAATGAATATCGCAGATTTTAAAACCCAGACGACGGAGCCGAACCAGTCGCTACAGACAACGGAAGTGACTGTCACGGAATGTGCTCCGAGCCGCACATTCCGCGCCAGCCACTTCCGCGTCTGATCTAAAGCGTTGGGCAAAATGCGAACCCGAATTTCAGTGTTTCTTCTGTTTGGTGCTGTGTTTCCGCTCTTCGGAATCGCGCAAGAGCTGTCCTACTTCGAAGAAAAATATCAAACCAAGCTAGATGGTATCGCACCAAAGTCGGAGCATAAGGACTTAGATCGCTATTACACAGAAATCGCGAGCCGTTTAGGAATACCAAGTATCGCGTTCGCCGCCGTATCGGAAAAATACGGATGGAAAAAAGAAGACGGAAAGATCATTGGAGGGATCGTTCGACGCTCAGAAGATAAATGGAGAGTGTTGGTGTATCGAATGTCTAAAGAGGAAAATAAGAATACACCGGATATGAGCACTTACACCCAGCGTTTTGTTGAGATAGACGACACTAAGCGAGTATTGTATTGCGGAGAAGAGCAGCAGAAATGAAAACCACGGAGCCCAACCAGTCACTACAGACAACGATCCGCACTGTCACGGAATATGCTCCGAGCCGCATATTCCGCGCCAGCGCTGATCGCGTCTGACCTCAAACGTTGGGCAGAAATAGAAAACCAAAAAACATGTCGAAAGAACTAACTTGGCGCAAGGCCATAGAACAAATTCTGAGCGGTGCGCCCGGCGCTGTGCATTATCGTGATATATCAGATGCGATCATCGCGCAGGCTCTGCGAACTAGCCTCGGTGCGACGCCAGCGGCTACCGTTAGCGCTCAGCTAATTACCGCTATCAAGCGTGAAGGTGCACAATGCCCATTTCAGAAAGTGGGAAAGGGACTTTATATCTGGAAGGCGAAAGCGGGAATTACGAAAATGCCGGAAGTTGTTGTTGAGGATGAGGTCGAGGAGGAAACCGAAGCTCAGTATGATGTTATTAGTTCCTTTGGTATGTTCTGGCGCCGGGAGGAAATTGAGTGGACTGGGAATCCAAAGATATTGGGCATGCAGCAGATCGGCGCTCAGACAGTCGATTTCTCTAAGCAAATCGGGATTTATCTTTTATATGATGGGCGAGAAGTCATCTACGTTGGGCGTTCCGTTGAGCGTCCTCTAGGAAGAAGACTATATGAGCATACCGTTGATCGCCTTTCTACACGCTGGGATCGCTTCTCTTGGTTTGGGATTTTACCCGTGAATGATTCTGGTGCTTTGGGGGCGCAAGAAGAGAGTTTCCGTATTG
>JANODO010000108.1:0-80203 GCA_031412735.1 Rariglobus sp. | reverse complement strand
CTTGACCTCGAAGGGAACGGACTTGCCGTTTTCGTCCTTCTTGCCGGTGCCGATGGCGATGACTTCAGCCTCCTGCGGCTTTTCCTTGGCGGAGTCCGGGATGATGATGCCACCGCGAACTTGTTCTTTGGAATCGTCGAGGTGCTTCACGAGCACGCGGTCGCCGATGGGCTTGATCTTAGCTTTGGCCATATTGGTTTTCGTTTTCAGGTTTGGGTTGGGAGGTTGTGTATTCGTTTTTTAACGACGCCTGTCCGGCGGCACGACGGCCGATGGACGGGCGAAAGCGTTGAAATTTTTACTTCTTGTCGTTCTTGTCGTCGTCAACGACTTCGAAATCGGCATCGACCACGTCGGCCTTCTTCTCGGGCTTCTTGCCGGAGGAAGCAGAACCGGAGGCGGAGGGTTCGTCGGCGGAGGCACCCTCAGGGGCGGCACCGGCACCCGCGCCGGCCTGCTGCGCGGCGGCGTAGAGCTCGGCACCGACCTTCTGGAGGTTTTCCATGGCGGCCTTCATCTTGTCGGTGTCATTGGACTCGAGGTCCTTCTTGGCACCGGCGATGGCGGTCTCGATCTTGCCCTTCACGTCGGCGGGGAGCTTGTCACCGCTTTCCTTGAGGGTCTTTTCGAGTCCGTAGATTGAGCTGTCGAGTTGGTTGCGCGTCTCGACGCCTTCCTTGCGTTTCGCGTCTTCGGCGGCGTGGAGCTCGGCGTCTTTGGTCATCTTCTCGACCTCTTCCTTGGTGAGGCCGGAAGAACCCTGGATGGTGATCTTCTGTTCCTTGCCGGTGCCGAGGTCCTTGGCGTTGACGTGGAGAATACCGTTGGCGTCGATGTCGAAGGTGACCTCGATCTGCGGGGTGCCGCGGGGAGCGGGCGGGATGCCGTCGAGCTTGAAGGTGCCGAGATTTTTGTTGTCGCGGGCCATCGAGCGTTCGCCTTGGAGGACGACGATTTCGACGCCGGGCTGGCTGTCGGCGTAAGTGGAGAACACCTGCGACTTCTTGGTCGGGATGGTGGTGTTGCGATTGATCATCGGCGTGGACACTTCACCGGCGGTCATGATGCCGAGGGTGAGCGGGGTCACGTCAAGGAGGAGCACGTCTTTGACGTCGCCCTTGAGCACGCCGCCTTGAATGGCCGCGCCGATGGCGACAACCTCGTCGGGGTTCACGCCTTGGTGGGCGGGTTTGCCGGCGAGCTTGTTGGCGATCTCGACGACCTTGGGCATACGGGTCATGCCGCCGACGAGCACGAGCTCATCGATGTTAGCCGAAGTGAGATCGGCGTCCTTCAAGCAGTTTTGGAAGGGGCGAATGGTGCGCTCGAAAAGGCTGTCGCAGACCTGCTCCATCTTGGCGCGGGTGAGCGTGACGTTCATGTGCTTCGGCCCCGAGGCATCGGCAGTGATGAACGGGAGGTTGATGTCCACGGACTGGGTGGAGGAGAGGGCGATCTTGGCCTTTTCGGCTTCTTCCTTCAGGCGCTGGAGGGCCATCGGGTCCTTGCGGAGGTCGATGCCCTGCTCAGCCTTGAAGGAATCGACGAGCCAGTTGATCAGGGTCTCGTCCCAGTTGTCGCCGCCGAGGTGGGTGTCGCCGTTGGTGGCTTTGACCTCGAACACCCCGTCGCCGATTTCGAGGACAGACACGTCAAAGGTGCCGCCGCCCAAGTCGAACACGGCGATCTTTTCGTCCTTCTTCTTGTCGAGACCGTAGGCGAGCGAGGCGGCCGTGGGCTCGTTGATGATGCGGAGGACTTCTAGACCGGCGATCTTGCCGGCGTCCTTGGTGGCCTGACGCTGTGCGTCGTTAAAGTAAGCGGGGACCGTGATGACGGCCTGGGTGACCTTTTCGCCGAGGTAGGCTTCGGCGTCGGCCTTCAGCTTGCCGAGAACGAACGCGGCGATTTGCTGCGGGGCGAATTGCTCGGTCTTGTCACCGGCTTGAACCTCGATGACGGCGTCGCCGTTTTTGCCGGCGACGACTTTGTAGGGGAGATTCTTCGCCTCTTCGGTGACCTCGGTGAACTTACGACCGATGAGACGTTTGGCGGAAAAGATGGTGTTGCGAGGATTCGTGACAGCCTGGCGTTTGGCCGCCTGGCCGACGATGCGCTCGCCCGTTTTAGTGAAGGCGACGACCGACGGAGTCGTGCGGGCGCCTTCGGCGTTAGGAATGACAACCGGCTCGCCACCTTCCATGACGGACATGCAGGAGTTGGTTGTGCCAAGATCGATACCAATGATGCGGCTCATATTTAACGTCCTCTCAGCAATGGCCGGGCCCATGCCGCGCGGTGAAACATTAAATGCTCATGGTTAGATTCTTAAAAAATTTGAGCGTAAACACTGGGGGCTTTAGCCGACCTAAACAGCGTCACCTTGTCTCAACTCTGGCGCACCTTGGGCCGACCCCCGCGTCGGGGTTGTCTCACCTGGCACACGGGCCCCCACGGCTTTCGTAAGCGCTTGATTCCGCTCTCGGAGAGTTGATTTAACCCCCGCGCGCTTCACGTTTCTCGCTATGGAAATGGAAATTGTGGTGCCCAACGAAGTGCCGATCATGACACTCCCCGGCCTTGTATTCTTTCCGCAGGCGCTGCTGCCGCTGCACATCTTTGAGCCTCGTTATCGGGCGATGTTGCGAGACGTCCTCGCGACCAACCGTCTCTTTGCTGTGGCTGGGATCGACCCGCGCAAACCCAGCGACTTCGAGCCGCCGCATCGGGTGGCCAGCATGGGCATCGTGCGGGCCTGCCAGGAAAACAAGGACGGCACGGCCAATCTCCTCCTTCAGGGCCTTGCCCGCGTCGAAATCCAGACCATCATCCAGGACGATCCTTACCGCACCGTGAAAATACGCGCACTCTCCAGCGAGCTGGGCGCGGATAACGACGAAAACCTCAAGCTGCGCACCCGCCTCTCGCGTCTGCTCACCACGCGCCAACGCCTCAGTGGCAAAACGTCGAACGAGCTGACCCGTTTCCTGAAGACCGTCGAGGACCCCGAGATCTTCGTCGACCTGGCCGCCTACAGCTTTTGCGACAAGCCTCGCCTTAAGCAGAAGCTCCTCGAAACACTCGACGTTCACCACCGCCTGGAACTGCTCTCGGAAGACATTCGTGCGGACATCGAGTCGATCAAGCTTCGCACCAAGCTGCAGGGCGGCCTTTCGGACGACAACATCGCGAGCAATTGACGACCGCGCCCGGAGATCGCCGCCCACCTCGTTTTTCGCATCCTACCCCTCGAACGCGCGGGCCACCCGCTCCACCGCCGCGGTTTTGATTTTTGCGCACCTTGAATCCGCAATTACCGGGGAGACCGGGCAAGAGAAGTTTTGAAATGGATACAGGGCCACCCGGCCCCGTTCACGGGGACCCAGAGATCCCGGCTCCATTAGATAAACACCCGGCTGTCGCTCAGCTTAGAACGCGGGCTCGACCGTGACCTTGGAGCCGGGTTCGGCAACGTAATCGGCTCCCGCAGACCAAGTGAGGTCGTTGATCAGAAATTTATAGACGACCTTTTCACCCTCACTGGAGATGGACACGCTCCACTGACCATCGCCAACGCAGTCCAGAGCGAGCCCGGTGTCCCAGCTCAAGCCCGCACCCTCACCGCGCACGTAAAGCGTGTTGCCAAAGCCCACGTTAATCAGCGCGGTGATCTGCGTGGCAGGCAGCTTGGCGGTTGCCTTGACCGGCGGAGCTTTGACCGCAGGTGCCTTCACGGCGGGTGCTTTAACAGCGGGCGCCTTCGCTGCGGGCACTTTTGCGACGGAGGTCTTGGCGACGGGAGTCTTGGCCACAGGAGCGCCCGCGCTTTTAGCGGGAGCTGCGGCGATCTTCTTGACCGCCTTAGCAGAGGCCTTTTTTGCGGGCGCGACGGTTTTGGCGGCGGTAACAGTGGATTTCTTCATAGAATAAAAACGTTGAGGATGGTGGAACGGGAAGAGGTCATAGTTTTGACCGTAGCTTTTGCTTCAACAGCAAATTAAGGACCAAACAGGTGCCACGCCTAAAATTTACCTGTCCGTCGAAAACGACGGACAGCACGGGCAAAAATAGGTGTTTACTCGCGCGAGCCGTCTCCACAATACATCCCTTCTTGCATGGGGCAGTAGCTCAGTTGATAGAGCGCGTCGTTCGCAATGACGAGGTCGTCGGTTTGATCCCGATCTGCTCCACCATTTTCAGGGCCTCAAGATTCGACGAGGCGGGCAAACACCATTTTGCCACCGGACGAAGGTAGCACGCTCACGATTTCAACGGAGACCAATCGGCCGATGTAGCCGCGTCCACCGTTGACCACGACCAGAGAGTTGTCGTCCAAGTAGCCGATCGCCTGTCCCTCTTCTTTGCCGGGTTTCACGAGCTCGACCTCGATCATTTCTCCCGCCACCAACTCAGGACGGAGCGCCTTGCCGAGGCTGTTGAAGTTGAGCCATACCAAGCCGTGAAACTCCGCGAGCTTCGCGAGATTATAGTTAGTCGTGAGCAGCTTTGCGCGCATCGACTGGGCCAGGAACACGAGCTTCGCGTCGATATCGGAACGCTTGGTCACGTCGCTTTCGTGGATGCGAAGATCAAGATTCTTGGTTCGCTTCAACTCGCCCAGCGTCTCTAGGCCCCGACGTCCGCGCGCCTGCATCTGCGGATCGGGCGAATCGGCGATCACCTGAAGCTCATTGAGGACGAACCTCGGAATCACGAGGGCCGTCCCTAGGAACCCCGTCTTACACACCCGCGCGATGCGGCCGTCGATCAGCGCGCTCGTATCCACGACGACCAAGGGCGCGTCGACATCGTGGGGAACAAAGCGCACGTAAGGAATCACGAGATTGAACTCGTCCTTACCGCGCAGCGCGATCACGGACGCGAGGTAAGGGCAGATCACAAAAAGCGCCAAACGCACCAGGAATATGATTTGCGGGTCCCCCTCTTCCAACAAAGGCGACGCATGGATCATGTAGGCGATGACCAAACCCACCGCCAAACCAAACGTGATGGCCGAAAGCCCGCGCAGGGAAAACCCCTTGAGCATGATGTCGACCAACACCACGAGAAACCCGATCGCCAGACCGACCGAAACCGCCAGTGCACGGTGGTTATCCCAATCGCGGACCGCGTAACACACCAACCAACCGGCCGCCGCACACAGTGAGATAAAGAGCAGGCGAATAGGAAGCAGGGTTTTGTTCATGGACGTCAGCTCAATCCGTAGGCCACCGCACGACATCCTACAATCAGCATAATCCAGCCCAGTTTAAACACGTCTCCGGAGATTGTTCGGGCTGAACAGGCTTTATCCTTTCGATATGACTCGGCTCCGCGCGGCCAAACTGCATTTTTCGACCCCACGCATGACAACCCAACACTGGCTGGTTAAATCGGAACCCGAGGCCTACGCGTGGAGCGACCTCGTCCGCGATGGACGCACCGACTGGACCGGTGTTCGCAATTACCAAGCGCGCAATCACCTGAAGGCGATGCAGCCGGGGGACCGGGTGTTTTTCTACGCGAGCGTGACCACCAAGGCGGTGCTCGGGCTGGCCGAGGTCACGCGTGCCTTCTTCCCGGACACGACGGCAGACGAGGAGGGCTGGGTGGCCGTGGAGCTTAAACCCGTGCGCGCCCTGCCTTCCCCGGTGACGCTCGACCAGATCAAAGCCGAGCCCACTCTGAAGGACACCGCGTTCCTGCGCCAGAGTCGTCTCTCGGTGATGCCGCTCACCGCCGCCGAGTGGAAAAAAATCTCAAAGCTGGGCGGGCTTTGATCGGCCAAGTGCCACGGCCTGTGCAAATGTAGGAGCCTGCTTGCCGGCGATTCCGGTGAGCCGCAGCTGGCGACACGTTCCCATCGCCTGCAAGCAGGCTCTTGGTTGCTACCTGTTCCTACGCGCCGCACGCCAAACGGCGACCGTTGTTTGGCGCTCAGGCCTCAAAGCTCGACCAAGATGCGCAGGCCGACATGCCGCGTCCGGTCGCTTTTGATAAGTGCCTCGGTAGGCACTTTCGCCAGCACCTCCACCCCATCCAAATAGCTTCCCCCGACCACGGGTGCCTTGTCGGAACCCGCGTCGGCCGCGGACCACTCGGCCAAGTTGCCAAGGAGCTCGCTGAATCCCGCCGCGTTTGCCCCTTGGCGACCGACCTCCTGGCTGCGCCCTTCGCTGTTGGACTTGCTCCACGCGTCGCCTCCGCCTTCCCCGCCGAGAGCGACCCGGAATTCGTCCAGCGTAGGCAAGCGCACACTCGCACCGAGCAACCATGAGAGTCGCAGGCAGAACTCTTGTGCGTCCGTCCAGCTCACCGAATCCACCGGCAAAGAACGACCGGGATTGCGGCTGGGATTGGTGTTCATCACCAGCACATACAACGACTGGGGAACCTCGGTCTTGAGCAACAGGCGCTCAGCCACTCCGGGCAACGGGAGCAACCGGTCGTAAACCTCGTCTTGCAATTTTCTCAAATCGGTCCGGCGCAGAGCGAGGTAAGCCAGTTTGATGCGCAGGCTGCCATCGAGCCGGCGGCTCTTGGGGAATTCCTTGAAGAGCTTTTCCGCTAGGGCTCCGGCTTCGCCCAGCTTCTGCTCGGCAGCGACGATCTGCCGCTTGTTGAGATGCCGGCTGATGCTGCGATCCAGCTCCTCAAGCGCATCCGCCACGCCCGTCGACAGCGCGGTCTGGCGTTTGATCTCCAGGTTCTCGATGCGTTGCGACGAGACGAAACGGCTGCGCGGGTAGTTCTGGTTTACTTGAAGCTGCAGGGTGCCGGCCTCGCCAAACAGCACGGCTGCGGCCGGCGAAAGCCGGTTGGTCACCGCCTCGTCACCCGCCTTTTCCTTGGCATCGATCTCCGCAGCGATGCCCGCCGCATTGAGCGACTCGATTTCCGCGCTGAGGCGATCCGCACCGGCCAGATCCGCATAACGCGTGCGGCCAAATTCGCGATTGATGCGCGCCTGGGCGTCGCGCGCCGCCGTGTAAGCGGTGAGCGCGTCCGCCCAGCGCTCTTCGGCGGCGGCTTTGCGGGCTGCTGCCTGCGCGCTCTCCATCTCCTTGCGCAACGGCGCGGCCTCGACCGCCGCGACGGCCTGGGTCAACGAGGTCTCGCGAACGTAGTTTTTATAACGGGAGCTGGCCGAACTTCCGTTGATCTCACGCTGAAGGCGCAGGCCTTCGCGCAACTTCTCGCCGGCTTCGTCAATCTGGTCGGCCTGCAGGAGCTCCTCGCCGTCCTTTTCCAACCGGTCCACGACCAGAACCTTTTCGCGGGCGCGCACGCTATCGAGCTCCGTCTCCAAGCGCACCAGCCGTGTGGATTGATCCAGGCCGGCGGCGGTGAAGGTGCGGAGCAATTCACGCTGCTTCTGCACCGCCTGGGACAACGCCTCGGTTGACTCGGTCGTGAACAGGCGAGCATCGGCCGCCTCGCGATATTGCCTTTCGAGCGCAGTGATTTCGTCGGACAGGCGCGCCACAGCGGGGTCGTCGGGCTGGGTGATTACCGTGGTGGAACTGCCCACGCGCTTGGGACCCACCGTTGCCAGGAAATAGTAGAGTGAGCCGAGGGCCGCCAAACCGAGTCCGCAAAGAACCCAGATGCGCAATGCATTAAAAACGGCCGCGATATGATGTTTAGTCCGGGAAGCCGGCATAGGTGAAAGGGGTAGAGGCCCGAGCAAAGTATCACGGGGAGAAAATGCAACGTGTTCCCCCGCCGAACCGCGATAAACTCGACATCGTCTACCCGTTGGATCTTTTCACAACAACGTGTTGGAAAACCTCGTCATTCTCGCCCCCGGCCTTCTCGGCGGATCCGTCGCCCGCGCCGCCCACGCCCGCGGTCTCGCCCGCCGGATCACCGTGTGGACGCGCCGTCCCGAAGCGCGGCTCAAGCTGCGCGACCAACCGTGGGTCAACCACGTCGCCGAAACCGCCGAAGACGCCGTGCGCGACGCCTCGCTCGTCGTGCTGGCCGCCCCCGTCGATAAGATCATCGAGCTCGCCCGCCAGATTGCACCGCACCTCCCCGCCGGCGCGCTTGTCACCGATGTCGGCAGTGTGAAAGGCGAACTGTGCCGCGCCTGCCACGCCGCTTTGGCTCCGCACGCGCACTTCATTGGTGCCCACCCCATGGCCGGCAGCGAGAAAACCGGCTGGGAAAACGCCACCGATACGCTTTTCGAGAAACGCGTCTGCTTCGTCACGCCGCTCGCCGGTGCGGATCCACAGGCCGTTTCCACGGTCGCGCGATTCTGGCACGACCTCGGTGCCGAGGTGACCACGGTAACACCCGACCAGCATGACGAGATCACCGCGCATATCAGCCATCTCCCGCAGGCGGTCGCTACGAGTCTCGCCACCTTTTTAGCCACCAAGAATCCTCCATGGCGCAATCTCTCCGGCAACGGTCTGCGCGACACCACGCGCATCGCCGCCAGCGACGCCACGATGTGGATCGAGATCTTCCAACAGAACCGTGACGAAGTCCTGCGCGCGCTCTCCCAATTCCAGGACGAGCTGCACGGTTTCCAGACCGCCCTGTCCAACCGCGACTGGCCGGAAGTCCGCGCTCGTCTCGAACGCGGCAAAGCGTGGCGCGACGGTTTCAGGCCGTAAAAGTAGCGCAGGCTTCCCAGCCTGCATCGTTTCCAAAAGCAGGCTGGAAGCCTGCGCCACTTCTCTCAACTCTCCACCGTTCCATGTCGCCGCTTCCCGACGTCCTCCCGATCCAGCCTTTCACCCGCCCCGTGCACGGCGAGGTCACCCTGCCCGGCTCAAAAAGCCTCACCAATCGCGCCCTGCTGCTTGCCGCGCTCTGCAACGACAAGGTCACGCTCACCGGCGCGCTTTTCAGCGAAGACACCCACTTGATGGTCGAGGCGCTCCGGGCCCTCGGGTTCACCGTCAACGCCAAGCCCGAAACCCACACGATTGAAGTCTCGGGACAGCTCAACGGCTTCAAAAATAACCAACCCGTTGATCTTTTTGTGGGCCTCGCCGGCACCGCCGCCCGGTTCCTCACCGCTCTTTGCGCGGCCGCGCCCCAAGGCGTTTACCGCATCGACGGCATTCCGCAGATGCGTAAACGCCCGATGAAGGGCTTGATCGACGCTCTCCGCGCGCTCGGTGCCGACATCCGCTGCACCGGCGTCGAGAGCTTTTTCCCCATCGAGATTCACGCCAAGGGCCTGCGCGGCGGCGAGGTCTCCATCGACGCCAGCGAGAGCAGCCAGATGTTGTCCGCGCTGTTTATGGTCGCCCCGCTTGCCGACCAAACCGTGCGAGTCAAACTGGCCACGTCCGTCCGCGAGCCCTTCGTCCAAATGACCAAGGTCATGATGGGCCAGTTCGGCGGCGACACCCACTTCAACTCCGCCACTCAGACGTGGGACGTCGCCCGTAACACCTACACCTATACGGGCGTGTATCCAATCGAGCCCGACGCAACTGCAGCCAGCTATTACCTGGCGCTGCCTCTCGTCACCGGAGGCAACCTCCGCATCATCCAACTCGCCGAGTCGTTTCTCCAGGGCGACACGCGCTTCATCGAGGTGCTCAAAAAAGTCGGCGCCACCGTGACCAGTCGAAATGGCGGTATTGACATCACCTACACCAAACCCGCCCCCCGCAGCGGCGTGACGGAAAACTTCAACGAGTTTTCCGACACCTTCCTCACGCTCGCCGCGATCGCTCCGCTGCTCACCGGCACGACCACGATCACCGGCATCGCGCACTCTCGGAAACAAGAGACCGACCGCGTCGCCGGCATGGTGTGCGAACTCCGCAAGCTCGGCCAAGAGGTGGACGAACACGCCGACGGCGACGGACTCACCATCAGCCCTCGCCCGCTCAAAGTCGGCGTCGAGATCGAGACCTACGGCGACCACCGTTTCGCCATGAGTTTCGGCATCCTCGGCAGCCACGATCTCCACGGCGACGGACGCTCGTGGCTCTCCATTAAAAACCCGGCCTGCTGCGTGAAAACCTTTCCTCACTTCTTCGAGTTGCTCGCGTCTCTTCGCCAACAATCCCTCTCCTCGTGATGTCCTCATTTCTCATCGTTGCCATCGACGGCGGTGCCGCGTCCGGCAAATCCTCGACCTCTCGTGCGCTGAGCGAACGGTTCAACTTTCTCCACGTCGACACCGGCTCCTACTACCGCGCCATCACCGCCGAGCTGCTCCGCCGCAGCCTGCGCATCGACCAGGTTGACGCCGTCAAGGCCTCCCTGCCGTCGCTCCACCTCGGCACGCAGGTCGACGGGCGCGCCGCACGCATGGAAATCAGCGGTCGCATCGTGCCCGAGGCCGAGATTCGCGGCCCCGAGGTGACCGCCGCCGTCTCGCACTTCGCCGCGATTCCCGAAGTGCGCTCCGCCCTGCTCGCCTATCAACGCGGTCAGGCCGAGATCGCCCGCGCCCACGGTTTCCCCGGGATGGTCATGGAAGGGCGCGACATCGGCTCGGTCATTTTCCCGAACGCCGGCCTGCGTTTCTTCCTCCACGCCGACCCGGTCGCCCGCGCCAAACGCCGGGAGCTCGAGGGCCGGGCCGACGCCGTCGCCGAGCGCGACCGCCTCGACGCCACGCGCAAGACCGCCCCGCTCGTGCTCGCCTCGGGTGCCATCGACGTGGACAGCACCTATCTCAATCTCGAACAGGTCGTGGACAAACTCTCCGCCTTGATCGCCGCCAAACTCGCCTGATTTTACCGCCATGCAACGTCGCTACAGTCACGGCGAGATGGACCCGCTTTACGGCATTTGCCACTACCTCATCATTCTCATCTATGACGGTTTTTTTCGTGGCGAGGTGATCGGAGTGAAAAATATCCCGACGGCCGGATCCTTCATCGTCGCATCCAACCACGCGAGTCACCTCGATCCACCTGCGGTCGGCTGCAACGTTCCCCGGCAGATGGCGTTCTTCGCCCGCAAGAGTCTGTGGAATAGCAAATTTGCGATCTGGTGGATGAATGGCGTGGGCGCGATCCCCGTGGACCGCGACGGCACCTCCGATGTGGGTGCGATGAAGAACGTCCTGCGCACCCTGCAAGCGGGCAAAGCGCTCACGTTGTTTCCTGAAGGCACGCGGTCGCCCGATGGCACGCTGCAAACACCCAAGTCGGGCGTGGGCATGATCGCCTGCCGCTCGCGAGTCCCGGTGGTCCCCGCACGCATCTTTAATTCGCACGTGGCATTTGGTCGTGGCGGCAAACTCCGCTTGGGCACGCCGATGACGATTGTTTACGGCCGTCCGCTGTATCCAGCCGACTACGACGATCCCAAGGCCGGCAAGGAGCGCTACCAACTCGCCTCCGAAAAAATCATGGCCGCCATCGCCGCCCTCCGCGAACCACCGGTGGTCGTAGTGTGAGCCGGGCGGCCCTGTGGCCGTAGGTAGGGACGTATCTCCGAGACGACCGCTCCGTTTAATACCAGTTATGGCACGAAATGAGACTTTCCTCTGGTGTAGGCCCGACCGGTGGTCGGGCATCCCCTAGAAACCCCGACCACCGGTCGGGGCTACATCGGGCCATGCTAAAGTCCCATTACGAGGTGTAATTGGTATAATTCGGCAGGCGAAGCGGCCGGACGCCTCGGAGATGCGTCCCTACCTTTGGCATACCGTGAGATCAGCGCCTCACGCCAGGCCGCTGGCCTTACGGGCGCGACCTATCACTTGGCTCGCAGTCGCGTGCGCCCGATCAGCGCCGTCCTTCAAAATGGCGTGCACGTGATCCATGCTCGCCGCCAACTCGGCACGCTTCGCCCGGTAGCCCGCGAAAAACGTCCAGTAGTGCTCAAACAAGGCCTTCTTCAAATCGCCGTAACCCAGGCCTCCGGCGCGCAGACGGTTCTCATAGTCGGCCGCCACCTCGGGCGGCGCGACGAGTTTCAATAATTGGATCGCGATGTTTTTGTCCGCGTCGGGCTTGGGCTCGGCCGGCGTGCGGCTGTCCATCAGCATGCCCATGATTTTTTTCCGCAGCGCCTTTTCCTCGCCGAAAATCTCCAGCGTATTCCCGTAGCTCTTGCTCATTTTTTGGCCGTCGAGACCGGGCACGACCGCCGTCTCGTCGCGGATCTCCGACTCGGGCACGACAAACGTCTCGCCGTAGGTGTGGTTGAACTTGATGGCGATATCGCGCGTCATCTCTACGTGCTGCTTCTGGTCGCGACCGACCGGCACGAGGTTCGCATCGTAAAGCAGGATGTCGGCCGCCATCAGCACCGGGTAGGCGAACAATCCGAAGTTGGGCGAAATGCCGCGGGCGGTCTTGTCCTTGTAGCTGTGCGCGCGTTCCAACAACCCCATCGGAGTCAGCGTGCCGAGGATCCACATGAGCTCGCACACCTGGGGCACGTCACTCTGGCGGAAAAGTACGCTCTTTTGCGGATCGAGTCCGCAGGCGAGCCAGTCGAGCGCGACGTCGAGCGAGTTCTGCCGACGCTGGGCGGCGTCGGTCAACGACGTCATCGAATGATAGTCGGCGATAAAATACGTGCAGTCACCCCGCGCTTGAAGATCGACGGCGGGTTTGATCGCGCCGAAGTAGTTGCCGATGTGTAACTGGCCGGAGGGTTGGATGCCGGTAAGGATGCGCATGTCGAAGAATCGCAAACTTCCCGACCCGGAGGCGCGGCGTCAATGTTTCGGTCCGTGAGGCGAACCGCGACGGTCTGCTGAATTCCCTCCCTACCGTCGCGCGTCCTGTTCGACAACCGTCACCTTGCGGTCTGGGCCGAAGACCACGCGGAAATACTCATATTCACGGCGCCCCGGATAAGCCGTATAATACAGCGGATAAACCCCGGCTCCGGAGTAACGGTGATACCAACCGGTATACAGCGGCTGGCCCAAGTCGCTTTCCCACCTGGTGTAGCTCCACACCTCGCTGGTTCCGGATGCATCCGTTCGCGACCAGATGCGGTCCGGTTTGCCGACGGCGAGCTGCACCGCATCGCCATCGAACCCGATCCCCACCCGCCCCTGCTTCACCAAGGCCTGCTGCTCGGGCGAAAGCCGGGCAAAACTTTCCGGCGCGCGGTTGATGCGCGCCTCCGGAGACGCACACCCCGCCAGCCACATCAACGTGATAAAAAGCGTCAGAAGGGATAATGACTTCATGATAACGAGGTGCCGGTTTACGAAGGCGATTACGGCATAACCTGCTCAACTGCGGTCACGCGTCCAGCCACGAACACCACTCTCATCCGTTCGTCCGGATATTCACGCCCGGAGGTGCTCACGCCCACGCCGGTTCCGACTGAGCCGCCTCCGAAACCCAAGCCCAACCCGAGGCCGAGACGCGGCTTACTTTCCCGGTAGATCCAGACCTCCGCGTTCCCCGCATCACTCGTGCGGGTGAACACGCGATCCGCCGCATCCAACGCAAGCCGCACTTGATCAGGCGTAAAACCCACCGCGACCCGCCCCTGCTCAATCGCCCGCTGCACCTCCGCAGGGTAAGTATTGAATGCGGCCAAATCCTTTTTGATGCGCGACTTCGGCGTCGAACTGCAACCGGCCGCTATCGTAACCAAAACTAGCGCCAAACAGAACCAAACGGGCGTTTTCATGGTATTGATTTGAGAGGAGCGCCGCGCACCGCTGCTCGGCTGGCGTTTTGATTTGCGACCCGCGAACCATCGCAGAATAACGGCTTCCCTGCGAATTGTGCGCAGCTCATTTAATCTCATGAAGACCTACTCCATCGCGATCGGTTCCGACCACGCCGGCTTCGGCTACAAAGAAGCCATCAAAGCAGCCTTGCTGGCCGACGGCCACACGGTCCGCGACTTCGGCACCTACTCGGATGCCTCCTGCGACTACCCCGATTTCATCCGCCCCACCGCCGAGGCGGTCGCACGCGGCGAGTTCCAACGCGGCATCGTGCTCGGCGGCTCGGGCAACGGCGAGGCCATCGTCGCCAACAAGGTCAAAGGCGTCCGCTGCGGCCTCTGCTGGAACGAACAAGTCGCGATCTGGAACCGGTCGCACAACGACGGCAACGTCCTCTCTCTCGGCCAGCGCACCGTCACCGAAGCCGAGGCCATTCAGATCACGCGCACCTGGCTCGCCACCGACTTTGAAGGCGGCCGCCATATCGCCCGTATCCAGAAAATAGAGACAATCTGATGCCCGGGACGTGGCCTGGGCGTCCCGCCCAGGTCCGAAGACAGCCCCGCTGCCCCAAGAGTTTCCCCCGGGGATTTCCCCATTGGACATTGGTCATTTCATGGTTTGCGTAGGCAAACCATGAACATGCTCTACCGCCCCCTTGGTCGCTCCGGCCTCCAGGTCTCCGCGTTGTCCTTCGGTGCCTGGGTCACCTTTGGCAAACAGATCGGCGACCCGGTGGCCGAACAACTCCTGCACACCGCCTACGACGCGGGCGTGAATTTCTTCGACAACGCCGAGGCCTACGCCGACGGCAAAGCCGAGATCGTCATGGGCGCGATTCTCAAAAAGAGCGGCTGGCGGCGCAGCAGCTACATCGTTTCATCCAAGGCGTTCTTCGGTTGGGAAGACGACAAACCCAATCAAACCGGTCTTTCCCGCAAACATCTCGTCGAGGCGTGTCATGACGCCCTTCGCCGCTTCCAGGTCGACTACCTCGATCTCTATTATTGCCATCGCCCCGATCCCGCCACGCCCATCGCCGAAACCTGCCGCGCGATGCATGACCTGATCGTGCAGGGCAAAGTCCTCTACTGGGGCACCAGCGAATGGTCCGCCGCTGAGCTCACGGAAGCCTTCGCGATTTGCGACCGCCTCAACCTCCACGCGCCCGTCACCGAGCAGCCGCAATACAACCTGCTTCACCGCACCCGCGTCGAAAAGGAATACGCTCTGCTCTTCAAAGCCCGCGGCCTCGGCACCACCATCTGGTCCCCGCTCGCGAGCGGCCTGCTCACCGGCAAATACAACGACGGCGTCCCGGCCGACTCTCGCGTCACCACGCCGGGCCTCGAATGGCTGCGCGAGATGCTGCTCGATGAAAGCGCTCCGAAGAAAATCGCGGCGGTCAAAAAACTCGCCGCCCTTGCGGCCTCGCTCGACACCACGTTGCCGCGCCTCGGCATCGCGTGGTGTTTAAAAAACCCGGATGTGAGCACCGTTATTCTCGGTGCGTCGCGTCCAGAGCAGCTCGTGGAAAACCTCGGAGCCCTTGATGTCGTTCCACGGCTCACCCCGGCGGTGCTCAAAAAAATCGACGCCATCTCGCTCCCTGTGGCGGCCTAGCTAGGGCTACTCCAGTGTTCTCTCCAAAGCATCTCAATTGAAACCCGGCGACCCGGCGGGTTTGCTAATTGCGCCCGCAGGGCGTCGGTTCCCCCTGCCAACCCGATTCTCTTCGTGGCTACGCGGCGTGCCTCATCTTTTCACGAGCACAGTCTCCGCTTCAGCCGGGAACCTCGCCAGCACCGGGGTATCGGCCATCAAGTCCGGCATCACCATGCGTTCGCCGTCCATCAAGGCTTTGTAGGCGGTCTTCGCGATCTCGCGGGGGGCGATCACCGGGTCACTTGGGAAGATCCGGTTTCCCGCGACCTCCGCGCCGTCAATTGCATCGAACGATGAGGTATCCGCCAGACCAGGACAGAGCACGGTCAGCGTGACGCCCGTTGCGCGCAGCTCGACGGCCAGCGCCTCCGACCACGAGAGGACGAACGCCTTGGTCGCGTTGTAGATCGCCAGCATCGAGCCCGGTTCAAAACCCGCCACCGAGGCGGTGTTGAGAATACGCCCTTGGCGTCTCGCAATCATCCCGGGGAGGAAGCGCTTCGTGAGGCGCACGCCCGCCTCGACGTTAAGACGGATCATCGAGATGTCGTCCGCGAGCGGCGTTTCCAAAAAGCGCCCGCGACGGCCGATGCCGGCATTGTTGACAAGGATCTGCACCGAGAGCCCGCTCGCCGCGACTTGGGCGAAAATATCATCTGCGGCGGCTTCACGGCGGAGATCTTCCGTAATGGATTTTACCGTAACCCCGAACTCGGCGGAGAGCCGTCGGCCGGCGTCCAGCAACTCCGGCTCGATCGAGCCGACGATTACAAGATCGTGGCCGTGGTGGGCGAATTCACGTGCAAGCTCATATCCGATACCGCTGGAGGCTCCGGTGATCAAAACGGTTTCTTTATGATTTGGTTTCATGACGTTGTTTAGCGCTGCTGACTTCGTGCCAGCCCGGCCATTTTAAATAAGCGGCGCGCTATCAACGGCTTTAAGCTTCACGACTTCACACCCGGCGTCCGCTCACTCGCTTTTTGCACTAAGCGCATGGTCATCCACCGAAATCGCAACGAGTCGGCCTGAATCAACCGAACTGGCACCGACGACGTGGTTTTTTTGAGGGATCGCCGATACGGTAAATAGCCCGATACCAAACAAATCAATTTCCGGGTAAGGTCCTTCCGTGCCCCGTCGCTCATCGAACTTATTTTCTCCGTCCGGGAAGAGCTCGGTGCCCTTACTACCATGTCGAAAGATTTGCTGAGCACCCGGGTGGCGACCGTATTTCCCGGGCAACGTCTGTCGGACGTGTCCTCGCTCTTGCGGCAGACGCGCGCCCAATACTGTGCGGTCGTCAACAAGGAGACCCACGGCTTCGAGGGCATCGTGCGGCTTGGCGACGCGGCGGCGTTCAGCAACCCGGAGTTGCGCACGTTTGCCAACTTGATCGGCGAGGCGTCGTGGCGGCGGGTCGGCGCGGATACGCCGACGCGCGAGATTTTAGCGGAGTTAAGCGCCGACACGGATGTGATCCTGGTGATGCTGGAGCCCGACGATCGCTACATCGGAATCATCACTAAGGAAAGCGCCTGGGGCTGGCTGGTGGAGTGGCAGGCGTCGCAGCAACGCTGGCTGGAGGCCGTTTTCGATGAACAGAAGCTGCTGGCCAATTTTCTGGAGAAAAAAGTCGAGCAACGCACCGATAGCCTGCGCCTCGCACTGGAGGAGTTCCGCTCATCGTCGGCCCAGTTGTCGCACGATGTGGGCGGTCCTTTGCGCACGATCAAATCGTTCGTCGAAATGCTCTCCAACGGCGAGTGCGGCGTGCTCAACGACGAAGGGAACGCGCATGTGCATCGTATCTGCCGCGCCGCAACCAAGGTCGAGGCCCTCACGGTCGAGATCCTCGGGAGGGCTCGCGAGGCCGGCAAAGCCGCACCCGCGCCGCTGCACACCGTGGATCTGAACGAGGTGATCGCCGACGCGATCGAGCTGTCGCACGCGTTCTTGCAGGAGCGCGACGCCTTGGTGATGCAGCGCGACACCTTGCACGCCGTTTCCGGTCGCTACGTGCCGCTGTTACAGATCGTTTCAAACCTCCTCGTCAATGCGGTCAAATACGTGCCTGCCGGCCGACAACCCGAGGTGCACATCTGGTCGGAGGAGTCGGATGGCCACGTGCTATTGTGCGTCAAAGACAACGGACGCGGCATCGGTCCGGCGCATGCCGAAGCGGTGTTCAAGCCGTTCGTCCGCCTCAACGATGATCGCACGGTCGGAGCGGGCTTGGGTTTGTCGATCACCCGCGACGCGGTGCGCGAGATGGGCGGCAACATCCGCCTCGAATCCGAGGAGGGCGTAGGCAGTGTATTCACCGTGGTGCTACAGACGGCGTTGGCCGGGATCGAGGTGGAGAACTAGTGGCCCGTTTATGGGCGATGCTCCGGTGCGGCGAAGGTTCTGGCGCCGACCTGACGTTTGCGCGTCGCCCATAAACAGGCTCCGAGTTCTCCCTTTCACACCGTTGGCTCACGGGAAGAGCGTCTGCAACCGCCTCGCCTGAGCCAGATGCTCGCGCAGGCCCGGCAGATACCGCACGGCAAACGCGGCCAAGTCGGTTTCCCGCGACTTCGAGGCTTTTTCGAAGAGTTCAATCGCCTCCTCATGAGCGTAGACCGTCTCTTCGAGGAACGCCTTGTCGTAGTCGGCCCCGGTCTTCGCGGCGAGGTCGTTCACCTCGTCTTCAAACTGACGTTCACCGCTCGGAGTGACCACGCCGAGACGTTGGGACAGGCCCATGAATTCGATCTCCATGCGTTCGTGATCGGCCACCATCATCTCGGCAAACGCACGGACTTCCTCGTGGGTGGCCCGCCCCACGGCTTGGTGGGCGAGAGCGATGTCGTAGTCGTTGGAGACCGTTATCTTTCGCATGAGCCGATGATCCGGGGGCGATTGCGGAGAACGCGTAGCGGCGGCGGTATCGGTCGCGTAGTTGGGTTCGCCCTCGTCCGCGAGCGGCGACCGGGTGATTCGGAGCGGCTGCACCGGCTTGTTGTCCCGGTCGATGGGCCGGTCGGGATTATAGCTGCCGGCCGGAGGCGGCGGCGTGCCGGTGGCGTCGATAACCGGAGCCGGGGGCGGCGTCAGTTCGGGCGGCTTGTTGTTGTCACGCGTGACGGGTTCGTCACGCCGTTGGGCCGAGAGGGAGGTTGCGAGAACGGCGGTCAGGCACGCGAGAGACGAAAGCAGGAAAAATCGGGATTTGATGGGTTTCATAGATCCCCAAACTACGCCGTGCAGGCCGGTTTCTCCATGGGGTGCCCCCGTGTTGTTTAGGTCGGGCGCGAACCGGTGGCCGCCCTGAAACCGCGCCCACAGATCACGTCCACCCCCGACGACTACTTTGCGACGCTGACCGGTGGCACTTGATTCAGTTGCAGCCAAAACGCCCGGATAATGCGGGTCATCTCGTTGCGTTCCGCCGTGGACGTGGGCTTCACCAGATAAGCGTTGGCCCCGAGACGATACGCCTGCTCCACGTCACGCGGGTGGTTGGACGATGACAAGACGATGATCGGAATCGCCCGCCGCAACGAGGTGTCGCGCAAGCGCTCCAGCACCTCCAGCCCGGTGTAACGCGGCATGTTGATATCGAGCAGAAATAGCACCGGCAGCGGCCTGTCCTGGCTTTGTAGACTCGCCAAGTGGTCAAGGGCTTCCTGCCCGTCACGAACCACTTGAATAGGATGCTCGACACCGGCTGCTTTAAACGCCCGGGTGAGGAGGATGAGGTCAATTTCCTCGTCCTCGGCGATGAGGATGGTCGATTCTTTCATGGGATTGCCGGGTTGGGGGGCAGGATACGATCAGTCGCGGGTTACTCGGGCCCCTCCGCGATCGCTCCGGTTTCGATGTTTATGCCCATGGCGACCTCGGTCAGCACCTTGTCGGTCGCGCCCTCTTCATCGAGGGTTTCTTGAAGCGTGTCGGCCAGTTCGCTCTCGCCAATCAGGTCGGCCAATGTGCGCGCGCAGCCGTAACCGGCGATCTCGTAGTGCTCGATTTTTTGGGCCGCGACGATCAGGGCGAGGTCTTTGATCACAGGAGGATAGCCGCTTTCGATCACTTCCCGGCTCTCTTCAAGAAGACCTTCCATCGCCCTGCACCGTCGCCCCCGAGGACTCAGTTCAAGTTTCTCCATCATCTCCTCAATCCGTTGCGCATGCTTCCGGGTTTCTTCCAGATGCCGAGTGAACACGTTTTTCAGATCACCCTGGCTCGCCGCCTTCGCCATGCGGGGAAGAGTTTTGATGAGCTGACTTTCAGCGCTGTAGAGATCTTTGATTTCCTGAATCAGAAGATCCCGCGGTGTGATGAGTTTAGACATGAATGAAGCTTCGGAGATACGTGGATGCTGACGTCATCGAGGATAACATAATCACGTTTCCTAAAAAATCAGGGCGCACCCGACACCCATGCTCCTGTTTTCCGGCCCGCCGTCTGGGGGAGAACTCCCCGAAATCGCCGGAACGCGGGTTATCGTCCCAACCGGCACGAATGCGCGCAAAATCCCGCCCCAAATCCTACTAATAACCAGTCGCCTTCTTCGTCCGGCGCGCGCTTTTCCGACAACGCGTATTCGAGCGCGAACAGAACCGAGGGGCTGCTCATGTTGCCGTAGTCGTTGAGCACCTTCCGACTCGCGACCAAGGCATGCTCCGGGCACGCCTTCTCGATGGCCGCGAGCACGTCCTTCCCTCCGGTATGCGTAAGCAATTCCGCCACCGGCCGCGCGCCGGGCCGGGTGTTTTCCTCGCCGAGTAATTGCCTCACCGCCGCCGCCGCCAAGCCCGGCACCTCGGGACGGAGCAGGTTGCGCAAACGGCCATTGCGCGTCTCGAACCGAATAAAATCCCGATATTCCGGTTGGTGCAGCGTGTTAAACCCGTGGCAACGCAGGCCCGTCGCACCGGGTAGCCCCCGCCAGATCGTCGCCGCCGCGCCGTCGCCAAACAGGCACGCGCTCACCAACACGCCCGGATCATCGTCGAGGTAAAACGCCGCCGAGCACACCTCCACCGCGACGCACGCCACGACCGCATCCGGCTGCACCGCGAGCACTGCTTGCGCCGCGCGCAACAGCGGCACCGCCGCCCCGCACCCGAGGCCGACCAGGTCTTGCAGCCATGCACTGGGCCGGAGACCACACTGTTCCGCCACATAACTCGTCAACCCGGGACACAGATAACCTGTGCACGTGCAAATCAAGAGGGCATCAACCTGCCCCACGTGGAGGCTCGCCTGAGCGAGCGCCGCCCGCAAAGCCCGCCCGGCCAGTTTGGGTCCTTCGTCGCGGAAGGTTTCGTTTAGTTCATCCGGCGTGCGCTCCCACACGTGTTCGATGTCCGGCATCGCGAAATGCCGTTTCGCGATCCCGCTATCGCCGCGCAGGATCGTATTCAGAATCAGCTCCGACCGACGGTTCAGTCGCCCCAAGATCCCGGACGCCTGAATCGCCGCCCAACTCTCCGGCTGCGTGAGCGAATGATCAGGAACGGCCGTGGCCAAGGCGTGCAAAAACATGTCGGTGGGCATTTTCAATGTAACAAATTATAAAGCGACCGCATCGGCAGCAGGCGTGCCCGGGCGAGCCCGCCCAAGAAGGTCTGCCCTGTCCGCCCTAGCAGCAGCGGGTGCAACCACGCCGCGCCGCGCAACCGGGTGCGAAACTCCCGCCGCAACGCCGTGTGCACACGCACCGAGGTTTGTTCCCAGGTTGCTCCGCCCGTCGCCCAGTCGATCAGCGGTCCCAGCGCGAGATCCGCGCCGATAAAACCCATCGCCATGCCATGCCCGGTGAACGGCGGAATCACCGCGCAGCTATCCCCGAGTTTTACGCCCCCTCGCGGCGCGACGTCGCTATCGAAGACGAACCCCGCCACCGCCGAGTTCGAGCCGGCCCGAAACTCGGCCTTGCCCACACGCGCCGCCAGCGCCTCCAGCCCGCGCCCGCGCAACGTCTCCGCCAACGCCTCCAACGAATCGCCTTTGAGCACGCCTTGCCGCCGAAAAAGCCCGCACACATTCGTCCAGCCGTCCTCGACGCGCGCCAGGCCGACATACGCGCCGTCCCCCATGTGCAACTCCAGGTGTTCCGTCAGCGCGACATCGCGCACGTGCGCCTTCAGGCCGACCCAGGTCGACGCGACCACGCGCTTCCGTCCGGCCGCTTGCACGCAGCCCTCGCCGGTGATTTCACCCATGACGCGATGACAGGTTACAAGTTCCCCGCCTGCGGCGACGAACAACGCCGCCAGGCGTTCATCCAGCGCGAACCGGCTCACGCCGATCGCCGGCGACGGCAGGTTCATTCGCGTCACCGGTCGATCACGCAGATACCACTGCACACCTGTATGCCGTAGTGACCCCTCAAATACGCCCGCGATACCCAAACGCTCCGCCGTCCCCTTCGGCAGACCCGCGATAAATTCACCACACACCCGGTGCCGCGGGTAATCGCCCGCCTCTAACACCTTCACCGGCACACCCGCCCGGCGCAGCCCGATGCCCAAAGCCAGTCCCGCCAGGCCGCCCCCGACGATCTCAACCGATTTTGCCGATGCCGTCATACGGCGGAACGCCTCTCCGCGACGAGGCGATACGCGCCGCGCCAAGTCTCCTCCACCCGCCACGACCACGCGCCGGCATCGAGCCCCAGCAGCCGGGGCAACTCGTCACGCCGAAAACCCGCCTCGATGCTCACTCGCCCGTCATGTCGCGTCACCGGGTCGGCGCGAATGAGCGGACACACCACCGAAAATAACCGCGCCGCTCCCGGCGTGCGCAACGGTTCGCTCGCCACGATCAGGCGGGCATGCCGGTTCAGGTGCGAACCGAGCGCCGCCAACTCGGCCTCCTTAAAATGGTGGAAAATCAAATTCCCGATCACCGCGGGAAACCTCGCCCACTCCGAAAACTCAAACACCGAGCCCTGTATCCACCGGGCCCGCTCCGGCCACTGCGGCGGACGGCTTGCCAGGTCGATCCCGGTCACGACGGCACCCAGGCCGCCCTCGACCAAGCCGCGTCCCAGCGTGCCGTCGCCCGCCCCGATTTCCAACACCTGCTCTCCTGTGCGCACGCGCCGGGCAAGTGTTCGACGAAACCAGCCTGCGTTGCCCATCAGCCCATTGATGATGCGCAGATCGCGACGCGAGCGCACCGCCGACGGTGCGCCCTCAGGCAGACTGTCGAGCAACTCGGGAGTCACGGTGCGCGTGGCATTCATGGTTGGGACGGATTTGTTAATCGTGGGGATTTTCCCAGCGAAAGCGCCACACCCGGTCCGCACAAGGACACATTCCGCAAGGTGGGAAACTGCCCTGCATTTATAACGGCTTCACTTATCGCCACCGCTGTTGCCGGCCATTCGGCCGCACGGGTCGCCGCGCTTGAGAAAAGAACGAACCGGGCGGGTTGATGTTCCGCGTGAGGATACGGCGTTCAAACCGGCGCGAATACCGGCGAACGCCCTCCACGATTTTCAGCGGGGCTGAAAATACCTGCTGCACATCCACTGCCACCAATGCGGCCCGCGCCCGGTCGATCTTCTTCTTCTCGCCAAAAACCCGACTACTCGGTGAGCGCGGCCTCGTTCACGGTCGCGGCGGCGACGGTTAGTTTTTTATCCTGCTCACCTTCCTCGTCGAGCGTGCTCTGGAGGATCTCGGCGACTTCGTCCTCGCCCAACGTTTCGGCCAGCGTGCGCACGGTGCCATAGGCCGCGATCTCGTAATGTTCGATGCGCTGCGCCGAGCCGATGATTTGAGCGTCGCGCACCGAGGAGGCTTCTTTCTCCTCAAGGATTTCGGAACTCTCTTCGATCAGGCCTTTCATGGCAGGGCACGGTTTAGCTTTGGCGGGCTCGTCCAACAGCTTGAAGACGCGCTCCAAGCGACTGACATGCTCCTTGGTTTCATCGAGATGAGCATTGAAGCCGGCCTTCAATTCTTCGTCGAAGGCGGCCTTCGCCATTTTGGGGAGCGCTTTGAGAAGTTGTTTCTCTGCGTCGTAGATATCTTTGAGTTCTTCGACCAGGAGTTCCTTCAGGGATTCGGTAGACATGAGATGTAATTTTTTTGGGTGAATCTGACGTGATCATCTCCCGCGAGGGACGATGATGGTAAGACGGGTGCGACCTATCCACGCCGACCCCGTTCCGCGCGGGCCGTTGGTTTCGGCTGCCCACCCCATGGGTTCGGAGGAACTCCCTCCGACGCCGAGCGTGGGGCGTGTGAAGCGCGATAGCGAAACGTCCGTGCGACGCCGAGTTCCACGACGAGCAACTCCTTTTGCCGCAGCGCGCCGGCCAGCGCCGCGCACCAGGCTCGCAGCGTGCGGCGGTCCGAAGTGCAGATGAGCACCTGCCGCGCGGCCTCCTCGACAAACACGCGTTGCTGCGGATCGAACCAGCCGCCGTCCGCGTTCAAGATCGTGAACCCATCCGGAAAATGCCGCGCGGTGAGTTCACGAATCATCTCGTCGTCCGCCTTGGAAAACCGACGACCCGCCCCCGGAGTGTTACGCGCGCCCAGGATCAGCGAAAAGCAGTGCATACGTGTCCACGCGTTCAGCCGGCTAGCTAATCTGTCAGATGAAAAAACGAAGCAGCCGAGATAACGAGGCTGGGGGCGAGACGTCCGCCAACCCGCTTCGTTACCTCGGCTGGATCCCGCGATCTTGTTGTTTGGAATTATACCTTCTGCTCCGTGCGCACCACGGCGCGGCGGTGAAGGATGCCACCTTCGGTCCGGTCCTCGATCACGCCGGCCTTACCGCCGAGGGACGCCGCGATCGCGCCGATCAGGAACGCGAGGGATGTCCAAAGTGCGGAGCGTGCCACCGCTTCCGAAGCCGTCTCGCCGGCTTCGCGGGCCTTGGCTTCCGCCGTGTCCATCGTCGAGCGGAAGTCCGCCCGCATCCGCTCAAAGGACGTCGTCCATTCCGTGAGCATACGGTTGGCCTGGCCATCGTTCATACCGGCTTGAGTCAACGCCGCGACGGCCGCGGTCCGGCTCTCCGGGTTGTTCAAGCCGCCCTCGGAGGTGAACAGCTTGGTCAGCGCATAACCGATCTCGCGCCGTGCACGCACAGCGGCGCCCGGCTCAAGACCGGCCGACTGAACCGCTTCGTCCACGTAGCTGGTGATCTGTTCGGTGTTTTGCTTGATCGCATCCGTCGCCATGCTGGTCACTCCCGAAGTGGCGGCGGCCACGGGCTTGGCGGCCGCGCCAAGCACCTGCGTCGCGCCACCAACCAACAGGCCAATGGAGGACGTGGTGAAAACCAGCATCGCAACCGTTGCCATGCTCCACACGAGAAACCCGTGCAGCAATCCGCTTTGATGATGATCCGACGGTGCAAAACGCCCTGCCACCCACCCGCCGCACCACAAAGCGATAAGGGCGCTGATCGACCAGGCGATGCCCGCACCAATACCCAGCTTGGCGATCGGACTTTCATCCGTGATGGGATCAAGCGATGCGATGCCGAGGCCGAGCCCTAGCATCGTGAGAAGGATATGGATGGCCAAGCCGGCGACGGTGCCTGCAATGATCGCTCGCCAGGAAAGGTTTCGATAAAACGGTGTGCGCACATCGGTGGCACCGCTCAAGGGAAGTCCTGTATTGTTTTCAGTAGTCATGGTTGTGGGATGTTTATGGGTGCTCAGAGATCCCGCTTTCCGGGCTTCAGCGTGTGAGCACACCAACTTAACCACGGGTGAAACAAACTAACATCGGGCGCTTCCTGCCTCGCACAGTCCGGCGAAGAACGTCAGCAAACCGGCCGCACGTTTCCCCGCCGGATATTCACCGGTGAAGCGGCGCGTAACTCCGCCCATGGCGAAAAAACTCCACCAGTCGTAGGGTTCCCGATGGGATACCTTTTGGTAGGCATAATGATGATCGTCGTGATCACGTTGCTGGTGCTCGGGCTCAGTCGCGGCCGACCACCGAGTGGCGCACTCGATGGGAAACCGCACGTGAGAACCGAACCCTCCGCCGATGAGACCACGCCCGATTGGTCGTCGATCGCGACTCCGGAGCAGGCGGACCAGGCCCGCCGCAACACACCACCCGCCTAACGCCATGCGCTCTATCTGGACAGGCTCGATCACCTTCGGACTCGTGGGCATCCCGGTAGCGTTGCAAAACGCCAGTCGCTCGGAGGAGTTTAAATTCCGACTGCTGCGCGAGAGCGATCTCAGCCCGGTGAACCTCAAGCGCGTCGCCGAGGTAGACGGCGCGGAAGTGCCTTGGGAGCAGATCGTGAAAGGCTACGAATACGAAAAGGGGAAATTCGTGGTTCTCAAAGATGAGGACTTCCAACGCGTAGACCTGGAGGCGACCGACACCATCGACATCGTCGACTTCGTCGACATCGGGCAGATCAACCCGATCTACTTTTATCGCCCCTATTACCTGGAGCCACAGAAAGGCGGCGCGGTTGCTTATCACCTGCTGAGGCAAGTGCTCGCGGACGCCAACAAAGCGGGCATCGCGAAAGTCGTCATCCGCACTCGCCAGCACCTCGCCGCAGTCAAGGCCAACGGCGATCTGCTGGTCCTCGAACTCATGCGGTTCGCCGACGAGATCGTCGATCCCAAGGAAGTCAAAATCCCCGAAGAAAAGGCTCCCGGAAAGCGCGAGCTCACGATGGCCAAAACGCTCGTCGATCAACTCACCGACGACTGGGACCCCGCCCGCTACGCCGATGATTACCGGTCGGCGTTGATGAAGCTCATCGATCAGAAAGTGCAGAGCGGCGGCAAGGAATTGCCGGCCACGGGCCACGCTCCGAAGAAGGCGACCAACGTCATCGACCTGGCTTCGATGCTCCAGCAAAGCCTGAAGGAAGCCAGCGCGGGAAAAGCAAAACCGGCCAAAGCCGCCGCCAAGCCGGCTAAAAACGAAAAACCCCGCCCGCGCACTAAGAAGGCCGCGTAGCGTAACGCGCTGCCTCGACACTTTCCTGTCATGGCACGCGCGCAAAAAAAAGAGGTGAAGTTCACCAACCTCGACAAACTCTTTTTCCCCCAGACGGGTTTCACGAAGGGGCAGATGATCCAATACTACCTCGACGTTGCTCCGTTCATTTTACCGCACCTCAATCAGCGTCCCGTCACGCTCATTCGTTACCCCGACGGCGTGACCGGCGAAACGTTCTACGGGAAAAACGTGCCGAAGTTCGCCCCGCCCTGGATCCAAGTCCACGCGGTGAACCGCCGTCACCACCCGGGTGATACTCGTTACCTATTGATCAACGATGCCGAAACACTCGCGTGGTGCGCCAATCTCGCGGCGCTGGAGTTGCACCCGTTTCTTCACCGCGCGACGAAACGGGATCAACCCACACACGTCGTGTTCGACCTCGACCCGGGCGAGGGTGCCGACTTGGTCACGTGCGCCCGCGTCTCGTTGCTCGTGAAAGAGATCACCGACGGCCTCGGTCTCCAAGCGTTCGCCAAGGTGTCCGGTTCCAAGGGCGTGCAGGTTTACGTGCCGTTGAACACCCCGACCACGTATGCAGCAACCGGCAGCTTCGCCAAGGCGACGGCCGAGTTGTTGCAGAAGACGCATCCCGAGTTGGTCGTGAGCACGATGGCGAAACACCAACGTCGCAAACGCGTGCTGATCGACTGGAGCCAGAACAATGGCTCGAAGACGACTGTGTCGGTGTATTCGCTGCGCGGAAAAAGCGCGGAGCCTTTCGTTTCCATGCCGGTGACGTGGGACGAATTGAAACGGCTGAAACGCCCCGAGACCCTGGTCTTCACGCCCGACGCCGCGCTCAAGCGGTTGAAAAAACGCGGCGACCTCTTCGAACCGGTGCTCACGTTGAAACAAAAACTGCCCAAAGCGTTCTCCGCGAGCACACCGGCAGAGCCGCTGAAAGCATACGAAGCGAAACGAGATTTTCTAAAAACGAAGGAGCCGAAAACGGGTCCAGCAAAACGGCGTCCGAAGGCGAACGAAGCGGGAAACCGGTTTGTCATTCAAAAACACGCCGCCTCTCACCTCCACTACGACTTCCGATTGGAGATGGATGGCGCGTTAAAATCGTGGGCGATTCCCAAAGGCGTGCCGACGGAGCTCGGCGTAAAACGCTCGGCCTTCGCGGTTGAGGATCACCCCCTCGATTATCTGCGATTCGAGGGCACGATTCCCAAGGGTCACTATGGGGGCGGCACCGTCATGGTGTGGGACATGGGCACCTACGAGCTACTCGGCGGTGATTACAAGGACGCGACGTTGAAGCTCCGGTTGGCCGGCAAAAAACTCAAAGGCGAGTGGCACCTCTTCAAAATCCGCAGCAACGAGGGCAAAGACGTGTGGTTGATCGCCAAATCCGGCCAAGCCTCGAAACCCATTTCCGAGCGGCAAGACGACAGCTCCGCCCTCACCCGACGCTCGATGGCGCGTATTGCAAAAGACAACGACGCGCTGCGGCAGCCGCCCAGGTAGGAGCCCATTTATGGGCGATGTTAGACACGCAAACACCCGCCGTCTTCACTACGCCGATCATCGCCCATAAATGGGCTCCTACCTTTCGATCCCGGCAGGTTCGCGACGCACGTCCTTCGCCGCCTTGTCGTTCCTCAAACCTAAAAACACCGGGTGCCGCAAAATGCCGTCATCCGTCCACTCCGCGAATTTAACTTGGGCAATCAACTCGGGCTTTATCCACCTCACCGTCTTCATTTCGCCCGCCGTCATGCCGCGATCAAACCGCGGCTTTCGTGCGATCGGGAGATTAGCAAACGGGCACTCCGAAAGCTCTCGTTTCAAGAACTCGCTGTGCAGCGATTTGAGCAGCGCGTAGTTAAATCCCGCGCCGACTTTTCCTGCATAGAGCAGCGTTCCGTCTTGGTAGTAACCCACCAGGATCGCTCCAAAAAACGGGCGGCTTCCCTGCGGCGGAGTGAACCCGCCGATCACGAACTCCTGCTCACCGACCACCTTGCACTTGAGCCACGCGCCGCTGCGCACACCGGGTTCATAACGTGATCCGATTTTCTTTGCGATGATGCCCTCCAAGCCGTGTTCGCGCGCTACCTCGAAAAAGTCCCCCGGGGCGACGTCGTCGAACCCCATCGATAACTGAACGGATGCCGCACACTTGGCCAGCAACCGCCCCAGCAATCGCTGCCGCTCTTCGAGAGTAAGATCCACCGTGGAACATCCGTTGAGGTGCATGACATCGAACACATAGAACACGATTACGGGTCTCTCCCGGAGATCGCGCCCTTGCAGCAATTGAAAGCGCGAGCGCCCCGCGTCGTCCAACGCCACAATCTCCCCGTCGAGCACGGCGTTGCTACACTTTAACCGCGAGAGCGCCGCAACCACTTCGGGATAATCGGAGGTGAACGGCTTATGATTGCGTGACCAGAGTTCGACGTTTCCTGCGTTTAAAACCGCGACCGCGCGGTAGCCGTCAAACTTGATCTCGCAACGCCAGCGCCCGGTCGGCACGTGCCCGGTGCCAAGCGCTTTCATCGGTGCGATAAACGTGGCGCGAGCCTGCTCTCCCGACGACGAACCGATTGAACGAGCTGACCGGGCACGAGGCATAGCGATAAAGCACCGTCCGCTTCTCGCGCCCCCGGTTCCGGCATGTTTACCGGCAGGGGCTAACCATTCGACTGCAACCGTCTGATTCCTTTGTGGGAAGCGAACTTGCTCGCGATGATCGATCATCGCGAGCAAGCTCGCTTCCCACGTCGGAGCCAGACGACCGAGCGCCTCCATCCGCCTTTCCGATCAACCCGCCACCGCCGCCGTCGCCAGGTCCTTGCAGCCCTTGAGGTCGAGCTTGCCCGTGCCGAGGACGGGGATTTTATCCACGCGCGAAACAATCTTCGGTATCCAAAGATTGGGCACGCCGGCATCTCCCAACTTTGCTTTGACGCTCTCCGCCGTGACCTGGTCGCTGGCCGTCAGCAGCACAAGTTGTTCGCCTTTTCCCGGGTCGGGCACGCCCATCACCACCAGCGCGTAACCCTCGCTCTGATCCAAAGCGAAGGCCTCGATGAGCTTATGCTCCACCGTGCCGTGCGGAACCATCTCGCCGGCAATCTTGGAGAAGCGCGAAAGCCGGCCTTCGATGAAGAGAAACCCGTCTTCATCGAAACGCCCCAGATCGCCCGTGATATACCAGCCGTTGTGAAATGACTCGGCGGTCTTCTTTGAGTCGTGGAGGTAACCTGAAAAAAGATTCGCGCCACGAAACACAATCAGGCCCGTTCCGCCTTCCGGGAGCACTTCGCGGGTCTCGGGGTTGAGCACGCGCGCGGTCATACCGGCCATTAATCGGCCCACCGAGCCCAGACGCTTGCCCGGCTGCTCACCCGCCGTCGCCGTCGGCAGCGTCGGGTCGGGCTGGTTCACATTGGTGCCCGGCGAGGCTTCGGTCATGCCGTAGCCCTGCATGATCTCGACCTGGAATTTTTCCAGAAACCCCTCGTAAAGATCCATTGGCATCTTCTCCGCGCCCGACACGAGCAGCTTCAACGACGTGAGATCGGCTGGCTCGGCCTTCTTCAGAATCGGGCGCATAAACGTCGGCGCGCCGACCATGATGGTGACCTTTTCCTCGCGAATCGCATCGACGATTTTCTTCGTCTCAAGCGGACTCGGCACCGTCACGGATTTGAACCCACGCAGGAGCGGAAACCACATGTTCACTGTAAAGCCGAAGCTATGGAACACCGGCAGGCAGCTCAACATGACCGACTCGGGCGGGAAAATGGAGAGCGTGGAAAACTGCCAGCAGTTCGCGAGGAGGTTTCGGTGCGTGAACGTGACCCCTTTCGGATCGCCCGAGCTGCCGCTCGTGAACAACAGCCCCGCCTCGGCGCGGTCGCCGCGTTTCGGCACGCCGAGCAAACGCGGCAGCAGTTGATTGGGCAGCACCCACGCGGCGATCAACCACGGGAGCAGCGCGCGTTTTCCGCCGATTTCTTTAATGGTCGCGCTCAGGTCGAGCGTGCGTTCCGGCCAGGGAAATGCCGGGACTTTAGCGCGCACCGCGTCGGCCGAAATGATCGTTTTCACGCCCGACATGCGCAGGCTCGCTTCGGCGGCCGCGCGACCGGCGGTGAAGTTAAAATTTACCGGGACCTTGCCCGCGCAGAGCACCGCAAGGTTGGCGATGCTGGCGCCAGCACCCGGCGGGAGCACGATGCCCACGCGCGGCTCCGGCACGGTTTTGCGCAGATGGCGCGAGAGCGCGGCGGCGGCGGCGAAGAGCTGCCCGGCCTTCACCTCGCGACGCGCCGCCGTGCGGTCGACGATCACACACCAACCCGGATGCCGACCCAGCCGCCGCACAATCTCCCCGCCCACGTGGCGTTTCAATTGCGGCCGCTCCTCAAACGCCTCGCAGCCCAGATCGAGCAACGCCTCGCGCACCGTGCCCGCAGTTACTCGCTCCGCCGGGATCGGCTCCCCCCAGATCACCGACACGGCGGTGCGCATGAGCCGCGGTGATTTCAGCAGGTATTTGTTATCCGAAAACGAAAACACCGAACCCCAGAGTCCATCGTGCGCGACCGGCAGCACGGGCACGCCGGCCTTGCGCGCCATTATCTCAAAACCACGCTGCAGTTTCAACAGGTGACCCGTTCGGGAAATGCCGCCTTCGGGAAAAAGGAGAACCAGCTCGCCGTCCTTCAGCGCCTGCGAAACCCGGCGGACCGTATCCAGCGCGTTCGCGGGCGACACCGGGATCGTGCGCGTCAAGTTATAGATGAGGCGAAATAGCAAACTGTGCCGAGGCAGCGCCTCGTGGCCGACAAAACGAATCGGGCGCGGGCACGCCAGTTGCAGCGCAAACACATCCACATACGAGAGGTGGTTCGAGACGATGAGCGCGCCGCCCGTTTTCGGAACGCGCTCGAAGCCTTTCGCACGCACCTTGTAGAGGAGTCGGCCAAACAGGGCCGCCGGCCACGCGATTAACCACGGGGCGTTGGACCGAGGAAAGAGGGGAAGCTTAGCCATGAAGCCTTCCAGCTTGGTGAGCACCGGAACGGGAGAAAGCGCGAAATCGTCGAGACTTAAGGAAACCGCTCACCGTCGAGCCAAAGGCGGCGAATGTAAAGGTGATGGGTCGCGCTGACCGACGCTTCGACTTCGAGCGTCGCAAAGGTCGGAGTGCCCTTCCCTTCCGGAACGAAAAACCGTTCGATTCCAAAATCAAGGCGCGGGTTGTCCGCAGCTCCCCACGCTTTGGCCGACACCCACAGGCGGGGATCATTCGCCGGCGGCTCCTCGATCAGGATTTCCGCGATCACGTGGTGCGCCCCTTCGGGTTTGAGCACGACAAACACCTCCCCCTCCAGCGGACCCGCGCCTGTCACCGCTTGAACGGGACGGCTGATCTCATAATTCAACGTCATGTAGTCGCCGCGCAAGATGTCGCGCGGATCGACCGGCAACGTCTTCAGTCGGATAGTGGGCGCGTTGCGTCGCACGGTTTCATGATAGCCGGCCCAACCGACCAAAAACACCACCTGCAACGCGACGACTCCCCACAACCAACGTGCATTTTTCAGCGTCATACAGCCTCCTTTTCACCCCGCATCGTCGCGAGCCATCCACGGCGTTTACGTTCTAGGTATATCCCCAACGTGAGCACGATTGCTCCGGAAACGACGAAGAACACGCCGCCCTGGAGCATCGTGCCAAACAGGTCGAAGTAACGCGTGATGATATTCACCGCGATGAAGCCCAGGCCGAGGTTCACCCAGCCTTCGCGACCGGTCGCGAGACCCGCGCGCACCATGAAAACATTCAGGACAAACAGCGCCGTCCACGACCACGCGCTCCACAGCCAACCGTAATCACCGGGGTTCCATCCCGCCAAGACCGCCCCCACGGGCACCAGCGCGGCCACGAACCATCCGCTCAACGCTAGCACCTCGCGTCGGCTCGTCCGCCATGCGCCATAACCGGCGAGCAGCACCAACGCCGCGACCACCATCACCGGCGCGAGTTGCACCGGGCCGTTGCCGCTCCGCCATTCCCATACGTGCCGGAGAAAACCGAGCATATACAACCCGGAGCACGTGATCAGCGCGCCCCACTTTTCATGCAGCGAAGCGAACGCCTCGTGACGCGTGCTGCGCAACGCCAGCCCCGCCAGCCACACCGCCACACCCAGCACCGTCATGATGGCCACGACGCGCATGCCATCATCCGCATGACCATCGCCCGGCATCAGCAGCAGCCACGAACCGCGGGTGGTGAACTCCAGGCTCATCCACACCAGAAACGCCAACAGGCTGACCGCCTGCGCGCCCTTGGATCGCACGAGCCACGGCACCGCCACGATCCCGAGCCACCACACGAACACGCCGGTCGCGGGGCGCGAGTTGAGATGGAAAATCTGACTCACCAGCGCGATGCCCGCCATGAACAATCCCGCGCCCAACATGAAAAACCCGTCGCCCACTTTAGGATAATCTCCAGGTGCGACCTTGGCGCGCCAGCCCGCGCCATACGCCGCCACGAGCAGCACCAGGAGGCCGCCGAGTTTCACCCCGTCCGAGATCGCCTGCCAATTGGCGCTGATGAGCAGGCACACGCCCGACAGCAACAGCCCGCCACCCACCAGACCGAGGATGGCGACAAACCGCCCGCCGCCGGATCCTTCGGGATGGCGCAACAACAACCCGGTGCGTTGCTCCCCCGTCAAGAGCCCCTCGTCGACCCAGTCCGAGGATTCCAAGCGCAGCCGTTCTTCAAAGGATTTCATGGCACGTTAAATAATCTATAGGTCAAAAAACCGTCCTGTCGCCGATGTTTGCCGGTCGCCCGGCGGAGGAGCAATTCGCCTCCCGCCAAATATGCAATTTCATACCTTCATTACGTCTTCGGCCAGGTCTTCAAGTCGGCCGCGAGAGCGGCGAAGCTCGGAAAATCATTCTCCAGCCGGCGCGTGTCGTGCGCGTGCCGGCGGACCTCGCGGAGTGCGACTTCGGTCGCCTGGTAGAGGTTGGGACGCTCGGTCCCGTAGATGCGCTGCTTGAGCTCGCGACGGGTGTAGGGCGTGCGCAACTCCTCCTGCCCGGCGATCCACCGGTGCTCGGTCACCGCGTCTTCCAAGCCGCAGAGATACCACGCCTCCATCGCGGGAACGGCCACGCCCACGCCGCGTAACACGCGGTCCTTCCCTCGCGCAGCCGGGAGCTTCTTGGTCGTTTGCCGGAAGATGCCGCGCAACTGACACAGGCGGCACATGGGGTGATAATATTGCGGCGCATTGTGCGATGCGGTGTGCACGACCGAGTCGTCGCTATCGACCACCACGACGAGTCCTTCCGCGTCGGTGTTGAAGTGCAGGTGGCGAATGATCGAGGGCAGCACCTGCGCAACCGAAGGCCAGCCGCGGGCGCGGAGCGACGGAGACACCCGGGTGAAGGGCCGCCCGAGCACCGCCTCCACCAACACCGCGATCGCCGCCTCGTCGGCCGGCGACTCGCTCAAGATGGCGAGTTTCCGCGTAGGCCCATGAGGAGACGAGGAGCTCATTTGTCTTCGGGCACGCCGCCAATGATTCCGGAAAACCACAGGTCGCCCAGCGAGCCCGAACCCAGTAAGTCCTTCAGCCCCTCACGCTCGCTCAAACGCACGAACCGGGCGGCGGCACCGTGTTTCTCCGTGATGACAACCTCCTCGGGAAAGTCCCGAAACAAATCCAGCAAGTAGGGCGAATGGGTGGTCGCGAGCACCTGAACGGGCGCCCGCTGGCCACCGGTTTCAGCCGGGTAGCTCAACCGATAAAGCAGATCGCGAATCTCGCGCAGCAGGCGCGGATGCACTCCGCGATCCACTTCTTCGATACACACGATGGCGGGCGGAGCCGGATCGAAACACAGCGAAAGCATTCCGAGCACGTAGAGCGTGCCCTGCGAGAGATCTTCGGCGGCGATCCACTGGTTGCCCTCGGCGAGTCGCAGGCGCAATTCGATCAGGGAATCCGGGCGGGTTACGAGATCCACCTCGTCATACTCCGGCAGCATGCGAACCAGCTCGGTCGCCATCCGGGCAAACTCTTCGGGATGGTTCGCCCGGCGGGCGGCGAGCACGGCGGCCAGGTTGCCACCGCTCGGGGTCAGCTCGACCGCCGGCTTGGCCGCCGCCGGTGCCGCCAGGGCTTCGTGGTCGAAAAAGTAGCTGCGCATCGTGAGCAGCCGGGCGCGCAGCCCGGCCCAATCGTCCACGCCTTCGCCAGTGGGCAACGGGATCACTTGCAGCAGATCGCAAACCGAGTCGGACACGCAGCCCAGCGAAGCCTCCAGCCCGTCGTGCGGAGCCATGAAGCGGAAGGTGATTTCCGCCCCCTCGGGACGGCGCTCGGCGTCCTGTCCGGCCTCGTGCAAAGGCAGTTTGGCGAGCGAGCGCAGGCGCAGGATGGACTGAATGAGGCTGGTCTTGCCCGAGCCGTTGGGCCCGATGACGAGGTTAAACGGCAACAGGGTAAGGCTCGTGCTGCGCAGCGCCTTGAAATTCCGGAAAGCAACGGAGGCGATCACGGCGTCATCGTGCCCGTAACCTCGCGGAGGGCAACGCAAAGGATGGAGCCGCGCCGCAGGGCTGTCCAAACCACCACTCGCTGGCGCTCGTAGCCACGAGCGCCAGCGAGTGGTGGTTTGAAGCGGCGATAACTTTATTCGAAATGCCATAAGCAGCCGACCGCCGTTTTCTGGCTCGCTCGCCTGCGGAAAACCGCCGTCTCCTGAGCGCGCATGATTTTTGCACGCATCTTTTCCCGCCCGTCTCTCGGCGTCGCCCTCGTTTTCCTTACGGCTGCCTTTTTTGCCGCCACCCCGGCGCACGCCGAGTATAAAGGCGCGATCGTCATCGACGCGGCCACCGGCCAGACGCTCTTCGAGGACAACGCCGACAACGTTTCCCCGCCCGCCAGCGTCACCAAGTTGATGACCTTCCTCATCGTGCACGACGCCATCGCCGCCGGTCGGCTCACCCTCGGCACGCCCGTCACCGCCAACGCCGTCGATCAATCCATGGGCGGCACCCAGGTCAACTTGGCTGCCGGCGAGACGTTCACCGTCGAGGAGTTGCTCTACGCGCTCATGGTCGAGTCGGCCAACGACGCCGCCCACGCCCTTACCCACGCCGCCTCGTCGGATCGCGCCGGCTTCGTCGCTCTCATGAACGCCCGCGCCCAAGGGCTCGGCATGAAAAACACCGTTTTCCGCTCGCCGCACGGTTTGCCCCCCGCCTCGAAACAAACCGCCGACGGCGACCTCACTTCGCCCCGCGACCTCGCCCTCCTCTCGCGCGAACTCGTCACCCGCACCGATGTGCTTCGCTACAGCGCCGTCCGCACCCGGCCCTTCGCCGGAGGCGTGCGCGCCGAGACGCTCTACCTGCGCAACCACAACAAGCTCCTCGGCAAAGTCGCCGGTGTGGACGGCCTCAAGACCGGCTACACCCGCGGCGCCGGCTTCTGTCTCGCCGCCACCGCCCAGCGCGGCGACCAACGCATCATCGTGGTCTCGATGGGCAGCCCCACCTCCAAAGGCCGCGACTTGCGCATCGTTGAACTGATCGAGAAAACCTTCCCGCTGGTCCCCGCCGGCTCGGTGTTTCGCGGCTACGTCGAGTCGCCGATCTCCAGCAGCTCGGGGCCCGCCACCAATCCGGTCGCCACCGCTCCTACCGCCAAAACCGCGCCCACGCCCGCCGCCGACGCCCCGATGGTGAAATTCAGCCTGCCTCCCGCCAAAAAGAAATAATCCCGTCCGGCCATCCGCCCCTGCCGCCCCCCCCCTTGCCAGCTTTGTTATAGTGCGAGTCATGACCCGCTTCCCGCTGCTCTTCCTCGCCTTGGCCGTCTCAGTGCTCTGCGCCCGCGCCGACGACCATCGTCCGCTGGTCGTGTCCACCAACACCATCGCACACGATCTCGTGATCCAGGTGGGCGGCGCCGCGGTGAACGCCCGCTGCCTCTTGCCCATCGGCGCAGATCCCCATGCTTACGAACCGAAGCCGGCCGACATCCGCTTCGTTGCCAAGGCCGACCTCGTGGTTGTTAACGGCCTGGGCTTCGAAACGTGGATCGCCAAGCTCGTCAAAAACTCCGGCTTCCGCGGCCCGGTTGTCACGTTGAGCGAGGGCATCACCCCGCTCGCCGGCGCCTGCGAGGGCGACCACGGTGCCCACGATCACCACCACCACGGGCACTTCGACCCACACGCCTGGCAGGATGTGCGCAACGTCATCCGCTACGTCGAAAACCTGCGCGCTGCCTTGGTAAAGCTCATCCCCTCCGATGCGGCCGCCATCAACGCCCGCGCCGCCGCCTACACCGGCGAGCTCAACACCCTGCACGCCTATGCCACGCAGACGCTGGCCGGCCTGTCCGCCGAACGCCGCAAGCTCGTCACCTCGCACGAGGCCTTGGGTTACTTCGGCAGCGCCTACGGCTTGACCATCGTGCCCATCGCCGGACTCAGCACCGAGCAAGAACCCAACGCCCGCCAAGTCGCCAAGCTCATCACTTTGATTCGCGAGCACAAAGTCCCGGCGATCTTCATCGAATCCACCGCCAACCCCAAGCTCGCGCGGCTCCTCGCGAGCGAGGCCGGCGTGACCGTGCCGCCGCCCTTGCACACCGACAGCGTGGGGGCCGAGGGTTCGTCCACCGCGACTTATCTCGGCATGATGCGCGCCAACATCGACACCATCGCCGTCGCACTCCGTTGACCGCCGCCGGTCAGTCCGTTCAACCTCCCGTTCTCTGTCCACTCACCACGACATCATCCGCTGCGCCCACGTGACCGTGCGCTACGGCGCGCGCCTCGCCCTCGACGATCTGTCCACGTCGATCCCGTGCGGCACCTCGACGGCCATCGTCGGCCCCAACGGCGCGGGCAAAAGCACCCTCCTGCGCGCGATCCTGGGCTGGCACAGTATCGAGAACGGCGGCGACATCCGCATCGGTGACGCCCACGCCCACCATCAATTGCCCCGGCTCGCCTACCTGCCGCAACGACACGCCGTCGACTGGGATTTCCCCATCACCGTGCGCGCCGTGGTCGCCCAGGGCCGCTACCCCGCGCTCCTCCCGTGGCAACGCTTCCGCGCCTCCGACCACGCCGCCATCGATCGCGCCTTGGACGAGCTCGGCATCGTCGATCTCGCCGACCGCCAGATCCGCATGCTCTCCGGCGGACAACAACAACGCGTTTTCCTCGCCCGCGCCCTCGCGCAAGGCGCCGATATTTTCCTGCTCGACGAGCCCTTCACCGGCCTCGACCTCTTCGCCACCGAGGAGCTTACGCACATCCTCCGCAGCTGGGTCGCGCAGGGCCGCACCGTGCTCGCCGCCGTGCACGACCTCCCGCTGGCCCGCGCCCACTTCACCCACGCGCTCCTGCTCAACACGCGCCTCGTCGCGGCGGGTCCGATCGCGACCGTGCTCACCGAGGCCAACATCAACACCGCTTTCCGCGGCGGTCGTTGCGTGCACGACAACCCGCTCCGCCGCGTGAGCACCACGCAGTTTCCCGAATGAACTTCCACGATCTCTTCGTCGAACCGTTCACCTTCGAGTTCATGCGGCGCGGCCTCCTTTCCGCGGTCCTGCTCAGCCTCAGCGGGGGTTTGCTCGGTTGCATCCTCGTGCTGCGCCGCCTCGCGCTGATGGGTGACGCCCTCTCGCATTCGCTCCTCCCCGGAGTGGCGTTGGCCTACGCGTTTTTCGGGCCCAGCACGCTGGCTTTGTTTGTGGGCGCGCTCCTCGCCGGCTTGCTCACCGCCACCGGCAGCGCGCTCCTCAGCCGCCTGACGCGCGTCAAAGAAGACGCCGCGTTCGGCTCGCTGTTCATCATTTTCTTTGCCCTCGGCGTGGCCGTGGTCAGCACGCTCCGCTCGCGCATCGACCTGATGCATTTTCTCTTCGGCAACATCCTCGGCGTCAGCGGCACCGATCTCCAACTCGCGGGCTTGGTCAGCGCCACCACGTTGGCGGTCTTCGTGGTATTCTACCGCCCCATCCTGCTGGAAACCTTTGATCCGATTTTCCTCCGCGCCACCGGCGGACGCGGCGGCTTGGTGCACATCGGCATTCTCTGCCTCACGGTGCTCAACCTCATCGCCGCGCTCCAAGCCATGGGCATCGTGTTATCGCTGGGATTGTTCCTGCTTCCCGCCGTCACCGCGTATCTCTGGTGCGACCGCCTGAGCCGCATGTTGCTGCTCTCGGTGCTACTCGCGCTGGCGGGCTCGGTCCTCGGCATCCTCGCCAGCTACCACCTCGGACTGGCAAGCGGCGCGAGCATCGTGCTGAGCTTGGGCGTATTCTTTTTGTTCTCGGCCGCCTTTAGTCCCCGCTATGGATTCGGAGCGCTCGTCCTGCAAAAACTCCGCGCCGGCAAAGGCGTGTTGCACGACGCCGGCCAACCCTAAAAGCTGCGCGTTCCATGTCCACCGCACCCGACGTAGCCGCCGTCAAAGCCTACCTCCTCGACCTGCAGGACCGCATCTGCCGCGCACTCGAAGCCGAGGATGGGACCGCCCGCTTCGCTGAGGACAACTGGCCTCGTGCCGAGGGTGGCGGCGGCCGTTCGCGCGTGCTGGCCGAAGGGGCGGTTTTCGAAAAAGCCGGCGTCGGTTTTTCCCACGTTTTTGGAACGCAACTCCCGCCCTCCGCCACCGCCCACCGCCCCGAGTTGATCGGCAAGCCGTGGCAGGCCCTCGGCGTGTCGTTGGTCATCCACCCGCGCAACCCCTACATTCCGACCAGCCACGCCAACGTCCGTTTCTTCATCGCCGACCCGGACGGCGAGAATCCGATCTGGTGGATGGGTGGCGGCTTTGATCTGACGCCCTACTACGGCTTTGAGGAAGACTGTGCGCACTGGCACCGCGTCGCCCGCGACGCCGTCGCACCCTTTGGCGACGACCTTTATCCGAAGTGGAAAAAGGGGTGCGACGACTACTTCTATCTGAAGCATCGCGGTGAACCGCGCGGCATTGGCGGCCTCTTCTTTGACGACTTCAACGCCCTCGGCGCGGACCCAAGTTTCGCCGCTTTGCGCGCGGTGGGCGACGCCTTTATCCCGGCGTATCAACCCATCGTGGCGCGCCGCAAAGCCACGCCCTACGGCGACCGCGAACGCGACTGGCAGTTGTATCGACGTGGTCGCTACGTGGAATTCAATCTCGTCTGGGACCGGGGCACGCATTTCGGCCTCCAAAGCGGCGGCCGCACGGAGTCCATCTTGATGAGCCTCCCGCCGCTCGTGACTTTTAAATACAACTACGCCCCCGACCCCGGCACCGAAGAGGCCCGGCTGCACACCGAGTTCCTGCGCCCGCGTGACTGGGCCGGGTGATTATTCTGCCTTAATTAGTGCCCATTAGTGTTCATCAGTGGTTCAAAAATCCGAATGACTTCCCGCGACCGTTTCCTCTCCGCCCTCGCCTGCCAACCGCTCGACCGACCGCCCTTGTGGGTCATGCGCCAGGCCGGTCGTTACCTGCCCGAATACCGCGCGCTCAAGGCTCAGTCGTCGTTCGTTCACATGGTGCAGACCCCCGCTCTCGCCGCCGAGGTCACGCTCCAGCCGCTGCGCCGTTTCCCCGGGCTCGATGCCGCCATTCTCTTCTCCGACATCCTCGTCATCCCCGAGGCGCTGGGCCAGCCCTACAGTTTCCGCGACGGCGGCGGCATCGCCATGGATCGCCGCATCTCGACCCGCGCCGACATCGACGCACTCAACCCGGTCAACGCCGTCCCCGAAAAACTCGCCTACGTCGCCGACACCCTGCGTCTCCTCAAAACCGAACTCGCCGGGGGGAAAATGCTCCTCGGCTTCGGCGGCTCCCCGTGGACGCTGGCCACTTACATGGTCGAAGGCGGCAGCTCCGACGATTTCGAGCGCGTCAAGCTCCTCTTCTACACCGACCGAGGCACCTTTGACGCCCTCCTCGAAAAACTCACCGAGTCGTTGATCGCGTATTTCAAAATGCAGATCGCCGCCGGCGCCGACGCCATCCAGATCTTTGATTCGTGGGGCGGTCTCATTGCCGGAGCCGATTACGAAGCCGCATCCTTAAAATGGATACGCCGCATTGTCGCCGCGTTGCCCGCAGATTTCCCGATTATTCTCTACGCCAAAGGCACCGCGCCGCACCTCACCGACCAAGCGTTTTCCGGCGTGCGGGCGATCAGCGTCGATTGGACAAATGACCTCGCGATCGTCCGCCGCACGTTGCCCGCCAACGTCGCCGTGCAGGGCAACCTCGACCCTGTGCTCATGCAGACGACGCCCGGGATCGTCGCCCGCGAAGCCGCCCGCCTGCTCGAATCCATGCGCGGCACCTCCGGCCACGTCTTCAACCTCGGCCACGGCATCACCCCACAGGCAAAAATCGAATGCATGCAGGCCCTCATCGACACGGTCATCACGTGGAAGTGAAAAGGGGCGAGGGAGATCCCCCGCGCGGTAGGTATACACCCTACCATTTGGCATAGGGAAAAGGCGGCGTTTACAGGGTGCTTTTTCGAGATGATCTTTTTCGCAGGTCCTAATCCCGATGAAACGACTCCTGATCATCTTTCTAGTTTTGATTTCCGTGGCCCAAGCCGGAGAGATCGAAGTCAAAGTCGGCGACAAGCTGACGGTGAGAAGTAAGAACACTTACAGCGTATATTACATTCAGGTCATCACGCAAAATCGGGACCAATACATAGTCTACAGCATGAGCGAAAACGCCCAATACTACATGAGTGCTGTATTTCTAAAATACCACTTGGTAAAAGTGGAACGGCGCTCGGAGACCGTTTATCTGGCGGCGAAATGAGCATAGGCCTTCGTGCGGTCGCGCAGTAGTGCTAGCGCATCGTCCGATTTCGTGTATCCGGTGTGTTCCGTGGGCAACAACTCCGCACAGCTCCCCATCGCGATCATCGGCGGTGGCATCACCGGCCTCGCCGCCGCCCATCGTCTCGCCCGCCAAGGGCGCGCCTTTCGCCTTTTCGAATCCGCCGCGCGGCTAGGCGGCAACATCCGCACCGAACGTCACGACGGCTGGTTGCTCGAAGCCGGCCCAAACTCCCTCCAGCTCACGCCGCCCGTCTCCGCGTTGCTCGCGGAACTTGGCCTGACCGCACTCACGGCCTCACCCGAAGCCAAAAACCGTTACATTGTCCGCGATGGCCGCCCGCTTCCCGCTCCCGCCTCGCCTCCCGGTTTTCTAAAATCCCCGCTTTTCTCCGCTGCCGCCAAGTTCCGCCTGTTCGGCGATCTGTTTAAACGCCCTCGTCAACGTCCCGCCGACGTCAGCCTAGCCGACTTTATGGGCGACCACTTCGGCTCCGAGTTGGTCGATTACGGACTCCGCCCGTTCGTCTCCGGTGTCTACGCAGGCGATGCCCAAAAACTCTCCGCCCGGCACAGTTTCCCCTCTCTCTGGGAAGCCGAGCGCACCCATGGCTCGCTCATCCGCGCGCAACTCGCCGCCGCCAAAGCCAAACGCGCTCGCGGCGAACCGTCCGGCCCTCCGCCCATTTTCAGTTTTGCCGAGGGCCTCGAAGCCCTTCCGCAAGCCCTCGCCGCCCGCTTGCCCTCCGGCAGCGTCGAGCTCAACGCCCGTGCGCTTCGCGTGATCGCCGGCCAACCTTGCACCGTCACCTGGGAACGCCCCGACCTGTCCACCGCCACCGAGACGTTCGCCGCAGTCATCCTCGCCTTGCCCGCCGCCGCTTTGGCCGCGTTGCCTGTCGGCGAGCACGGCGAACACCCGCTCGCCGACTTGGCGGGCGTCGAATACCCCCCCGTCTCATCGCTCTTCCTCGGCTACCGACGCGACCAGGTTATCCACCCGCTTGACGGCTTCGGCATGCTGGTGCCCCCCTCCGAACAGCGGGATGTGCTCGGTGTGTTGTTCAACTCCACTCTTTTTCCAGGCCGTGCTCCATCCGGCCACGTTGCCTTGACTGTCATGACCGGCGGCACCCTCCGACCCGAACTCGCCCGCCTCGACGACGCCGCGCTGCTCACCCTGGTCCGCAAAAATCTCTCCGAACTCCTCGGCGTGCGCGGCGCCCCGGTGTTTATTCGCCGCAACGTCTGGCCGCGCGCCATTCCCCAATACAACCTCGGCTACGACCGTTTTCTCGATGTCATCACCCGCACGGAGGTCGCCCACCCCGGCCTGCTGATCGGCGGACACATCCGTGACGGCATTTCAGTCCCGAACTGCCTCGCCGCCGGCGAAAAACTGGCCCGCCGCTCCCTCGAAATAACGAGATAAAATAACGGGACACCGGTAAAACTTCTGCTCAACCTGCCCGATAAGTCTGGCATGCTCAACCTTCACGACATCATCGAACAGTCCGCCTTCCTCTGGATCGCACAGGAGAAAGCCAACGCCCAATCCCTCCCCGGCCAGATTGCTCGCCACGTCGAAACCGCTGGCAAACTCCGTCTCCCGCAGCGCCAAGCCATCGACGTCTATCTCTGGCTGAAATTCGTCGGCCAAAACCGCCCGCTCGCCGACATCATCCGCGCCGGCACCTTGCGCGACCTTGCCGATCCCCAACCCGCCCTCCTCGGCGACCCCACCGCCGAGTTCCTCTACCGTTTCGCCAAGGCCAACGAACTCAACACCCTCGCCGAACGCCTCCGCGACGATCCCCTCGGGTCAAAATCCAGTTGGTCCGCCTTCCTCGACGCCCTGCTTCACGATTTTAGCTACCCTCACTACCTTTTCAGCCTCCCGATGGGCGCGGGGAAAACCTATTTGATGGCGGCATTCATCTACCTCGATCTCCACTTCGCCCGCCTCCATCCTGACGATCCCCGTTTCGCCCAAAACTTCGTCGTCTTCGCCCCCTCCGCTTCGAAGACCGCCATCCTCCCCTCGCTCCAGACCATCCGCAACTTTGACCCTGCGTGGGTGCTCCCCGCCGCCGAAGCCGCAGAACTGCGCCGCCTCATCCACTTCGAGATTCTCGACAGCCTCGGCTCCGCCCGTCGCGACAAGCTCCACGGCAACAACCCCAACCTTGAAAAGGTCAACCGCCTCACGCAGACCCGCGACTTCGGCCTCGTTTTCATCACCAACGCCGAGAAGGTCATCATGGAGAAACTCTCCGCCGACGACCAACTCGTTGCCAATCCGGGCAGCCTCTACTACGACGAGCAAAAAGCCGCCGACGTCGTCAAAACCAACGCCCTCCGCGAAAAGCTCTCCCAGATTCCCCGTATCTCCGTCATCCTTGACGAGGCGCACCACTTCTTCAGCGGCACTGGCGACGACGAAAAAAAGCTCAAGCTCGCCGTCGATGTCCTCAACCAGCACGGCCACGTCTGCACCGTGCTCGGCTTCTCCGGCACGCCCTACCTGCGCCACCACGTCCCCTTTGCCGACTCCAAGGTAAAGCTGAACCAGATCCAGCTCATCACCTACCACTACTCCCTCGCCGAGGGCATCGGGCGTTTCCTCAAGATCCCCCAAGTCACCGGCCAGAACATCGCCCAGTCCGCCTTCGTCGCCGACACCCTCACCCGCTTCTTCGCCGACTTCGACCGCACCTACCCGACCGGCACCATCAGCAAGATCGCCTTCTACTGCCCCAGTATTGAAAAACTCAATACTGACATCCTTCCCGCCGTCCGCGCCTGGTATGCCGCCCACCGCCCCGGCCGCGAAGACGCCGAGATTTTTCGTTTCTACCGTGGCGTCAAAAAAGCCCAAAAAGCCTACGCCCTCCCCCGCGAGAGCGACGCCATTTTTAACAACCTCGACCAGCCCCACGTCACCCAGCGCATCATCCTCCTCGTCGCCATCGGCACCGAGGGCTGGGATTGCAAGAGCCTCACCGCCGTCGCCCTCCCCCGCCGCGAGACCACCAAGAACTTCGTCCTCCAGACCACTTGCCGCTGCCTCCGCGAGGTCGTTTCCGCCAAGGACGAGACCGCTCTCATCGCCCTCGGCGAGGGCAACTACGAGACGCTCGATAAGGAGCTGAAGGAAAACTACGCCCTCTCCATCGCCGATCTCCGCCCCCACGGCGACACCGCCGTCAACGTCCTCATCCGCAAACCCCGCCTCGGTCGCGTCACCTTCAAAAACATCCGCCGCCGCTACACCATCGTCCGCGAAACCCGCGACGCCGATGTCGCCGCCCAACTCGCCTCCTTCGACTTCGGCTTTTTCAAAACCGAGCACCCCTTCACCCCCACCACCACCGACGCCACCGTCGGCAAACGCGGTCTCGCCCAAGCCGTCACCCGCATCCTCGACTCCGCCGCCTCCACCCACCCATTCAGCTATGGCGATTTTCTCTTCGCCGTCGCCCGCGCCACCTGGGGCCGCTACTCCGAGGCCGATCTTTCCGGCGAGCACGACGAGGCTCTCCGCGCCGCCCACGCCCAGCTCTCCGTCCACCTCGGCTGGATCGCTCTCCACCCCACGCTTTCCCTCGACGAGATCATCGCCCACGTCGCTTCCCTCCTCATGGAAAACATCCGTGTCACCCACGAGGACATCACCGATACCGTGGAACTCGACCTCCTCGATTGGCGCATGGACCCGCCGCCCACCATCGCTCACACCGGCGGCCGTTTCCTCCCCGCCTTCACCGCCTCGGAAATCCCCACGCTTAACAAACGTCCCAACTACCTCGACGACAGGATCGAAGACGACTCCCTCGACCCGGGCGACCTCACCTTCAACTACGCCCCCTACCGCTTCGATTCCCTCTACGAAGTCTCCGCCCTGCGCGAACTCGCCAAACTCGCCGAACTGCGCGGCCTCGAATTCTACTACAACGGCTACCGCAACCGCGCCCTCGAAACCTTCTTCATCCGCACCCCCTACGGCACCTACACGCCGGACTTCCTCATCCTGAAACGCGAGCCCGCCTCCAAGCCCCGGCGCAAACAGCCGGCCTTCGCCGCCGATCCCGCCCCCGCTCCCATCGCCCGCATCCTCGTCCTCGAGACCAAGGGCAAGCAGTTCTACGACGCCGATTTTCAGGCCAAGGAAAAATTCATCCACGACGTCTGGATCTCCCACAACCCCCACTTCCGCTACCGCTGCTTTGTAGACGACGATACCAACGACTTCCGCCGCCACCTCGCCGACGTCAAAAAAGAGATTTCCCTGCTATGATCGCCCAGCCCTACCAGCCGCTCCCTTTCACCATCTCACCCGCTCGCGGCCAAGCCCTCCTCAGCTTCAACGGGCGGCGCATGCCCGATCACCTGCCTCTCTACGAAACCACCAAGATCGAGGAAGTCCGCCCCGCGCCGCCCGTCGCCGATCTGCTCACCCCCGCCAACCCACCGCCCTCCCCCGGCGCGCCCAATCTCCTCATCCATGGCGACTGCCTCTCCGCCTGCGCCTATCTCAAAAACCAGAACATCAAACTCGACCTCGTCTTCATCGACCCGCCCTTCGCCAGCGGCGCCAACTACGCCAAAAAAATCTTCCTTCGTAACGGCGGCAAAACCGCGCTCGAAGCGGGTGCCAACGCCATCGGCGAAGAGATCATGTATGGCGACATCTGGCAGAAGGAAGACTACCTCAACTGGCTTTACGAACGCCTTCTCGCCATCCGTGAAGTCCTTAGCGAAACCGGCTGCATATACGTCCACCTCGACTGGCATATCGGACACTACGCCAAGGTTCTCCTCGACGAGGTTTTCGGCGAAAACAACTTCCTCAATGAGATCATCTGGAAGCGCACCACCGCCCACAGCGACGCCCGCAGCTTCGGCATGAATCACGACACGATTTTCCTCTACGGCTTCTCCGAGGATTTTCTGTTCAACCCCATCCTGCTGGCCTACGACGACGTTTACCTCGAACGCTTTAACCGCGCCGATCCCGATGGCCGTAAATGGGCCGACTGGGATCTTTCAGCCAAAGGACTTAAAGGCAGTGGCTACACCTACGAATATAAAGGCACCACTTCTCTGTGGCGCTGCCCACTCGAAACCATGGAGCGCCATGACCGCGAAGGTCGCCTCCACTTCACCAACAAAGGCGGCATCCGCCTGAAAGTGTATCTCGAAGACCTCAAGGGCATGCCTTGCCAATCGGTCTGGGACGACATCAACCCGGTCAACTCGCAGGCCGAGGACCGCGTGGACTACGCCACCCAGAAACCCGCCGAACTCCTCGAACGCGTCATCACCGCCTCCTCCGACAAAGGCATGTTGGTTGGCGACTTCTTCAGCGGCAGCGGCACCACCGCCACCGTCGCCCACAAACTCGGCCGCCGCTTCGTCGCCGCCGACATCGGCCTCAACGCCATCCAGACCACCCGCGACCGCCTCGCCGCCGCCGGTGCCTCGTTCGACGTTCTAAAAGTTCAGGACGGCGTCCGCCTCTTCCGCAATCCCGCGCAGACAATGGCCAAAATCTTCAGCCTCGTCCCCGGCTTTAAAACCCGCGCCGACCTCGAACTCGGCGACTTCTGGGACGGCGGCCTCCCCGCCCCCTCAGGCCGCCACATCCCCCTTAAATTCGTCGGCCTCCACGAACGCCTCACCCCCGCCCTCCTCGACGTTTACCTCGAGGAAATCTATCAGCTCGAAAGCGACGACCGCGCCGACGGCGTGCGCATCCTCTACGCCCACCGCGACCTCGCCGTGGACGACGCCTACCTCGCCCAACGCCTTCGCGCCAGCGGCAAAACCCAGCTCCGCGTGGAGCTCCTCAGCCTCAACGATCTCCTCGACCGCAAAGGCACCCACCTCTTCAACCCCGACAGCGCCAACGTCACCGTCACCCCCAAGGGCAAAGGTCAGTGGGAAGTCGTCGTGGACCGCTATTTCAGCCCCTACCTCAAAACCAAGATCGCTGAATTCAACGCCAAGCGCGGCAAAAAGAAAGGCGACGACCTTCTGGAAGACGTGGGCACCGCCGAAGAACCCGCGCCCAAGAAAACCGCCACCTTCAAAGCGGTTAAAATCAGCGACACCGGCCACGAGCTCATCGAAGCCATCCAGTTCGACACCACCCTCCGCCCCGACGGCGTCTGGGTGAGCAACCCCGAACTTGAAGACAAAGCCGGCCCCAAGGATAAAGTGAAAGCCCGCTACCTCCTCGCCACCGACCGCTTCAAAATCAAGCTCCGCAACATCGCCGGCGACGAGATCGTGATCGAGTTCGTGAGCGCCTCAGATTCAGTCTCGAAGCTCAAAGCGAAACCCAAGAAACCGACGTCCAAGGCTTGATTGGGCACGTCCTGCAGATCCGCCGCTCCCTCGCGTAAGCAGTTCTCAAAACGAGCGCTTCGCGGGCCTTGACTCAGGGAGGGCTCAAGGTAGCCTTCGCCGCTTTTCTTTGGCATGGCGCAAGACTTGAAAGACACCCTCCAGCTCCCTAAAACCGATTTCCCCATGCGGGCAAATCTCGTGCAGCGCGAGCCCTCGCGCCTCGCCCACTGGGAAAAACTGGACCTCTACGCCGCCATCCAGCGCAAGAATGCCGCTTCCGGTAAAACCTTCGTTCTCCACGACGGCCCCCCGTTCACCAACGGCGACGTCCACATCGGCACCGCGCTGAACAAGACGCTCAAAGACATCACGCTTCGCTACAAATCCCTCCGCGGCTTCCGCACACCCTACGTGCCGGGCTGGGACTGCCACGGCCTCCCCATCGAGCAGAAGGTCATGCGCGGCCTCCAAGCCGAAAATAAGCAGGTCACCACCGCCGAGATGCGCTCCCTCTGCGACGCCTTCGCCGAGGGCTGGATCACCACTCAGACCAAACAGTTCAAAAGACTCGGCGTTCAAGCCGACTGGGCCAACCAATACAAAACCAAGGCCCCCGCCTACGAAGCCGACATCATCCGCACGTTCGCGTCCTTCGTCGGCAACGACCTGGTCTACCGCTCCAAAAAACCCGTGTATTGGTCGATCCCCTTCGAGACCGCCTTGGCCGAGGCCGAGATCGAATACAAAGACCACCTCTCGACCGCGATCTGGGTAAAATTCGCCGTCCCTGCCGCCGAGGCCGCGAAGTTCAAGCTACCCTCCGACAAGGCCCTCTTCGTCGTCATCTGGACAACCACACCGTGGACGATCCCCGCCAACCTCGCGATCGCACTGCACCCGGAAGTTGACTACGTCGTAGCCGACCTAGGCACCGAACGCATCATCGTCGCCCAAGCGCTCGCCCCCGCCGTGCTCGAAGCCGCCAAGCACCCCGATCCGTCATTGATCATTGGTCATTGGTCATTGGTCATTAAAGGCGCGTCCCTCGAGGGCTTGGCCACGCGCCACCCATTCATCGACCGCGCCTCCCCTGTCGTCCTTGCCGACTATGTGACGACCGAAAGCGGCACCGGGGCCGTCCACACCGCGCCCGGACACGGCGCGGACGACTATCTCACCGGCCTCAAATACAAACTTGAGATCTACTGCCCCGTCGGCGCCGACGGCCGCTACCTCGACGACGGCCAAGTCCCCGCCGACCTGGTCGGAATCAGCACCCTCGAAACCATCGAGGACATCGCCGCAAAGAAGCCTTCGCCCGCCAATCTCGCAGTCCTCAAAAAGCTCGCCGGCGCCGGTGCCCTCCTCGCCAAAGCCAAATACACGCACAGCTACCCGCACTGCTGGCGCTCCAAGACCCCGATCATCTTCCGCGCCGTCGACCAGTGGTTCGTCGGTCTAGATAGAAAATCAGAAGCGTTTCAGGATATTTATTCTTCTGAGAATTCTCCACGGAACGTTGCCCTGTCATGTATTTCAAAGGTCCAATGGGTCCCCGCCTGGGGCGAATCCCGCATCCGTGGCGCCGTCGAAGCCCGTCCCGACTGGTGCATCAGCCGCCAGCGCTCCTGGGGCGTGCCGATCATCGCCTTCTACGACGCGGACAAAAACGCCTTCATCGACGCGGGCGTGATCCGCGCCGTGGCCGACAAAATCGCCGCCCACCCGCACGGCACCAACCTCTGGTATGAACTCTCGACCGCCGAAATTCTCGCCGGCGTGACGCTCCCCGCCAACTGGCCCGCCGCCTCCTCGCTCACGGCCGGCCGCGACACCCTCGACGTGTGGATCGACTCCGGCTCCTCCCACGCCGCCGTGCTTAAGAACCAACAAGGCGCGACCCAGTGGCCCGCCGATCTCTATCTCGAAGGCTCCGATCAGCACCGCGGCTGGTTCCAATCCTCCCTCTGGACCGGCGTGATCGCGCACGGCGGCGCGCCCTACAAAGCCGTGCTCACCCACGGCTTCATCGTTGGCGAAGACGGCAAAAAAATCTCCAAGTCCGGACACTACGAAAAGCCGCCGACCTCCGATAACTTCATCGCCCAATACGGCGCCGACGTCATCCGCTTCTGGATCGCCTCACAGGATTTCACGCAGGACATCACCCTCTCCGAAAAAATCCTCAACAACGCGGCCGAGGGTTACCGAAATCTGCGCAACGCACTCCGTTACCAGCTCTCCACCCTCTGCGATTTCGACCCCGGGACCGATGCCCTGCCCTACGCGCAGCTCGACACGCTCGACCGTTGGGCGTTGCACCAGACCGCGAAGCTGCTCGCGGACGCCACCACCGCGTATGACGCTTATGAATACCACCGCGTGATCCAAGGGGTGAGCTCGTTCTGCGCCGTCACGCTTTCCGCAGTTTACCACGACATCCTCAAAGATCGCCTCTACACGCTCGGCACGAGCCACCCGCTGCGCCGCTCCTCGCAGACTGCGATCCACCACATTTTCGGGGTTCTCGTCAAAATCCTCGCCCCCGTCCTCACCTTCACGGCCGACGAAGCCTGGGCTTACGCCACGACGAAGACCGAGTTCACCCACGATCCGATTCACCTCCAGGACTGGCCCGTCGCCGACACCACGTGGACCAATCCCGGGGTCGAAGCCGACATCGCCGCACTCCTGAAAGTTCGCAGTAAGGTCAACGAGGCCATCGAGCCCCTGCGAGCCGCCGGCAAACTTGGCAAATCGCTCGACGCCGTCATCACCCTTTCCCTTCCCACGACCGATTCCCTTTTTAGCGTTCTGGAAAAGCACCGCGATTTCCTCCCCGAACTCTTCATCGTTTCCCACGTGACCGTCCAGCCGGGCGCAAATCCCTCGCTTGAGGTCGCCGTGCGCCACGGCGAGGAGCTCGGCTACGTTCGCTGCCCACGTTGCTGGCGCTGGGTGCCCGCCCTTGAGGCCACTTCCCACGGGGAAGTTTGCCCAAGATGCGCCGAAGCGCTGAAAACGTGAAACATTTTTCTTCGTCACCCTACCATCATCATGGCCAAAAACACTAAAAAGCCCGCTCCCGCTCCGAAAAAGAAGCCCCTCGGCAAACCTGTAAAACCGGCCGCGAAAAAATCTCCGACGAAGACGTCCGCAAAACCATCTCTGAAAAAATCTCCTCCGAAAAAACCTGCGGCTAAGCCGGCTCAAAAAAAGCCGGCCCCAAAACCCGCAAAATCCCGCCCCTCTCCCGCCGCCGTCAAGGCGGCCCCTAAGTCCGTAGCAAAAGTGAAGCCCGACAAATCCAAGCCCTCCTCTCCCGCCAAAGCCGAAAAACCCGCAGCGAAGCCCGCTGCAATCCCGGCCCCGAAGTCCACGGGCAAACCCGCCGCCGTTCCCGCGCCCAAGGCCGCCCAGTCGGCTAAGTCCTCGGCGCGCGCCGATCTTCGCAGCCGGATTCTTCAGAAAAAAGGCCCCGTCCGCCCCATCGCCTTTTCGCTGGATGAAATTCGTGAGATCGCCAAGACCGCCAAGGTCGAGGCCGATATCAAAGGCGGACAAGCCACCAAAGCCGCGACTAAGAGCACCAAGGTGATCGACGCCGCCGCTCTCGCCCAGGCCGCCCAACCGCACCATATCAAGGCCGCTTCCCTTGCTGATATTCTCGGCTTTAACCCCAAGAAAGCGAAAGCGCCCATCATCGACGACTCCGAGGCGGTTCCGGAAAAATTCCGCCGCTTCCACAAACTCCTTATCGAACTGCGCAATCACCTTACCGGTCAGATCGACACCCACTCGGAGGAAACACTCAAGCGTTCATCCAAAGACGACGCCGGAGATCTCTCCAGCTACGGGCAACACATGGCCGATGCCGGCACCGACACCTTTGACCGCGACTTTGCGCTCTCGCTCGTATCGTCCGAGCAAGAAGCCCTGTCCGAAGTAGAAGCCGCCATCAACCGCATCAAAGACGGCAGCTACGGGGTGTGTGAAAACACCCAAAAGCCGATCGCCAAAGAGCGTCTGCTCGCTGTGCCGTTCACGCGTTATTCGGCTGAGGCGCAGAAGAATATCGAGCGCAACCGCCATCGTTCCCGCACCCAGGCCGGTCTCTTCGGCGAGATGGGCGAAGAAGGCGCGACCCTGAGCGCCGGCGGCGGTGACGATGGCGACGAATGAGCTCCCGCTCACCCGATCCCGATAGTTCGATTCAGCGCGAAACCGCCGCCCCGCCGGTGGCGGTTTCGCGCTGGGAACGGCTCCATGCCTACCGCCTGCTCTGGTGGCTCGGCTTGGCCGTCTTCGTCATCGACCAGCTCACCAAGGCGTGGATCTCCGCGACTCTGCCTTATCCGACTTACGAACCACCCGGAGCCATCACGATCATCGACGGGTTTTTCTACATCATCCACGTCGGCAATACTGGGGCGGCGTGGAGCCTCTTCGCGGGCCAGACAACGATGCTCGCGTTGCTGGCGCTGATTACGCTCGGCGGAATCTATTTCTGGCGTCGCGCCCTGGAGCTCCACAAGCGTCCCGTGCAATTTGCCTTCGGCCTACTCTGCGGCGGTATCATCGGCAACCTAGTTGACCGCGTCATTCACGGACACGTGATCGACTTCTTGGATTTTCACTTCGGCTCCTACATCTACCCCACCTTCAACGTCGCCGACTCCGGTATCTGCGTCGGCGTGGCGATCTACCTGATTCACTCGCTGCGCAATCCGCAGGATTAACAGGTAGGAGCCCATTTATGGGCGATTCAGGATGAGTTGTTTCCCCGGCCCCGCCATCGCCCATAAATGGGCTCCCACCTTACGATCTTTGGCAGCGCCCGCCCCATCACTCCACGTTGGCGATCTGTTCGCGGATGCGCTCCAGCTCATTCTTGAGCTCGATCACGTTTTTGGAGATTTCGAGATCATTGGCTTTGCTGCCGATCGTGTGAATTTCACGGCCAATCTCCTGAAGAATAAACTCCGCCTTGCGCCCGATCTCGCCGCCCGATTTGAGCAACGTCGCGAACTGGTCGAAGTGACTGCGCAACCGCGTGAGCTCCTCGGTGATGTCGCAGCGGTCGGCAAAGAGCGCGATTTCCTTGAGCACCCGTTCATCGTTGAGATCGAGCTCCAGCCCCGCTTCGCGCAGCCGTTTGTGCAACGTTTCGCGGTAACCCGGTGCCACCTGGGGGGCGCGCTCTGAAACCACCACGACGTGACGCACCAGCGTCTCCAAGCGCGCCAGAAAATCATTGAGCAACGCAGCGCCTTCCTTGGCGCGCATCGCGGAAAAACTCGTCAGCGCCTCCGCGAGCGTGGCGATCAGCACAGGACTCGCCATCTCCACATCGGCGAGGGTCGAGCCGGTCCGCTGGCTATTGAGCAGCGTAAGCAACAACTCGGGCGTGGGCGTAAACACGACGCCTCGGCTGGAGGCAAACGCGGCGAGTCGTTTGAAAAGAGCGGCGGCGGCGACCTCATCCCAATCGATCTCCACCGCGCCGGTCGTGCCGGTGAGTTCCACCGCGACATGGATTTTCCCGCGGACGGCGTTCTGGCGAACGAGCTCGCTGACCATCGGCTCAAGCGTTTCCCACTCGCGGGGCAATTTGAGGGTGAGGTCGAGCGTCTTGCGGTTCACCGAGCTCACCTGAACCGTCAGCGTATGCGAACCGAGGGGGGCGGAGGCGCGGCCATAGCCGGTCATGCTTTTCATGCCGGAGAGAAATCTGAAATCCGAGTCAGCGAAACCTTAAAATACACGCGGCCGCAGAAGGTCGCCCGGGAAATCAATCTCGCGCCCAGCGTGCTTTAACCGATACCTCAACCCGCGATGGTGGTTCCCCCTACTCCACACCCCAGACCTTCCCGACTCTATTCTCGCCCATCCGCGTCGCTTTCGCATGCAGGGTTGAGGGCACTTTGCCTCGGCCTTGCCCTGACCTGCGCCTACGCCTACGCCGAGGAGGCCCCTTCGCCTTCCGATGAACCCGAGGACTGGAGCGGCGTGATTATGCTGGACCCGGTTTTGGTAGAAACCGACCGCTCCGGCGAAACTCAACCGACACCCAAAAACGCCTTCGATGAGAACACCGAAGCACCCTTCGGCAATGAACTGCTTTGGGACGTCGCTTTCGATGAGTTACCCTTGCACCAACTCGATGATGAACTCGCCGCTTTGATTCGCAGTTCACCGCCCCCTGCGGTGATCGCGGCGGGCACGGATCCGCTCAACTTCGCCGGTTTTCCCGTCCAGATGCGCCGCGACGACTTCACGTCGTTTGGGGTGCCCGATATTCTGAACGTATCGCGCAGCATGCTCGTCGCCGGCTCCCTCGTGCCGGTCTACGGCCGGGCCGTCCCCGGCGGTATCCGGGACAGCCAACCCGCGCGCCCCGGCAGTCTCGACCGAACCGAATTCGGTGCGTCCGCCGGCACACTCAAAACGTGGAACGCGCAAGCCCGGCAGGACAAAATCGTCACCCCAAAAAAGACCTGGAGTCTCCTCATGGCCAACGCCTCCGGGCGCCAAGGCCCGCAGGACTACGCCTCCGATTGGCAGGCGGGCACCCGCGCCGCCTTGTCGGTGCGCCACAACCAGAAGGTCAGCACCCTCTGGTCGATCGATTACCAGCGCGCCGGGGGCAACCCTTCGCCCGGCATCCTCGAGTATCGCGCAAACGCGAGCGGTCCCATTCTCGGGCCCTATCGCCCGCTCGCCGATTTCAACGCCTACGGCCCCTCCGGCGACCAGCGCCGGGAAATCCTCTCGGCGGGTCTTCAATACGAGAATCAACTCTCGCCCGAGTTGAAGCTTCGCAGCTCCCTTCACTTCACGCGGCAGGAATCCACTCAGGACACGTTCACCGTTGGCCAACTCAACCTCGCGACGGGCAAGCTCACCGGCACCCGCGAGCCGCGACGGAGCAGTGCCGAGCATTCCGCCGTCAACCACGAGACGAGCCTCACCCGCACTTTCGAAGCGCTCGACGGCGTGCACAAACCGCGACTCAGCCTTGAGTTTTCACAGTCACTGCGGGACCAGGAAACCCGGAGCCTGCTTCCAGCCGACATCGCGGCCTTACCCCTCGATGTGCGCACCTTCGACCCGGCGGCCCCCAATTATTCCCGACCCGCCTATTCGCCCGACCTGTTTCAACGCAAGGTGACCGACCAAGGCATCTCCCAACGCTTGATCACCGTCGGAGCCGACACCCGATCGGCCTTCAACCGGGGAGCGACCGTCTTCACCGTGGGTGCCTACAGCCTGTTGAGCGATGTCTCTGTGAGCGACCGGCGCGTCGGTGCGAGCACGCCCGAAAGCTCCCGCGAGAATTTAGATTGGAATCACCACGCTGGAATCAACCAGCGGCTCGGGCGGTTCGTCCTGGTTTTCGCCAATGCCAGCGCGGCAACTTCCCCGATGACCCAGGTCGACCGCCGCACGGGAGAGATCAAAGACAACTCCGCCACCGAAGGCGTGGAGTTGGGCGTGCGCACGTTGTTGCTCGAACGCTCGCTGAGCCTCGCCGCGATCGTGCACCACTATGACAACCAAAACATCCCGCGGAGAAACCCGCTTTACGCGGATCCCGTGCTCGACGCCAACCAGACCCAGCCCGAACTGGTAAACAGCGGTGAAGAACAGTTTCGCGGTTTGACCACCCTGATCGGCTATCGCCCCTCGCCCACGTGGAGCGGCACGTTCCGGGCGACTTGGACCGAAGCCACGACCACGCGCTCACCCGACCTCCCCGAAGAAGAAGGACGACAGATTCAGAACTTCCCGAAATTCAGCGCCGCACTGGGCCTGAGTTACCGCCCGACCTCCGACCTGCTCAAGGGCGTTACGATCTCATCCAACGCGACGCACGTCGGACCCTATGTGCGAAACTATGAACGAACGGGCCGCGCGAGAGTCGATTTCCCGTCCTACGAAACCGTCGGGTTAAGCGTCGGTCGTTCGTGGAACAGGAAAAAAAACAATCACACCCTGACGCTTTCCTTCTCGAACCTGTTCAACGAAGACCTGCTGGAGAAAATCGCGCGGCTGGGCGGCGAGCGCTCCGCGACCTTATCGTGGACCGTGCAACTCTGACTCATCCAAGGCGGCCGGCGGCGTGGTCAAATTCTGAAGGTCGAGAAGCCGCTGGTGCCGCGTTGCTCTTTTTGTTCTCACTTTTACGAGAACCCTAAACAAAAAGCCCCAGAACCTTTTTGGATTCCGGGGCTTTTATCAAAATGGAGCAGGCGAAGAGACTCGAACTCTCGACGTCCACCTTGGCAAGGTGGTGCTCTACCAACTGAGCTACGCCTGCGTGAGAGAGGTGGAGAACAAGCCTCGGACCCGCTTTCGTCAATAGCTTTTTTGGAGATTCTAGAGAACCTCCAAATCAAAGATTTGCTGGTTCCTGACCTGAATGGGCAACGGCACAAGCTGGGCCTTCTCCCAAAGCGGCACCGACTCCTCGCTCAACAGGTAACGCAGTGTGCCTTGCAGCGCTTTCGCACCGTCTTTCCGGAAAACCAGATACACCGGCAGGCGGATTGGATAATCACCGGTATGGATGTTATCCGGCGAAGGGCCGAACGCCACGTCCTGCGCTCCACGCGCGACCAGCAGCGTCTTCAGCCGCGGTTGATTTACCGGCAACGATGGCAGAATCGCGATGCCGCCCTCGTCACCGCGGATACGCGTCAAGGTTTCCGCCAAGCCCGGCTGAACTCCCACCGTGGGGCGAAACGACGGCGCGGAGAGCACCGTGTAACGGAAGAAATCATAAGTCAGTCCCCCACCCGGCCCCGGAATAGTGGGGAGAATAATGCGCGGCGCCCATTCCCCGGTCACGCCTAGATCGCTCCAGCGCTTGACGCCCGACTGCGAGTCGTCGCCGAAAATCGAGTTCAACTGCCCATAGGTAATCTGCGTAAGCGGAAGCGAAGACGGCACCACAACCACGACGGTGTGGTAAGCCACCGCGATAGCGACGAACGGTGCCTCGGGTGGTTTTTCCCCCGGCGCGAAAACCATCACTGCGAGATCCGCCCGGCCCGCTTTGAGTTGCTCCAGTCCGGCGCGACTGCCGTCAAGGGCCAGCGTCAGCCCGAGGTCGCTGCGCTCTGAATACGACGACAGCGTGGTCGTAAAGTCATTCCCAAGGAGGTCGGAACCGACCACCCGCACTTCGGCACGAACCGCAGAAAGCACACCAACGAAAGCCAACAAAAGAGGGGTTAAACGCATGTTAGAAAAAACTCCTTCAGGAAACTTCACCCATTCGCCGTGGCAACCCCTATCCCCACAAAGGGAGGGACGACCTCCGTGTCGTCCGGCTCGGCCGCGTCCCCGCCAGCAGGCCGGCGCGCGAGACGATTTAGGAGGACACGGAGGTCTTCCCTCCCCCGGCACCGCGAACCCTCAGCCATCGACCACATCGAGCTCCGGCCATTGCGTGAGCTTCCGGTGCAGCGTGCGGCGACTGACCCCCATCAACTGCGCCGCCTTCGTGCGATTGCCCCGCGCCTTGATCAGGGCCTCGCGAAGGAGTCGCCGTTCGTTTTCCTCCACGGACAGCGAAGCGCCCGACGATGACGAGAACGAGGACGCTCCCGAGCCCGCGCCGGCACCGTTGGTCAAAGCGAGTGGTGCCCCACCGGTCCCGCCGGCCGAAGACGGCAAGGCCAGCCGCTCCCCGCGGAAACGCGGATCGAGGTCGTATTCAGTAAACCTCGCATTGCGGTGCACGACCACCGCGTTCTCGGCAAAATTGCGCAGCTCGCGAATATTTCCCGGCCACGGATACGCTTGCAGATAACGCAACGCACCGGGCTCGATGGCGAGCGGCACAACGCCGTTCTCGTGGGCGAAGAATTTGATGTAGTGCGCCAGCAGCAACGGGATGTCGTCGGGCCGATCCCGCAACGGCGGCAGGGTGATGCGCACCACGTTCAAACGAAAAAACAGGTCTTCGCGAAACTTTCCTTCCCTCACCTGCTTTTCGAGGTCGCGATTGGTTGCCGCAACCAGACGCACGTCGAGCGGGATCGGCTTGGAACCGCCCACGCGTTCGATGGACTTGGTTTCAAGGAAACGCAGCAACTTCACCTGGGTGGCCTGCGAAATCTCGCCGATTTCATCGAGGAAGAGCGTGCCCGTGTCCGCTGCCTCGAAACGGCCGACACGTTTCTCCATCGCACCGGTGAACGCCCCTCGCTCGTGGCCGAAAATCTCGCTCTCCAATAAATTTTCCGAAAGCGCCGCGCAGTGAACCGCGATGAACGGCGCGCGCGCTCGCGGGCTGCCTTGGTGAATCGCCTGCGCGATCAGCTCCTTGCCCGTGCCGGATTCACCGTCGATGAGAATAGTCGCCTTCGATGGCGCGACCAGCCTGACGCGGTCGATCACGTCCTTGAGCTTGTCGGAGTGGCCGATGATTCCCTCGACGTTAAACTTTTCATCGAGCCGCTCGTTCAGCTGCTTCACCTCGACTTCAAGCGTCCGTGACTTAAGGGCGCGCTGCATGAGGACCTCGAGACGCTCGATATTGACGGGCTTGGTCAGAAAATCGACCGCCCCGCGTTTCATCGCCTCCACGGCGGAGTCGATGCTACCATAGGCGGTCATCATGATGACTGCGGGTTTGTTTGGAAGAGCGAGCGCCTTGTCGATGACTTTGAGACCGGATTTCCCCGGCATGCGCAGATCGGTGAGCACCACATCGAACTCCTGCGAGTCCATCTGGTTAAACGCCTCCTCGGCATTGGCGGCCACGGAAACGTCGTAGTCGTCCTCCAGTGCCTGGCGGAGACCGTCGCGGGTGTGTTTCTCGTCATCGACGATGAGCACGCTTGAAAGCATGGGGCCAATCAACGCGATGAACCTCGCAGTGGTCAAGGCGTCGAAGTCGGTCTTGAGGTAGGAGCCCATTTATGGGCGATAGATCGATGATCGGGTGGAATCAAAATGTAGAAGCCTGCGTGCCGGCGATGAAACGCGAACGCTCTCCCCCCCCGAATCGCCCGTAAACGGGCTCCTACATTTCCGGCCCCGCCCGCCCCCCACCAACTCACTTTAGCATCTTCACCCGGCGATTCTTCTGCGGGAATTGCAACGTGACCACCGTGCCCGCCCCGGGATTGCTCTCGACGCCGACCTGGCCGCCGTGCTCACGCATGATTCGCTGCACAATCATGAGCCCCAGCCCGTGCCCGCCCTGCTTGGTGGTGTGATACGGCTGAAACAGCTTCACGAGATCCGCCTGCTTAATGCCGCTACCGTTGTCTCCAAAAACCAGATACACCTTGTCGTCGTCCGCAAGGGTCTTGATGCGCAACGAACCGCCCGGCTGCATCGCCTCCATCGCATTTTTGATGATGTTGAAGAAAACCTGCTTCAGCTGGTTGCGATCCGCCAGGATCACCGGCAGGTCACGCGAGATCACCGCGTCCACCTTGATTCCACGGTCCGCCAATTCGCGTTCTTGAAAACGAAGAACTCCCTCGATGACTTCACCGAGTTTCGTATCCGCCAGATCCGGCGGACGCGGACGGATAGCTTCCAGGAAATTAGTCACAATCCCGTCGAGCCGCAGGACCTCTTCCTGGCAGATCCGGATCGATTCCGCCAAGGAGGCCGTCTCTTTGTCTCGGACGATGGCCTTTAGTTTTTTGAGTTTCCGCTCGATTAGCTGCAGGTGGATGGTGAGCGAGTTGAGCGGGTTGCCCAGCTCGTGCGCGACGCCGGCGGCGAGCAACAGAATGGAGGATGTGCGCTCGTCTTCAATCCGCGCCTCGGTGCTCTGCTTCTCCCGGGTGATGTCCGTGAGGATTACGGCGAAGCGCCGCTCGGCTCCCCGCCCCTCGCCCGCGAACGGCACCATGTAGAGGCGCACCGTGCGCGGCTCGGGATAAGTAAGCTCAATCTCCCTCGCCATCACCGGCAACGAGGGTGCCGCGTCATCGAGCGACGACTCCAACGAGGGACGCAAACCCGGAACCAGCCGCCAAAGCACCTTTCCAGAAAGGTCATCGGCGGCGAGACCGATCAGCCCGTGCGCCGCCGAGTTGGCGTAATCAATCACTCCGTCGGCATCGATCACAAGGATCCCCTCTTGGAGCGTGTTAAACACGTCCTCAAACAAACTGCGCTCTCGAGCGAGGCGCTGCACCAAGTTGGTGAGGTTCGCCGAGTCGAGCGAATCCAGCCGCCCGAGCACGCGATCAAGCGAGGTGTTTTTTTTGCCGGCCATCGATAGAACGATTAGGGAACCTGAGTTTCCTCGGCGAGAAAATCGAACTGGTCGGGATCCTCTCGGTTCGAGAGCAGGTTGCGGAGAAACATATCGCGGTGTTGCGGGCAACGACCGAGCCGGAGCACCGATTCGCGGTGCTCCTCGGTTCCGTAGCCTTTGTGCTGCGCGAAACCATAACCGGGAAAGGTTGCGTCGAGTTCATTGAGCATCCGGTCGCGCGTGACCTTCGCGATGATCGAAGCCATCGCGATGCACAACGACCGGCCGTCGCCACTCACCACGCCGGTGTGCGGATACGGGAAATGCTTCAACGGGAGCCCGTCCACCAGAATGCGTGCCGATACTTGCGGCGTGTAAGCAGCGACCTCCTCCGGCGGGGAAAAGAGATCGGGTTCCTTCGTTGGCGGCGCAAAGGAACTGGCTGGATAAATACCCTCGAGCGCGCGACGCATCGCGAGCTTGGTCGCGCCGAGGATGTTGAATTGTTCGATCTCCGCCACGTCAGCGACGCCAAACGTAGCGTGGATCTGCCGCTCGGCCATGAGCGCCTCGAAGTCGAGCCAGAGCGCGGCACGTTCGGACGCGGTGAGCTGCTTCGAGTCGTTGATGCGCGAAACATTGGTGGCCGCCCAGCGGCTATCGAGAAACTCCCGCGTCACCAGCACGGCACCGGCGACGACCGGACCGGCCAGCGCGCCGCGGCCCGCCTCATCCACGCCGATGAGGTCGGTGAAACCCTCGATGTGCTTCAGGTCGAACCCGCGAAGTTGGCGTCGTTTGCCGGCCATGGTGGTTCAACCGATCACTCGCGCCCGAAACCGAAACGCTCCTTGGGCTCGGGAAGGGGCAACTCGTCGAGCTTGCCCGCCTCCTTGACGACTTCGTAAGCGGTGCGGAAATGAAGCTTGGCGAAATCCTTCAGCGCATGGACGCCGAGTTGGCCGATGATGTCGTGGGCCTGGGCTCTCACGAGCGGGCCGGCTCCCTTCTGGAGTTTCTGGCCAAATTTTTTCGAGAGCTGGTTCATCTGCCGGACGAACTCCGCACGCGCCACGATCGAGGCAGCCGCCACCACGGGGTCCGACTCGGCCTTGGTTCGCATGCGCAATTCAAAGTTTTCCACCTTCTTTTTCGCGAGCTCGCGCTGCACAAGCGGCTGTTCGGTAAACTGGTCGAGCAATCCCCATTTCACGGGTTTTTCCGCGAGCGCCTGCGAGAGTGCGGTGCCGTGCAACCAGGCGAGCAACAGGTTCAAGTTGGCGCGCGGGCGGGCCATCAGCTCGTTGTATTTCGGCATGCCGCAGAAACACACTTTCACAACCACGCCGGGCGTGTTGCGGATGAGGTTGTCGAGTTCGAGAATCTTGCTCTCGGCCATCTTTTTGGAGTCCTGCGCGCCCGCCTTGCGCCAGGCCTCGATCATGGATTTCTGGCCGATCACCGTGGCGGCGATGAGGGGTCCGAAGAAGTCGCCCTTGCCACTCTCGTCCAGACCGGCGTGGGCCTCGAACCAATCGGGATTGAGCACCTCATCGTAGCCGAGCTTGGGTGCCTTGGTCACCTCGGGCTCAAGCACGTCACGCACGAAGTCCTCGGTGCCCTTGCCGGCGACGACGACCTTGCCGCTCGTGTAAGCAGTGACGTTGAGCTTGAGGTGATCGGCTTTGAACGCGAACCGCGTGTAAGCCACCTCGGCGGGCACCCAGTGGCGCGACACGCAAAACGCCCGCAGCAGCTCCATCTGGGCATCATCCAGCTTGATCGTGTAGCTACTGAGTTTCTTGGGTTGGTCGGAGTCCTCGTCCGGCGTTTTCGGCATGCAGACATTGGCCACAAAAAGCACGAAAAGCACAAAAGGAATCTGCTCTGGCGTCCGGGGGAATTTTGCGCCTTTTGTCCGCTCCGTGGCCACCGCTTCGCTCACTTTGACCAAAGACGCTTTTCAGCACGCACTGCTGGCGTGGTATCGCGTGCATCAACGCAAACTGCCGTGGCGCACCGCTCCCTCGCTCTACAAGACTGTGGTCAGCGAGTTCATGCTTCAGCAGACGCAGGTGAAAACCGTGCTCCCCTACCTCGCGCGTTGGGTGGAGGTGTTTCCCGATTTTGAAACGCTCGCGGCCGCATCCGAGGAAAAGGTCGTCAAGCACTGGGAGGGACTCGGCTACTACACCCGCGCGCGCAATCTCCACAAACTCGCGAAGGAGCTCACCGCGTCGCCCGCCATACCGCGCACCCGCGAAGCCTGGCTGGAGTTGCCCGGCATCGGTCCTTACACGTCGGCCGCGATCACCAGTATTTCGTTCGGCACGTGCGCCGCAGTTGTGGATGGCAACGTCGTGCGCATCCTCACCCGGCTCACGGCCGACGCCACGCCGTTTCGCGACAGCGCATCGGCTTCGAAGGCTCTCGCCCCCCTGGCCGATGCGATGCTCAACCACGACGAACCGGGCGACCACAATCAGGCCATGATGGAGCTGGGCGCGACCGTCTGCCACCGGCAGAAGCCGCTCTGCACGATCTGTCCGGTGCTCGCGTTTTGCGGTGCCGCTCGCAGGGGCGAGCCCGCGGCGTATCCACGGCTCGCGGCCAAGATCATCGAGCAGCGCGCCGTTACCCGCGTTTGGTCACTGCACAAGGGAAGGCTCCTGCTGCACCGCACGCCCGGCGACTCGCGCCGCCTGGCCAACCTGCACGAGCTCCCGGCAGCGGAGCATCTCGGGCTGGACCCATCCGCGTTCACGAAGGGGGAACTGCTCGCCAAGAAAAAACGCGGCATCACTCGCTTCGCCATCACCGAGTCGATCCACCGCGTTGCCGCGTCGGCACTCGCACGCGACTCCCTCGAACGCCCCGGATTGCTTTGGGTGAGGCTGGACGACTTGGAAACGATCACGTTATCAGGCCCGCATCGCCGCTGGATCGCCGAGTTATTGGCGAAAACAACATAGCAAAGAGGGGCTCACGAGCCGGGATCACACAGTCCTGTCCGATGAATTCAGACCGGCAGCAAACGGGGTCGGGAGACCCCGTCTCCAGCCTGAATCCAAGCCGACGGCGCCCGGAGGTCGCCGTCCACCTTAACGCGATAAAGCGGCAGTGATACGCTCAAACAGTGCCGCGTAGAGCGGGCTGTTGCGCAGAGGCGTTTCGGTCGCCGTGCCGGAGCCTTTGCTGAAATCGTCTTCGATGATTTCCGTGAACAGCACCGACACTTCCGTGCCGCCGCCCACTGTGGAGGCCAGGCGCACTTTAACCGAGCGCTGACGACTGCCGCGCAGGCTGTCGTCGCTGGTCAAACCACTCACGCCTTCCACCACACCCTGGGCCGCGCCCGAGCGAGTGATGCGAAAACCCATCTGCTCGACGGAGGCACGGGCCGCCTCAAACACGGCTCGCGAGTCGCCCGATAACTCGCGCACCACGTAGGTCGGACCGGTGAACTTCTCGCGCACGCCCGTGCTGAAATCGTTGCGAGTCGATTCACAGCCGGCGAAAGCCAGCAATGTGAACGCCAGTGTGATTATTCGAAAAATCATAGTTTGATTGGGTGGAAGGAGGGAGCGGAGGCTTTGACGTGGGAGCGAGCTTGCTCGCGATTCCGATCTCGCGAGCGAGCGAGCTCGCCCCCCTATCACGCGGGCTGCTGCTGCGAAATACAATGCAAGGTGCCGAGCCCCCAGATGAGCTCGTAGCAGTCGATAGGGATGATCTCACGGTTCGGGAAGCACGACCCGATGATGGCGTTGGCCTCGGCGTCGGGTTTCTTCTGCCGGAAATTCGGCACGAGCACCGCGCCGTTGATGATGAGAAAGTTCGCGTAGCTCGCCGGCACAATCTGGCCGTCGAAGGAAAACGGCTTGGGCATGGGCAACTCGACGATATCGAATTTCTTGCCCTTCGGCGTGCGGAACGCCTGCAAGCGCTCCCGGTTTTCCATGAGGATCTTGTGGTTCGGATCACGCTTATTGGACTCGACTGCGGTTATGAATCCGTCGGGTTTGTAGAAGCGGGTGATGTCGTCGATGTGGCCGTCGGTATCATCCCCGATGATACCGTCGCCGACCCAGAGCACCTGCGTGATACCGAGATAGTCCTTCAGGTTCTGCTCGATCTGTTCGCGTGAAAGATGCGGGTTGCGGTTTTTATTCAGGAGACACTGCTCGCTCGTCAGCAAAAGCCCCTCGCCGTTCACCTCGATAGAGCCGCCTTCGAGCACCATGTCGTTTTCGAAGCGGCGCATCTACAGCATTTTCGAGACGAGCGGCGGGATGGTGTTGACGATGTCGAAGGGCGGTGGGTAGAGGCCCCACGCGGTGTGCACCCAATCGGTCACGGCGAGTTCGCCGGTCTTCGGGTTTTTGACGAAGATCGGGCCATGGTCGCGGCACCACGCATCGTTGGTCGGGTGATCATAGAACGTCACCTTGGTGAGGTCAGCGCCGGCCTTGGTGATGAGTGACCACGCACGTTTTTGGAGCGGCTCGGCAATGTTGATGCGCACCTCTTCGAAGCGGCTGATCTCCGCCACGATCTTCGCGAACACATAAGGGATGGGCCGAAACTGTCCGGGCCAAGAGGCGCGTTTGTGCGGCCAAGAAAGCCAGATGGCGGTTTGCGGCGCCCACTCGGCGGGCATGCGAAAGCCGAGGGAGGCGGGAGTGGCGGGTTGGGCTTTAGCCATGAAGGAGAGGTTGTGAAGGTAGGAGCCCATTTATGGGCGATTGTTAGGTCGGCTCAGGCAAGCCAATCGCCCATAAATGGGCTCCTACATCAATGCACTCAGTCGATGAACCGCTTCGTTAGGTTTTCGTAGGCATCGATGCGGCGGTCGCGGAGGAATGGCCAGTGCGTGCGCGTCACGTCGACTTTGCCGAGATCCACCGGGACGAGGAGGATTTCTTCTTTATCGGTGCTGGCCTTGGCGAGAATCTGTCCGCTGGTGCCGGCGACAAACGTCTGCCCCCAGAATTCAAGTCCGTCGCCGCCCACCCCGTCGATGATCTCGTGGCCGACGCGGTTGATGGCCGCGACATAGCAACCGTTAGCCACGGCGTGCGAACGTTGAATGGTTTCCCACGCGCCGTGTTGGTTGACGCCGTATTCGGCCTTCTCCTTGGGATGCCAGCCGATCGCCGTCGGATAAAAAAGAATCTCCGCTCCTTGCATAGCCGTGAGGCGGGCGGCCTCGGGATACCACTGGTCCCAGCAGATCAGCACACCGATGCGGCCGAACTTCGTGTCCCACGCCTTGAAGCCCGTGTCGCCGGGGGTGAAGTAGAACTTCTCGTAGAAGAGCGGATCATCGGGGATGTGCATCTTCCGGTAGATACCAAGCAGCTTGCCGTCGGCGTCGATGATGGCGGCTGTGTTGTGGTAGAGGCCGGACGCGCGGCGCTCGAACAGCGAGGCAATGATCACCACGCCATGCTTCTTGGCCGCTTTTTGGAAGGCTGCGGTCGACGGGCCCGGAATGGGCTCGGCGAGATCAAAGAAGCGATGCTCTTCGCTCTGGCAGAAATACTGCGAGGTCACCATTTCCTGCGTGCAGATAATCTGCGCGCCTTTCTTCGCAGCCTGATCGACGAGCGAAAGCGTCTTTTTGAGGTTCGCCTTGGGATCGGCCGAGCAGGCGTGCTGCAGCAGGCCGAGAGTGACTTGGGTGGATTTCGCCATGGTGGAAAGTCGCTCAGTAAACGACCTTGTTGAGCGGATACTCCACGATGCCTTCGGCACCGAGCTCCTTCAACTGAGGGATGATTTCGCGGACGACACTCTCATCGATAATCGTTTCCACCGCAATCCACTCGGGCGAACTGAGCGGAGAGATCGTCGGGTTGCGCAAGGAGGGTAATGCTTTGAGCAAGGCGTCGAGCGAGGTCTTGGGCAAGTTGAGCTTGAGCCCAACCTTGCTGCCGGCTTCCAGCGCGCCGCGCAGGAGTAGCGCGATGGTCTCGATCTTTTTGCGCTTGGCCGGGTTGGCCCAGCTGGCCTTGTTGGCGATGAATTTCGTGTTCGTGTAGAGGAGCGTGTCGACGATCCGGAGTTTATTGGCGCGCAGCGACGAGCCGGTCTCGGTGATGTCCACAATCGCATCGACCAGATCGGGCACTTTCACTTCGGTCGCACCCCAGGAGAACTCGATCTCCACATTCACGCCCTTCTCGGCAAAGAACCGCTTGGTGGTATTCATGAGCTCGGTGGCGACGCGTTTTCCCTCGAGATCCGCCACGGTCTTCACCGGGGACGACTCGGGCACGCACAGCACCCAGCGTGATCGGAGCGTCGAGGCTCGGCTGTAAACCAGATCACACACCTCGATGACATCGGCGTTATTCTCCTGCACCCAGTCGTAGCCGGACAGGCCGCAGTCGAAGAAGCCGTGCTCGACGTAGCGGCTCACCTCTTGAGCACGCACAAAACGGCCGTCGAGTTCCGGGTCGTCGATCGACGGCTTGTAAGACCGCGAACTCGTCGTGATCTTCCAGCCCGCCTTGGCGAACAGGTTTTTGGTGGATTCCTCGAGGCTGCCCTTCGGCAACCCAAGCATGAGCAGGGGAGCATTTTCAGACACGCGGCCAAGGGACACGCCGCGCCGGAGCCCTTCAAGTTTATTCTCCATCCGGAAAATTCACTCCGTGCCCAGGGACGTTTCTTTTGACAACCCGGAGTGATTTGTAAAAAACTACCACCGTCTTACTGTTTTTTAGCTCAATTTTTATCCTTTATGCGCGCCGAACCCAAACCCCTTATTCTGGTGATCGAGGACGAAGAGGAGCTGGCCAAATTGATCTGCCTGCATCTCGAAGAGGCCGGCATGCAGACCCAAGTCTACAATCGATGCGCCTTGGCCCTGCGTTTTCTCAAACGTAATTTCGCCAATCTCCTGCTCCTCGACGTAAACCTTCCCGACCAATCGGGCTTTGCGCTGCTCGAAGAATTAAAGGGCAACGACATCCACGTTCCTACGATTTTCCTAACCGGTAATGCGCTGGAAGTGAACAAGGTGCGCGGGCTTGAGCTCGGCGGCGACGATTACATCACCAAGCCGTTTGGTTTCCCCGAGCTGGTCGCCAGGATCCGCGCGGTCCTGCGCCGCGCCGAGTCCAATACCGATCTCAACCTTACCAAAAACGTGCGCGTCATCGACGAGCCGTTTGAGTTCTGCGGTGCGCAAGTTGTGCCGGTGCGGCTCGAAATCGAATTCCCCGGTGCCAAGTCCGAAAAGATCGGCCGCAAAGAACTGGGTATCCTCGCCTACATCCACGAAAACCGCGGTGCCGTGATCACCCGCAAGGCTTTGATTCACTCCGTCTGGGGTATACATGCCGATGTGAAGAGCCGCTCCCTCGACCAATACATCGTGAAGGTGCGCGAACTCTTTAAACGCCACGGCCTCAGCCTAGACTCCTTCCGCACGGTCCATGGGATAGGCTACATGCTGGGGCCCGACGACAACGCCAAGTAAGCGTTGAGTCCAACGGGAGACGGGGTCTCCCGCCCTCGTTAAGGACACTGCTGCCCGACCTAGTATGCTGTCCCACTATATGTTACGCATGTAGGGCCTGACCTTGTGTCAGGCCGGTTCGGCGTGCGCGCCCCCAAACACTACTCGGCCTCACGCAAGGTGACGCCCTACAAAATGCGAAAACTTTAGTGTTACAAGATACCAGGAGGGACCACCTCCATGTTGATCCGTCGGCTGATGGTTCAGACCAACGGCGTGCAGGCAAAAACAAACCGGTCTCGATCAGTAAGATCGCGTCGCGATTCGACCGCGATGAACCCCGCGTTCGCCAGCAAGCGGGCCAATTCGGCGTGTTGAGCAATTCCGGTTTCCAAGGCCAGCAAGCCGCCCGGTTTCAAAAATCCAACAGCTCCTGAAATGATCACGCGAAGGACGTCCAGTCCTCCGCCACCCGACGTGAGTGCCGCGACGGGTTCGTGCACGCGAACTTCCGGTTCGGCGGCAGCCGTCTCCTCGGCCGTGAGATACGGGGGATTCGAAACGATGAGATCGTAGCATTGATCCGGCGGAAGCGCCGCATACCAGCTTGATCGCACGAACTCGACGCGAGCCGCGAGTTCCAGCGCCACACCGTTTTCCGAGGCCAGCGCGAGCGCTTCAGCACTGGAATCGACCGCCATGACGCTCGCACCTTGATAACGCTTGGCCAGCGCCAGAGCGATCGCCCCGGAGCCCGTGCCCAGATCGAGAATACGCTCCGGGGGGACGGCGAGTCGCTCGACAATCAAGTCGATCAACAGCTCGGTTTCGTGACGAGGGATGAGTGCGCGCCGATCCACTTTCAAACGCAACCCCGACCACTCGGTCTCACCGAGGATGTATTGCAGGGGTTCCCGCAGACTTCGGCGTTTCACCAAAGGACGGATCTTTTCAAGGTCCGCCTCGACGAGGACCCGCTCGAATTGCAAGTAGAGCTGCATGCGCTTCAGCCCGAGCGCATGACCGATGAGCAACTCGGCATTCAATCGTGCCGATTCCACGCCCTTGGCGGTGAGAAAATCCGTGGTCTTTTGGATCACGGCAAGAAGCGTGAGCGGCGTCGGCGGCGCAGGCGTGTTCGGGGGAACGGGAGGAGTGGGGACGGGCGACATAACGGCTAAGGCGATTGTAGGGCTGGCGGATTACACCAGTCGCGGGTTGTTTTTAGATTTTCCCAGACAGGGGCGAGACGCTCATGCCACGCCCGACGATGATCGATGTGGCACGGGCGTCTCGCCCGTGGGTTTGGAGTCTGAAAACATTTCGCCGTTGGTATTATTCATCATCGCCTGAGCCAGCGCGACGCGGCGTGTAGATCTGCCCCGTGAGGGCGGCAAATTTCTCCTCGAAATCGGCGCGTTGCAGCGCCTCGATGATGCCGTCGATCGCGCCCTCCAGGACTTGCGGAAGACTGTAAAGCGTCAGACCGATTCGATGATCCGTGACTCGGTTCTGAGGGAAACTGTAGGTTCGTATCCGCTCGCTCCGCCCGCCGGTCCCGATCTGGCTTTTGCGCTCGCTAGCATATTTCGCGTGCTCCGCCTCTTGTTTCAGCTGAAGCAGCCGCGAGCGGAGCACCGCCATCGCGCTGGCTTTATTCTTTTGCTGAGAACGGCCATCCGCGCAGTAAACCATCATGCCGGTCGGCTTGTGGATGATGCGCACAGCCGAGTCAGTCGTGTTGACCCCCTGCCCGCCCGGGCCGCTGGCTCGCATCACGCTGATTTCAAGGTCTTGTGGGTCGATGTGCACATCGACCTCTTCGGCCTCCGGTAGCACCGCGACCGTGACCGTCGACGTGTGAACACGCCCGTTGGCCTCGGTCAGGGGAACTCGCTGCACGCGGTGCACGCCGCTCTCGAACTTGAACTGGCGATAAACATCCTGCCCGGTGATCAGAAAACTCACCTCGCGAAAGCCGCCGCGTTCACTGAGACTGCTGCCCATCGGCTCGATCTTCCAACCGCGCTGCTCGGCGTAGCGTTGATACATGCGGGTGAGTTCGGCCGCAAAAAGAGCCGCCTCCTCGCCACCCGTGCCAGCGCGGATTTCCATCACGGTATTCCGCGAATCACCCGGATCGGGCGGAAGCATCGCACCTAGGACCACGTCGTGTAACCGGGCATGGTTGGCTTCCAAGTCGGGCAGCTCCGCCGCGGCCAACTCCTTCAACTCGGCGTCACCGGAAGGATCCCTGAGCAAAGCCTGAGCCTCGTCGATCCCGAGTCCGGTCTTCTCGTAGGCTTTGTGATTGGCGATCAGCGCGGCGAGCTTCTGTTGCTCGCGCGAGATGTCCGCCGCCTTGCGGGCGTTGGCGTAAAAACTGGGCTCCGCCATCTGCGCATCGAGTTCATCGAGGCGGCGCTGGAAGGGTAAAATATCGGGCAGGGAATCCATGCAAAAAAAGACGATTGGCGTCGGCGCAGATAGGATTTGCGCGTTGCGCAGGCTTTTACGAGCGGCTTGTTTAAGCCCGCTCAACGAAAACTGCGGCACTTATGCCTAGCGGTGTTGATCAGCAATGGCCACGACGCTTTTCACTCAGAACATAATCGCGTGCATCTGGGATTTCGACAAGACCTTAATCCCCGAATACATGCAGTCGCCGTTGTTTCGCCGCTACGGCATCAACGAAAGCAACTTTTGGAACGAGACCAACAACCTGGTCTCCCATTATCACAAGCGGGGATACCAACTCTCGGGCGAAATCGCCTACCTGAACCACATCCTCACCCACGTGCTCGCCGGTCAGATGGGCGGCCTCAACAACCGCCTGCTGCGCGCGTGCGGGGCGGACATCCAGTTCTATCCGGGCATGCCATCGTTTTTTGATCGCAGCCGCACGTTCGTTCGCGAGAAGACCGAGCACATCAAGCACGAGATTTCGCTTGAGCACTACATCGTCAGCACGGGTTTGGCCGAGCTGATCCGCGGCAGCGCCGCCGCCCCCGGAGTGGACGGAATCTGGGGCTGTGAATTTATCGAAAACCCGCTTCAGCCCGGCTTCCTCAAGCAGAAGGAAATGGACCTATCGGCCGAGGCCGAGATCGCCCAAATCGGCATGGTCATCGATAACACGACCAAGACCCGCGCGATTTTCGAGATCAACAAGGGGACCAACAAAAACCCGGCGATCGATGTGAACTCCAACATCAATCCCGAGGATCGCCGCATCCCCCTGCAAAACATGATCTACATTGCAGACGGCCCCAGCGACATACCCAGCTTCTCGGTCGTCAAAAACGGCGGAGGCAAAGCCTATGCCGTCTACAACCCCGACTCGACCGCTGAGTTCGAGCAAAATGACCGCTTGAGGCAGGTCGGCCGCATCGATCACTACGGCCCCGCCGACTACGACGAAAAGAGCCAGACGTCGCGTTGGTTGCGCCTGCAGATCCACAAGATCTGCGACCGCATTGTCTCCGACCGCGAGGCCGCCGTCGCCCAGCGCGTCTCCCGGCCTCCGAGACACCTCTCCACGAAGCCCGAAGACGAGGGGATGCGCCAGGCCGCTCAACCGCAGCGACAGACCTCCTTCATCGACGACATCAAGTAGGCCTGTGCGGGTCGACTCTGAGAGGTAGTCCGACGTAGGAGCGGGCTCGCTTAAGATGATCAATCATCGCGAGCAAGGTCGCTCCCACATCGGAACTATCTCACACATTGGAACCTGATGCCCCGGACGTCCCTCCCGACCATTGAAGTCCAACTACAAAGAAACGTTCGCCTGAGACAGCGCTTGGTGAGATCGCCGTCCACCTGGGGCGACCAACAACGGTTTCGATCTCGCCTACCCAACAGCTGTATTCAGGCACAAAAAAGCCGGCATCTTTCGATGCCGGTCTGGAACTGAGAACCCTAATTAAAGAGAAGGGCTGATGATGAGGGTGGTATCAAGCGTGGGCTGAGTCGAGTTGGGGGCGGGAGCGACAGGCACGATTATAACCGGCCCTTGGGGGGTCGCAGTCACCGTCACAACAATCGGCGTGTTCACGACAGCCTCGGCAGCAACGGCGACAACCTTGTTCGCATCGTTTGCGCTCCGGTTAATCTGCGCGAGAGCAGCTTGGGAACCGTTGCCGGCGTAAACCTCAACAGCCGCCACCGTGGAGGTAACGATTGCAGCAGCGAGGGTTGAATTGGTTGCGCTGATCTCGTTCGCGACTTTGGTTACATTCTCAACAACATTGTTAAGCGTGTTTTGGGCCAAACCGCCGCCCACGGAGGGACTCGTTTGGGCCAAAACAGCAACCACCGTGACAACGGCGTTCAGTGCATCAGCAATATCCTGCTTAGCTTGAGCAGTGGAGGCGTTGGCAACAGCTGTCGAAATCGAGGTGACGGTTCCAGAAGACGAGTTTGACGAGTTACCTGCAGAGACGGTAAGCGACGGACCACCCACGATTGAGAAGCTCACGGCACCGGTCAGGGTGTTAACAGTGACGATCGCTTGGCCACCACTGCTGAGTCTAACCGAAGTCGAGTAGGTCGTGCCACGAGCGGCGGCAACGCCCTTCGGGGTGCGGATCGCGTAGTTGTTAACCGCACGCTTGGCTGGATCGAGCACAGATACAGTCGTGCCTTCCTTGAGATCGATCACAGCGGTGCGCACGCCGTCAGCGCTCACGCTGTGCATGCCGACCGTCGCCGACGAATTGGCGCCGAGGCCTGTTTCAATGCCTTCGTGCGACTGAATCAGCACGGAGGCGCCAGCTCCGGTGGCGACGAGAGAACCCTCGGGGAGCTTCTGGCCAGCGACGAGAGGAACAGCGGTGGTGGAACCGGGAACGATCACAGTGGCCGAACCGGTTACGGAAGAAACAAAAGCTTCAGAGGAAGCTTGCTGCGCGGAGGCAACAAGCGAACTCAAAGCCGCAGCAAACAAGAGAAGTGCGAAGCGTGTAATATTCATAGCTGAAGGGTCAATAAGTGATAGGAGAAATCCCGCTCGGGTTAAGATTGGCAAGACAAAAGACATCCAAGGACGGAGGTTGAAAAACCAAAACAACGGCAAATTGCCATTCTTAAACACATTAATGCGTAAAATTCATTCAACATATTTACTTCAAACCCGGGTCACTAATTATTACTTATACAACTGTTGAAGAACAGGATACGGCGGATATACTGTATTTTTCAAGCACGTAATGTGATTATTTCCGTGCGCGAACACCCACCCAAGCCATGCCGCACCTCAACCGCAGCAGTCAGGGTCCCCCAAACGACGCGCCCCCGAATCCATGGGAGAGTCGAGAGCTGTAGTTCTGCTTTGTTAGCCTGATCAGAAATATGTAGGCCGCGAGCTCGCTCGCGCTCCGAACCGCGCCTGCAAGCAGGCAGCCTACCTACGGAAAAAATGACCCGGCCCTTCAGCTTAACACTGTAGGATTAGGGGGGGCGAAAGCAGTTTCATATCGCTCACCAGCACACCTGCCGCCCCACGGACCGATCAGCCTGCACTTAAAAGCGCACACCCGCTGGCACCACTGTCCAGCCGTTTCGGACCGCCGACACCAAAAGCGATGCCTTAATCGGCAGAACTTCAGATCCATCGCTGGTTATTCCTTCTAAAAACAGGAACAACATAAGGCCGACAGCCAAAACCGGCGCGCGTCCCCCACCCCAACCGGAACCGCGCTTACCGTTCACCCACTCCTTGGGCGATTCCCCGGCACAGCCACCCCAGAACACTTTGGTTGCGATGCGATGCCGCAATAAACCTCGGCCGCTGTGCCGCCCGCTCGTCCTGAGGTCCGAAGGCAAGTCTCAACTCGTAACGATTCGTGTTCATGGCTGTGCATTCCTCCATAAAAGACCCCAAATCTCCCGCACCGTCAGCGGACGCGTTCCTCGTGCCCGATTGGCCTCACCGATCTGAAACGCCAGCCTCCACTGCCTCCTCAAAACCCGCCAACCAAACCACACCGAATGCTTCGGATCGTAAATGCTCGTCGCTTCCGAAGTGAGCCCATTCAGTTCGATGACGGTGAACTCACCGCGTTTGAAAGCTTCCGCTGACTCTGTGCGCACATCGTAGCGTCCGAAATAAAAACCCGCGAAGGTCCGGCTGATGCGTTCGACCTCCGCTTCCAACTCCGCCGTCACCAAGTCGGCACCATCGAGAAAAACCGCTCCTAGGCAGTGTGTGCCCAGCTCGGTCAACTTAACCGACGCGCCTGCCAGCGGCACTTCATGGAGCCGCTTTGCAAACTTCTTCAGGAAGAAGCTGCCCATGCACACCGCCCGCTCATCTGCCAAGATCAACTCCTCCAACGTCCGCCGCCCATCGCCCACGACGCTCGTCATGCGCTTGTCCGTCACGGCAAAAATCTCACCGCTTCTCGCACCCGGTATCCGAACGTAGAATACGCCATACTCAACTCCAGGCACGTAGCGCTGCGCGATCATCTGCTCCGGTTGTGCCAACAAAACCGCCCGCGCCGCCGACGGATCACGAGCGACGACCACGCCCGAACCGCGCTCGCCCACGTCGGGCTTGAGCACCACCGGCCAGCCGTGTTCATCAGCAAATGCCCGCACGACCGCCTCGCGCTCTTCGAGCCCTCCGCGCTCAACGACTCGCCACGCCGCCACCGCTTCGCCAGCTCCCGCCAGACCCTCCAAAATCGCGCTCTTTGATTCTCCCACCAGCCCGCCACCCGCGCCGATGCCGGGATTGACAGCCGTGAACAACGTCACCCCGCGAAACCGCAACGCGAGCCACGCGCAATACACCACGATCGGCGGATACACCGCCCACCTTGACCAAAACTCCCAACGAGTCAGCCGTCTCCATCTTCCGAGCAACAACCGGCGCCCGCGCCACGTCGACACCCGGGTTGCCACACCTGCCAGCAACCAAACCAACGCGCCCGCGACCACGAAAGCCGTTGCCCCGCTCGCCCACGCATGTAGCCAGCCGCGCGCCGTCTCTCCAGCCAGCATGGCCGCACCCACCAAAAGGGGTGTCCATAAACCGCAGGCGAGTGCAAACCAGCCGAGGAACTTTACCCAGGACATACGCAACATTCCCGCCGCCACGTAGGTCGGCAACCGGGTCCCGGGCATGAACCGACTCGCCAGAATCACCCACGCCCCGCGCTTCAAAAACCATTGCTCCGCCCGCGCGACCGCTTCGCGAGATACCGGCCCGCGCAACGGCCATCGTTCCAGCGCCCCGCGCCCCAGCTTACGTCCAATAAAGACCAGCAAAAGATCCCCCGTAAAGATTCCTGCGAAACACGACGCGGTCGCCGGACCAAACGCCAGCTTACCGGATGCCACCAGCAAGCCGGCCGCGATGCAGGCGAGGTCCTCGCTCACCAAGGTGGCCAGCGCCAGCGCGGCCAAGGCCAGGGGCACGTCTCCAGCCAGCAAATACGTTTCAACCCCGTGCAGGTTCATAGGCGCATCAGTAGCGGAGCCGTCACCGCTTCGCCGCCCCACTTCACCGGTTGGTAGCAGATCTCCCTAAAATCCGGTCGCACCCGCACCGCGCAAATGCTGCGTGTGCAAGCATCCGCCCGTTGCATGCAGACGGACTTCGCGCCCGTTTCGGAGTGGTGCTGCTGATGAAAGCTTAACAACGTCTCGCTTGAGCGCCCCGGCCACCTCGCGAACTGCGCCGCCCGTTCCGTCTGCACGCGTTCCGGCTCAAATGACGACGAGGTTAAAAACTCCGGCGCTGGCGCCTCGTGCAACGCCCGCCCATCCCACCGCAGGTGAATCGCTCCGCCCGCCGCATCGACCGCGACCAAGTGAAACGGCGCGAAGCACGCCAGCTCCACGCCTCTCAGCACCGACGGCACTTCATCGGCCCGCGCGCACGATGCACACGCAAGAGGTAATTGTCCGCGGCTTTTCCGCCCCACTTCGACGAGCCCACGCGGGTAATAGTTTAACAAGCACACCGTGACCCCGTGCGCATTGAGCACGATCCAAGTCCCGTGATGGTCACCATCCTCAGGCGCAACATAACCCACGCCCGCATCGGTGCACCCCCGCTGCGGCGGCCGCTCGGGAGCGCGCGTGTTGCGCTCGTCGCGATTAAAAAAAAGATCGTAACCGCCGGTCTCGGCAACTCGCCAAGTCAGCGTGCACATGCGGTCGCGGCAGACTGCTCCTTCAGATAACGCAAGGTAGACGGAGCCATGCCGAAATCCTTGGGCAACCCGTGCCCCGCCAATTGGCAGATCACCCCGATGAGCGCGTAATGGTGCACCGTGTGGCTCAGCAGAAACTCCAGCTCGCGCACCACCGTTGATACGCACCACTCCGGGGCGACACCCTCCGGCGTGGCTTCGACGCGCACGCGCAACGTCCGATCCCCAGAAATCCGGGCGAGTCGCTCGCCGATCGACTCTAATTGAGCCACCGCATAATCCGGATCGTTTTCGATGAAGGGATCCCGCGCGCGTGCTTCGTAATCAATTTCGCCCGTTTCAACACCCTGCAAAAAACTGAGATAATGTTCAACGATGTGACGCAGGTGTCCGCCCGCCGAACTGTTGAAACACGCCGGAGTGCGTTTCATGTAGTTCTCGGGCGAGAGTCCGCCCAGCAACCCGATCCCCTGGCGCAAGGCTTCGATGTTATCGCGAATGCAGTGAGCAATCATGAGGACACTTTTAGTTTTTAAGGATCTTCGGCCAGTTTTCTTCGGCCTTGGATATATTGCCTGAAATATCCTCCGACCACTGCGCCTGCACCTTTGGACTGTAATTGAGATAGAGACGGTTGTTCACGATTTTCCAGGCGTCAGGATCGATACCGGCCGTGTAACCACGACTCACCGCCCACGCGCAATAGCCGCCATATTGCGGGGCATATTTCACCGGTTCGGCTCTGAACCGATCCCGGTTCGCCGCGCTCGCGAAACGCCACTCGGCGCCGTTCCACTCGTAGACGAAATCGGAGCTGCCCTTGATCGGCTTGCTTTCAGCAAAGTAAGCGACCGGGTCGTAGCCCTTGATCGCAACGCCGGTAAACGTGGTGTTCACGGGCTTTTCCGCCCGAACGATGCCGGCGGCGAACAGCGTGCAGAAAATACAGATGATACGCGTGAAGAGTTTCATGACTTGATGGAGGTTGATTGATTAAAGTTTGGAGCCGATCACCGGCAGACTTCGGCGGTGCACCCAGAATACAAACGCACCGCCAACCCACACCACCAGCGCCAGCCCGAACAACAGCCCGCCGTCGTCCTTAACGACGATGCCCAGTTTGGTAATATGGAAGAAAATCGCTCCGCTGATCACTCCGAGCGCGAGCCCCGCCCCGACTGGAACGAGTGCCGGCACAAAGAGCAGAACCGCCGCGATCAACTCGACCACGCCCGAACCGTAGCGCCCCCAAGGCTCCTGCCCGACTGTTTCAAAAATATAGACTGACTCCGGCGCGCCGGAGAACTTGAAGAACAGCGTTTGCACGAGAATGACTGCAACGATGGCGCGAACGACCCAGCTCGCGACGAGCAAAGGCTTTGATAGGGTTAGGCAAGTAGTGGAGGACATAAGTGTATGTGGATGAGAGCCACCCAACACCCACTTATTCCCGAAAACTTAAAAAACGTTCCGTAAAGCCGCCGCGCCCTCGCCCGTCACCAAGACATAAGCGTGCTGCGCATCCGTCCACGTAACCGAAGCCAGCGTGCCGCGCTCTCGGAACATCGGCTCGGCATCACCCGAGAAATCACTGCGGCGCGCCACGTAGAGGTGAAACTCCCCGCCGCGCTCGAAACACACTTCCAGCACCTCGCGACCACCGATCCGTAGCGAACGACAACCGCTCGCCTTCAGTTGATCAAAATTGAAGGGAACGCCCGCCGCCAAGCGCGCGCCGGAATCGGCCAGCAACGTGCGCAATGCACCCTGAGGTCTCGGCATCGCGTCATGATGCGCATCGGAGTCCACTTCGCTCATCACGCCGAGCGCCAGCCGTTCGACATCGGCCGCCGGTCTCACAACCGGCCAAGTCGACACGAGTCCGATAATGATCGCCACACTTGCCGCCATCGCGAGCACCTGCGCCCGACGCCAGAACGGCACCGGGCGGCTCATGCGTGCTCCAGCAAGAATCGCGTCGCGCAGACCGGCAGGCGGCTGAACCGCCCGGAGTTTGCCGGAGACTGTCGCATCAAATGCCTGCTCGCGCGCCAGCCACTCGGCCAGCGCAGGATCGCGCCGCGCTTGAGCAAGCGCTTCGGCGAACTGCGGATCAGCGTCATCCCGACCATCGGGACGGCGGGCCTGTAAAATAAATTTGGCCTCAATGGTATTCATGACGTTTTCCTCTGCGAATGAGGGAAGGGTATTACTTTTTGCGCGGTTTCTTTCTGGGCCAGCACCGCGCGGAGCTGCGCTTTGCCGCGCGACAACCGCGACATCACCGTGCCGATGGGCACTTCAAGCATGTCGGCGATTTCCTGATACGGCAGATCTTCAAGGTAGAATAACGTGAGTGGCGCGCGAAACGCATCGTCCACTTCCTGCAAGGCCTCGACGACGAGTTGCGCATCCATGTTGAGCGCCAGATCGGCCTCCGCTGCCAGCGGGTCTTCTTCGCCGGGAGGCAGATCGTCGAACGCGGTCATTCGCGTGCCGCGGCGGCGTCCGCGCAAAAACTCGCGGTAAAGCGTCGTGAAAAGCCAGGTCTTCACCTTCGAGCCATCGCGCAACGCCGAACCTTTCGTTGCCCACACATAAAACGTCTGCTGCGTCAGGTCGCAGGCGTCGGCGGAATTCCGCGCCAAGCTCAGCGCAAACCGGTAAAGCGGCGCGTAGTAGGCATCGACCAACTGCTTGAATGAATCGTCCGACGACATGGATTATCAAGATGAGAGCATTTGGAACGGGTCTTATTCCGAAAAATTTCCGCTCGCGTCAACCGATGCCCACAGGGGATTTTGAGCCATGCTTCGCGTATTACTCCCGCCTAATCTCGCCGCCTCCGCCCCACGTGATGCGATTGCCGTGAAGGTGGAGCTCGATCTCTCGACCTTACCCCCGCCCGCTATTTTACCCGCTCTTGGGTTGCTACAGCGCCTCTGCGGAGGAGCGGCCGCCTTGCCTCCGTTTCTTCAGCTAACACGTGCCCAACTCCGCGAACTCGTGTCCGCGCTCAAAGGCCAGCCCGTCTTCGCTTTCGTCAACTCACCGCAAGCTCCCCTGCTCTGGATCGGCCCACGCCTGCGCGGCGTAAGTGAACACCTCGACGAAGCCCCCGCCCCTAAGCCAGTCTCCACTGCACCGGCTCCGCGCCCTTCGCTAATCGCCTCTCGCCCCTCGCCCGCCTCCTCCTCAACTCCTCTGACCATCGACGGCAGCGAGCACTACCTCGCGATCAGCCTGCCTTCGCGCGAACAAAGCGGCTATGCGGCCGCGCTCGATCTCGTTAAGTCCAACGGCTTCGCCCTCGACGCCACCACCCGCAAGTGGTGGCTGCGCGACCGCCACAAGACCCTCAACTTCCTCGCCATCCACCTCGGCGCGCTCCGCGACACCTGGCACGCCGACTTCACCGACAACTTCGATAAAAACACCGCAAAGATCGCCGAGGCCGACGTCCAATGCGACATCGCCGAAACCGCCGGCGAATTCACCCTCACGCTCGGTCTGCAAGCCGGCAAGGTCGGCGAAGAAGGTCTGCGCACCGCCCTCGCCACCAATCGCGGCTACGTTGAGGACGCCTCCGGCAAAGTTTTTCTGCTGCCGCCCGAAAAGATCGCCCGGATCACCGCCGCCCAGCGCGCGCTCGCGGGCAGTGGGACCGCGCCCGCCTCCGCACGCCGCACCTGGCGCATCCCGGCCGCCCGCGTCGCCGAGGTCCAGGAGCTCATCGACGAACTCGTGCCTCATTACCAGGCGCCGGCCGCCTGGAAGGCCCGCAGCGACGCGCTCCGCAATCTCTCCACGCTCACGCCCGCGCCGCTAGCACCCGAACTCGCCGCGTTGCTGCGCCCGTATCAGCAAATCGGTGTGGCCTGGCTCTGGCACCTCCACCGTCTCGGCTTAGGCGGCATTCTCGCCGACGAAATGGGCCTCGGTAAAACCCTCCAGGCCATCGCGCTCCTTACGACGCTCGCCGACTCCAAGCTCCCGTCCCTCGTGGTCTGCCCCGCGTCGCTCGTGGAAAACTGGCGTCGCGAAGCCGTGCGCTTCGCCCCGCAGCTGCGCGTCTTTATTCACCACGGTAACCAGCGACTCACCGACACCGCGCATGCCAACGCCCACGACGTTGTCATCACGTCTTACGGCACGCTCGCTCGCGACCGCGACCGCTTTGCCGATTTCACTTTCTCGGCCCTCATCGCCGACGAAGCCCAGCACATCAAAAACCGCCGCACGCAAAACGCGCAGGCGCTGCGTTCGCTCAACACCAAGAGTCGCTTCCTGCTCACCGGCACGCCGGTGGAAAACTCACTCGACGACCTGCGCGCGCTCTTCGATCTGCTCATGCCAGGTTACCTCGAAAAAGTTCCGTCCGGCACCAAGAGCGACGAACGCACCTGGTTCGACGAACGGCTTCGCGCCAAAACCGCGCCCTACATTCTCCGTCGCACCAAGAAGGTCGTCGCCACCGAGCTGCCCGACAAAATCGAGCAAGTCCTCTACTGCGAGCCGACCGCCGCCCAGTCGCGCCTCTACACCGAGTGGCAGCAAAAATCCGAGCAGGAGTTAGACGCCCTGGCCGCCGACGGCGCCACGGAAAACTCGATGCGCATGGCCACGCTCACGCAGCTGCTCCGCCTGCGCCAAATCTGCTGCGATCCTCGCTTGGTTCTCGGTGCCTCGGGTGGTCGGGGTGGGGGGGGGGGGTGGCGGCGTGAAAAGGCACAAAAACCGGCCCACACCCACCCCCCCCCCCGGCAGAAAGGCGAACCCCAAAAAAAAAAAAAAAAGGCTAACAAACACCCCAACC